>DASXQO010000066.1:0-41194 GCA_036507115.1 Candidatus Eiseniibacteriota bacterium | reverse complement strand
CGTGCTCGTCTGGAAGCCTGCCAGGACTGCCCAGTTGCCGTACTTGTTCGCATCGGTCGGACACGGCCAGCAGGGAGGCGTCGCCGTCGCCCTCGGTCCACGGCAGCTCGTCAGGAACTTGTAGAGAACCTGAGCGCGCTGATCGACGAGGTTCTCGCCACCCTGGCGAATGAACTGGATCGAGAAGCCGTAGCCCAAAGCCTTGTTCCGATCGTTGTCGGCCAACACGTCACGCTCGGTGCTGTAGGCAACTGCAGCGTTGTCCGTGAAAAGCTGACCAGGAACAGTCGAATTATACGTTGCAGTGACTACTGCTTCCGCGCTTCCGATCTTGGTGAGCGCGTCGAACCGGTTCGGAGCCGGGCAGCCGCCGTCGGCGATGTAGGTGTACGTTCCGGTGCCAAGAGCGGGACCTGCCGCTGGATCCGCGAACAGATCTTTGATCTGCGGGAATCGTTGGGATCCCCCGCCGTTCCACTGGTTCACCGCGGCGGCGACGCCGAATACCTGGGTCGCCAACGCGTTTTCGTTCGGGTGCGGCACGCCGCCCACAGCCAACAGTGCGCTGAAGTAGTCGTCGCCCGAGGCGAGGATGCACCGGTCGCCACCACTACTGCCCGGCGTCGATGTCTCCCACCACTGCTTGATGAGCCTCGAGTCGGACTCTTCGTCCACCGCCACCGTCGAGGTGTGCGAGGACTCGATCATGATCCGGTACCAACCGGCCAACGAGTCCTTGATGCCGTACTCGTCCATATTCGGGAAGTAGTTGCTCAACCGGCCGGCGCGCGTTCCAGCGAACTCGTGCCCACCGATATGACCGCCCTCTTCCAGACCTTGGAGAATGCGCATGCGATCCGCCCGCACCCCCAGGTATTTCAGAACCTGCACGGTGGCGTGGGTCTGGAAATTCCATCGCGTGTAGCTGCCGTCGAGGTCGAGAAGCGGCGTGTTCGTCCTTCCGGCTACGAGCGTACCGGCGGCACCGGCGGTCGAATAGACGCCTGGAAGCACGTCAAACTCGATGATGTCCGGAGCGACGATCGAGCTGCCGGGAAGGTTCGGTAGGTCCTGAGTCTCGCGGGCCAACGCGTCCGTCGAGAATTGATAGGACGTACCGCCGTTCAGGTCGACACCCTTGAAGTAGTACTGGAGCCGGGTCCCGCGCGGCAGGAAGGCCAGCTGGCTGTAAAGCGTCTTCCCGTTGATGCTGAATCCACCGGGAAGCGACGCGCCGACCTTGTCGCGTGGCGGCCAATTGATCCGGTATTCGCTGTCGATCAGAGTCGTATCGCCACCGCTGACCTGAACGCCATTGGCGTCGATTTCGCTCGAATCGAACGGACTCCAGGCCTTGGTGGTCGGATCGAACAGACGATAGATGACACGAGGCGCGCCAAAGGAAGCGACGAATCTCGGGTTGGTGTGAGCGATGCTGAGACCAAAGTTCACACTCTTGTCGAACCCAAAGTGCCAGTTGACGCCCTTGCCGCTCTTCCTGAGCCCCGTCACGACGGCAAGCGTGATCGAGTCGCCGAGCGGGCTGTTGAAATTGTCGAGCACGGCGCCGTTCGCCACGCCGCCCGCGATATCGCTGCCACGCACCCCGGGCCAGCAAGAATGGGTAGCCGTAGCCGCGCAATTGAGCCCAGACATCGTCCCGTCGACGAACATCGACTGGCCGACCGACCCGACGAATACGCCGAAGAGTGGCGCGGGAACGCCCGTCACGAGCTCCAGACGGAAGTTGTCGTAGAGAACCCCGTAAATGACGTCGCCGCAGTTGTTGTGGTCGGCGGCGAAGAACGGGATGCACTGAATGTTGTACCGGATCTGAACCGAGTCGGCTTGCGTCGCCGCACCCAGCTCATCCCCATGGAGCGCCCACGACTGCGGGGCACCGGTATGGACGCCGCCGCCGGGATGGGAGTTCTCATAGTTACCCCAGGCTCCGTCCTTGAAGATCCGAAACTCGGCGTACTGGACGTAGCCCTGGAAGCGCGGGAGGTCGAGGTACTGATCCCACAGCGCCAGCACCGAAGCCACTCCGGCCGGGACCGGGAACGAACAGGTCACGACCGAGTTGAACTGGTTCGGGACGGTGTGGAAATTCGACGCGTTCCCACCCTCGAAAATCATGTCGGTGGTGGTGTTCTTCGGCGTGCAGACGTCGGGCGTCGGCAGGTTGCTGCCACGCACGAGCTGCCAAAGGGTTCCCACACCGGGTGCCACGCGAGCCGAAACGATCGGCGCGCCGGGCGTACCGACGAGGACGTTGCCTCCGAACGCATCCACGCCGCCCGCTGCCGCGGCGTCCGTGTAGATCGACCCATTGTCGCTGGTGCCGAGGTTGTCGATGAGCTGGCCACGACCTTCGGGCCAGAGACCGTCTTCAGACGAGAAGAGACAGTCGGACTTGAACACGAAGTATAGCGCGCGATGCTCCGCGGCGATCGTGTACGAGGCGCCCGTCACCGTCGCCGGTGCACCCGGGTTGCTCGATACCTCGACCGCGCCACCCGTGGTGTTCCCGCTGGTGGCGTTCACCGTGGCCGGGGTGATGCTTCCCGTCCAGCGGATCAGGTACGCCCCGCTCGCGATGATGTTGTCCAATACCGAGCGGCTGTTTCCGATCGGGTCGGTTGCACCACCGCCGCCACCGATCACCCAGACGTAGTCGTAGTTGAACTCGACGCTGAAATTGTAGTTGAACGTGACGTTGTAATTCGCGCCGTGCGAGCCGGTATCAACGTAGAGAATCTGGTAGCTCAGGTTCGGATACCCGAACTTGACCGCCCAGTTGTTGTCGAACTTACCGCACCAGATCGACCTGGCGTCGTTGAGCGCCGGAGGGCAGTTCGTACCGGGGGTGCAGGTGGCGTTGTCCGTGACGTGCCACAGCCTCTCGCTCAGCGACTGGTCTGCGACACCGTAAGGGCCCGTCGTACCCGCCGCGTACGTGTTGAGCGAATCGGCTTGCGGGGACGTGCGAGGCGCCCATGTGCCGGCCTGACGTTCCGTGCAAGCGCCCGGATAGAGATACCACGTAGTGGTCGCCTGCGACTGCTTGATCAGGGTCCCACTCAAAGTCCCCTGATAGTTTCCGCCTGCCCGGGTCTGCCAAACTCCCGCACGGTTTTCCAGGGAGATCGGCTCCGAGACCTTAGGCGGAGCCTTCAGCGGGTCATTCGAAACCGCGGCCAAGGTGGGCATAGCCCATAGGCCGAGTGCCACGAGACCCAACATGGCAAAGAGGGTTTTCCGCATTTTCACATCCTCCTTAGCGTTTCCTAACTAGGAGTCCAATATCGGGAGGACAGTTGCTGGAACTTCGAAACACGGGATTCGGTACAACGAGTTGAGTCTGGAGTTGGGTACCGAGGACACCCGCTCGACGGGACAGTACTCGAGGGTTTCAGGGTGTCCTCCTGCCAACATTCACCTACCTCCTTTCCTCGTGTATTTGTATTGGGTTATCTGATTTATAACTCTAGGTTCGACTACTCGCGGTATTCGCTTCGGAGTCTTCTCACCCCCTTACACAGCGTATTCCGAGCAGAATCGGACTGTCTCATCGCATTTCAGGCACAAACAAAGAACGCCGCCCCGTCAGGCAGATGTTTGCGTCGCATTCGATGTGATTCCAGTTGCTTGGGACGGTGGCGGCTGTGTGGAAGCAAGTTATTTTGCTTCCAAGTACCCGCTTAGTATACCAAAAAAGCCGCTAATGTCAAACAGATTTTTGACCTGGAGCGCTTGGAAGTGCCGAGAAATCGGCTATTCGGATGAAGGTTTGGCGCACCCCTTCGAGGATCGAAAGCCGCCTCTTTCTTGCCACGGGATCCTCCGCCATCACCATCACCGCCTCGAAAAATCGGTCGATCGCGGGCTTGAGGCCGAGAAGGTGACGCAGAAGCGCGCCATAATCGGGCTCGGGGCTCTGTAGGTAGGTCTCCACCGCCTGCCGGGCCATCTTTGTCTCCAAGTGCAGGTCCGCCTCGGCCTTGTCGCTGAACGCCTCGGCTCGTTCCGCGAGCGGTTGCCCCGATACCGCGATTTCTCCCGCCGGAGCGGATCTCAGGATGTTGGCGGCCCGCCGGTAGCCGATCATCAGACCCTCGAAGTCCTCGGTATTCCGGATCGCCTCGATCGCCTTGGCGCGCGCCAGGGCGTCGACCGGGTCTCCCGGCCTCACGGCGAGCACGGCGGCGGCGGTGTCGTACGGGATGCCGCGCTCTTCGAGGGCGCTCGCGACCCGCTGGATCCAGAACTCGGAAAAATCGGCGCCGCCGGCGGGGACCCCGGCCCGGTCATAGACCGCACCGAGCCACGTGGCCAGACCGACGGCATCGAGCCTAAGCCTCTTCTCGAGCAAGAGCCGGACGATCCCGTTCCCCGCCCTCCGCAGCCCGTACGGGTCCTGGGAGCCTGAGACCGAGAGCCCGGCGCGAAAACCCCCGACGATCACGTCGAGCCGATCGGCGATCGCGAGAAGGGTCCCCTCGACCGAGGAGGGGAGCGGATCGGAAGGGCTGCGCGGCAGGATGTGCTCCCGGATCGCGCGGACGACTTCGGCGGGCTCGCCCTGTGCGGCCGCGTATTCCGCGCCGACCACCCCTTCAAGCGTGGCGAACTCTTTCCCCGACCGGATCATCTCGGTGGCGAGGTCCGCCTTGCACAGGGTCGCGGCGCGGCTCACCGCTTCCCGCGCCTTCGGGGCGGTCTGCCGGGCAAGCTCCTCGGCCAGCTGTACCAGGCGCTGGGTCCGGTCATAGACCGAGCCCAGCTTCTCGTGCCAGACGATCTGCTTGAGCTCGGAGACCTTCGCCGTCAGCCCCGTCTTCCGGTCGTTCTGCCAGTAGAAGCGGGCATCCTCGAGCCGGGCTCTCAGAACCGCCTCGTTTCCGCGGCGGATGGAATCGGCGCCCTCCCCGCGGCCGTTTCGGATGGCGACGAAATAGGGCAGGAGCTTCCCCGACTTCTCCTCCACGGCGAAGTAACGCTGATGGGCCCGCATCGCGGTGACCACGATGGGCGCGGGCAGCTCGAGATAGCGCTCGTCGAAGCCGCCCAGAATCGCCTCGGGCCATTCGATCAGGTTGGAGACCTCCTCCACCAGCTCCGGATCCGTCATCGCCCTTCCCTGTTTCGTGCCGGCGGCCTGGACCGCGAGCGCCAAAACCTGCTCCCGCCGTTCGGCGGGGTTCGCGACGACCCCGTGGTCGCGGAGCGTGTCCGCGTAGCGATCGGCGCTCTTGATCTCGAACCATTCCGGAGAAAGCGTGCGGTGCCCCCGTGAGCGCCTCCCCGACTCGATCCCGAAGCACTGGAACGGAACGACCTCGCCGTCCCACAGGGAAACGAGCCACCGCACCGGCCGCGCGAAACGTCCGCTCCCATTCCAGTGCATCGTCTTGGGGAAGGTGATTCCTGAGACCCAGAGCGGAAGGAGGCCGGACAGGACCTCGCGGGTGGGTTTCCCGGCGTCGTGGACGCGCGCCAGAAGGTACTCTCCCTTGGGGGTGGTGGTGCGTTCCAGCGCCTCGACCGGAATGCCCGCGCTCTTGGCGAATCCGCGCGCCGCGTTCGTCGGCGCGCCGGAGGCATCGAACGCCACCCGGACGGCGGGACCCACGAGCTCCCGGGTTTCCGCCTCCTGGCGGTCGGCCACGCCCTCCGCAAGGAGCGCCAGACGCCTGGGCGTGCCCATCGCCGCGATCGAGGCGAACCGGATGCGGGCTCCCGCGAGGCTTTCCCGGGCGAGCGACTCGAGCTGCTCGAGCGCCGGCGGGATGAATCCGGCCGGGAGCTCCTCGCAGCCGATTTCTAACAGCAAGAAAGACCTAGCCACGCGCGATCCCGGCGGGATCCTTCGCGCCGGGGGCCCCGGCCGCCTCGGCGGGCCGGGCCGGTTCCTCACGCCCGCGGAGGAGCGGATAGCCCATTTCCTCGCGCTGCTTGAGGTAGGCTCCGGCGGCGCGCCGGGCCAGCTTTCTCACGCGGGCAATGGTCCCGACGCGCTCGGTGACCGAGATCGCCCCCCGCGCTTCGAGCAGATTGAAGAGATGCGAGCACTTGATCACGTAGTCGTAGCCCGGGAGCACGAGCCCCGCGCCCAAGAGCCGCTCGGCCTCCTTCTCCATCTTCTCGAACTGATCAAAGAGTAATTCCGGATTTGACTGTTCGAAGTTGAACGTCGACCACTCGATCTCCCCTTTCAGGAAAAGCTCGTCCCAGCGGATGTCGCGCGACCAGCGCAGGTCCATGATCCGGTCGACGCCCTGGAGGTAGCAGGCGATCCGCTCGATGCCGTAGGTGATCTCGGCCGTGATCGGATCGAGGTCGTAACCGCCCGATTGCTGGAAATATGTGAACTGGGTGATCTCCTGGCCGTCGAGCCAGACTTCCCAGCCCAGGCCCCACGCGCCCAGGGTGGGCGATTCCCAATCGTCCTCGACGAAGCGGATGTCGTGCCGCTCGAGCTCGATGCCGATGTGCCTTAGGCTCTCGAGATAGACGTCGAGCACGTCGGGGGGGGAGGGCTTGAGCACCACCTGGTACTGATAGAACATCTGGAGCCGGTTGGGATTTTCACCGTAGCGCCCGTCCTTGGGCCGTCTCGAAGGCTCGACGTAGGCCGCGCGCCAGGGCTCGGGCCCCAGCACCCGGAAAAAGGTCGCCGGGTTGAAGGTGCCCGCGCCGACCTCGCTGCTGTAGGGCTGGACGAGCACGCAGCCCTGGTCAGACCAGAATCGCTCCAGACGAAGGAGCATCTCCTGGAAGGACGCGGGCGGATCGATCTTCTGCTTCGGATTCATGCTCAGTTCCCGGCCCCTGTGGAAATCGCGGTGGGGGTCATCCCCGGTATTGTCCGATCGATTCCGCGACGCGGCTCGCGCGCAATCCCTCGAACCGCTCGAGGTGCGCCATGAGGAACCGCTCCACCGCCTTCGCCACCTCGGCGCCGGGGTAGCGCTCCGCTGCCCAGCCCTCGAGCGCCTCGATCGGCTGGACGCTCATCGCGACCATCGTGCGGCGCGCTCGCTCCGAGAGCCGGAAGCTGCCCTGCCCGCCGCCGCACGATTCACAGAGGAGCCCCCCGCGGACCGGATGGAAGAGGCCCCCCTGGTCGAGCGGCTTCCGGCACTCGAGGCAGGCCTTGAGCTCCGGAGCGTAGCCCAGGCGCTCGCAGGCTTGAATCTCGAAGCCCCGCACGATCAGCTCGAGGCAGGCGGCCGGCGCCGTGCTCAGCGTCCGCAAGGCACCCGCGGCGAGGTCGAGCAGCTCCGGATCCCCCGATTCCCCGTACGCCGCGCGCTCGAGGAACTCGAGCACCTGGACCGCCGCGGCGAAGCGGTCCGGGTTCTCCCAGAGCGCCGGGAGCGCCTCCACGATATCGGTCTTCGAGAGAAGCTGAAGATCGCGGGAGAGCTTCCGGTAGAGGACCGCGTTCACGCGCACGCCGGGCTCGAGCGACGCCCCGAAGCGGCTCTTCGGGCCACGGGCGCCCTTCGCGACGCAGCGCAGGAGCCCGAATTCGCGTGTGAACAGGGAGACGATGAGGCTCGTCTCCCCGAGGCGATAGGAGCGGATCATGAGCGCCTCGGTCTGGACGATCGCCATTGGGTCAGTCCGTCCCCGGACTCACGACGCCGCCCGAGACGATCATCTTGAGCGCCTGCTCCACCCGGAGCGAGGTCGGGATCAGCGACTCGGGAGGATAGAAGAGAAGGAAGCCTGTGGTCGGATTCGGCGTCTTGGGCAGGAACACCCCCACGAGCGGCTTTCCGTCCGGCCGCACCACGCCGCCTGCGGGCGAGGCGGTCACGAAGGCGATGGCGTAGCGTCCGGCCGACGGGAACTCGACCAGCACGACCCGCTGGAACGTGTCCTCCTTCTCGCCTAAGAGCGCCTCGCCGACCTGCTTCACGGTGCCGTAGAAGGCGCGGAGGAACGGCACGCGCAGGAGCAGCGCCTCGAGGATGCTTCCGACCTGACGCCCGAGGAAATTGTTGGCCAGGAATCCCACGACCAGGATGAGCACGAGCACCGTGAGGAACCCGAGCCCCGGGATACCGCCCGGCCGGATGTATCCCCCGCGGAGCGTCGTGCCGAGGAGATGATCCACGAAGATGAACAGCCGCCACACGACGTAGATCGTGATCGTCGCCGGCGCGAGCACGAGGAGCCCGGTGAAGAACGCGTTGCGGATGCGGTCCCACATGGAGGGCCTGGCTTGCGTTGGACTCATGGTTGGGAGATTCGGGTCAAGGTTCGCGGAGGTTCCAGTCCGCCCATCATAACATCGGCGCAAGTTCGCGCAAGAGGCGCGACTCGGCCGCCCTCATGCGGCGGCGCTCCGAGGCGGTCGCGTGGTCGTGCCCTACGAGATGGAGAAGACCGTGGATCGCGAGATGGGCGATCTCGCGGCGAAGGGGCCTCCGCGCGGCCTTCGCCTGCGCGCGCGCGGTCTCGACCGAAATGTAGATTTCCCCGAGGTAGAGGTCGCGGTCCCGATCGGCCAGATCGCCCGGTTCCGCGAGCGGAAAGGAGAGGACGTCGGTGGGCCGGTCGACCTCGAGAAAATCCCGGTTCAGCGACCGGATCCGCTCGTCGCCGGTGAGGACCAGCGAAACGGTGGCGCGCGGAAAGCCCAGGATCCGGAGCGCCCGCCCGAGGAGCGGTCTAAGAGTGGTCGATCTTAAGCCGGGATTTCTCTCCGTGGACGCGACGCTCGTCCGGGGCACGCCCGCGCCCCTGCGCGGCGCGTCCGCGCTCCTCGGCCGGCCGTCCACGATCCTCGGGCCGCCGCCGCTCCTCGGAGATCGGCGCGCCCGGGTAGTGGACCCGCGCGTGGAAGAGCGCGGTGAGGATTGGGATGAAGCTCTCGCGGATCTTCGCGAGGTCTTCGAACGTGATCGGGCTTTCATCGAGCTGGCCATCCTCCACGCGCGCATCGAGAATCCGCGTCACCACGCCGCGGATGCGGCTGGGCGTGGGCTCGGACAGCGATCGGGCCGCGGCTTCCACCGCGTCCGCGAGCATGAGCACCGCGGTCTCCTTCGAACGCGGCTTGGGGCCAGGATACCGGAAATCTCGCTCCTCGACGTCAGGGTCGGCTTGCTTGGCCTTGTGGAAGAAGAAGCTCATGAGGGTCGTGCCGTGGTGCTCGAGGATTCCGTTCAGGATCGCCTTCGGGAGCTTCTCGCGCCTGGCGATCTCCGCTCCCTCGCGCACATGCGCCTCGATGATGAGGCAGCTCATCGTCGGCGACAGCTTTTCATGCCGGCTCCGGGCGCTGGACTGGTTTTCGACGTAGTACTCGGCCTTGTCGATCTTGCCGATGTCGTGGTAGTAGGCCGACACGCGCGCGAGCAGCGGGTTTCCTCCCACCGCCTCGGCCCCCGCCTCGGACAGGCTCCCCACGACCAGGCTGTGGTGATACGTGCCGGGGGCCTCGAGCATGAGCTTCCGGAGTATCGGCCGGTTCAGGTCCGCCAGCTCGAGCAGCGTGATGTCGGTCGTGACCGAGAAGACCGACTCCAGCAAGGGGAGGAGCAGCGTGACGAGGAGGACCGAGCCGAAGCCCGCCACGACGCCCCACGCCATCCGGCGCAGGAGCACGTCCCAGCGGGCGCCGTCCACGAGCCCCATCGCGCCGATCGCGAAGGCGTAGGCCACCGCCACGACAAGCATCGGCAGATAGAAATCGCGCCGGCGGCGGACGCCCGAGGCGGTCGCGATGGCCGCGATTCCCGCGAGCGCGCTCCCGGTCAGGAACGGCAGCCCGAGGCCATAGACGACCGCGACGAGAAGGGACGCGACCAGGGTCGCCACGAACGCGAGCTCCTGCCCGAAGAGCACCGCAACCGTGAGCGAGAGCACCGTGACCGGGATCAGCATCTCGTAGCCGCCGATCTGGTTCACCACCACCCACCCGACGCCCATCACGGCCGCGGTCAGGATCCCGAGCAGGAGGAGCATCGACGTGTCGTCGTAGACCGAGCGGTGATGGAACCGGAGATATCCCAGGAATCCGAAGAGGAGGAACGCGATCAGCGCCACGCGGCCGAGGAGCACCGGCATCTGGTTCCGCCAGGTCGAGAGGTCCTGGAAGCGCGTGCTCCACGCGCGGAGCGATTCGACCTTCCGGATGTGGTCCCGGGTCGCGATCTCGTGGCTTCCGATGATCTTCTCGTCCTTCCGCACCATCCCGTCGTATTGCTTCACTTCCTGCCGCGCGAAGGCACGAAGCCCCTCGGTCGTCGAGACCTCGTATCTGAGATTTGGCTGGATGACGGCGCTCGCCAGCTCTTGCAATGCCTGCGCGGCCTCCGGGCGGTTCGGGAAGGCCGCCTGCGCTTCGCTCCAGGCGAGATCGCGGACCGCGGCGAGATCGTAGAGGAGTCCCCAGGGGGTCGCGAGACGCATCCCGTTACGCTCGACGCTGGCCACCGGCGAATCGGTTTCCGCGCGCGCGGCGTCGCGCTCGGCCAGGAGACCCGCCGCGTAGGCGCGGTCCGCGATCCGCTGCGCCAGCGTCACGATACGGCGCCCTTCGGGGCCCGTGAGCACCCGCACCGCCGCGCGGGAAATCCCCAGCGCGCGGAACCGCTCGGCGGCGCGCTGGGACCGGCCGGCATCGAGGGCCTGGGTTCGGAGCGAATCGAGCGAGGCCTTCACACGGGTTTCGATGCTCTCGTCGACGGAGAAGACGGGCGCGACCTTACGCGCCGTCGCGACGTGCTCCTGATGGAGCAGCGCCCGATCTTTCAGGAGAGAGAACTGGAAGGGCGCGATCAGGTCGCGCTTCGCCGGGTAGCCCTCCCGGAGCGTCATCAATTCGAACGAAGGGTCCCTCGGAAAGAGGAGGCACGCGAAGAGGAGGAAGCCCGCGAGAAGCGCCGCGCGCCGGAACCGCCGGCTCACGCGCTTGAGGCGGGCGAAGGTCCCCGTCGGCTCGCGCCGGCGCGGCTCGAGCACACGCAGAGACTCAGAGGACACGGCGGCCCCTTCCCGAACGGTTCGTGCCTAAGGGAGGATCAGCGTCCATTGAACCCCCGCTTGGTTTCGTTTCCCTTCTCGTGCTCGTCGAACGCGCGGATGATCTCGCGCACCAGATGGTGCCGGACGACGTCGCGCTCGGTGAGGTAGATGAACTCGATGCCCGGGACCTCGTGCAGGATCGACTGGATCTCCACGAGGCCCGACGCGTGCTCCACGCCGAGATCGATCTGGGTCACGTCTCCCGTGATCACGGCCTTCGAGCCGTAGCCCAGGCGCGTGAGGAACATCTTCATCTGTCCGACGGTCGTGTTCTGGGCCTCGTCCAGGATGACGAACGCGTTGTTGAGCGTGCGTCCGCGCATGTACGCGAGCGGCGCCACCTCGATCACCCCGAGGTCGAGGAAGCGGCGGATCTTCTCGAAGGAGAGCAGATCGTTGAGCGCGTCGTAAAGAGGACGGAGATACGGATCCACTTTCTCCTTCATGTCCCCCGGAAGGAATCCCAGGCTCTCCCCCGCCTCGACGGCGGGGCGCACGAGGAGAATCCGCTCGACCTGGCGTGATTTGAGCGCGTGCACCGCGGCGGCCACGGCCAGGTAGGTTTTCCCCGTGCCCGCCGGTCCGATCGCGAACACGATGTCGTGCTTCTGGAGCGCAGAGACATAGCGGGCCTGCCCCAGCGTCTTGACGCGGAGCGTGCGCTTGTCGAAGGAAAAGAGCACCGGTCGCTCGTAGATCTGGAGCGATTCCTCCCGCTCGCGGACGTCCGACACGCCGATGAAATTGTGGACGTCGTGCTCCTCCAGCACCGCGCCCTTGCGGACGAGATCCGCGAGCGCGCTCAGGATCGCGCTGACCTCGTCGACGGTCGCGGGCTCGCCGCGCACGGCGAGCGAGCCGTCCCGGTACGTGAGGCGCACCGGATAGCTCCGCTCCACCAGACGCAGGTTCGAATCGTTCTTCCCGAACAGGGCGAGCGGGTCCAGGTCCTGGATTCCCACGAGCCTCGTCGTCTCTTTCGCGTCGTCCTTCGTGTCGTCTTTCATTTCGGGATGGATAGCTCCTGTCCGGGATAGATGAGATTGGGATCGCGTATCCGCGAGCGGTTCGCCGCGTAGAGCCTCGGCCAGCGCCTGCCTTCGCCGAAGGACGCGGCGCTGATGGCCCAGAGCGACTCGCCGGGGCGCACGGTGTGGGTGGATCCACGCGCGCCGTCTCCGGGCTCGGGACGCCGGCCGGCCCTGCCGCCGCCGACGGCTACCCGTGATTCCAGGGCCGTGCCGAGGGCGAAGAGGGAATCCCCCTCCTCGCGCAATCTCTGCGAGCGCGCATTGGTCTGGTCCAGCTCTTCATGCAGGCCGAGCAATTCCTGCTTGTAGATCGAATCCTGGCGGGCCAGCTCCGCGCAATATTCCGCCTTCTGCTCCTTGCTCAGTTTCTTGAATTCCTTCTCGGTGTAGTAGTCCCCGATCGATGCGTCCGCCACCCGCAGCACGGGCTTCCCGCATCCTTGTATGGATGCCGCGAGGGCCGTCATGAATGCGACCTCCGCAATCCTCAGAAACTTCAACGATTACGCCCCGTCGAAAGCGAGTCGAGACGGGCCCGCGCCGCCTCTACCCTCTCCAGGGCGGCCTCCTTACGGGCGTCCCAGGCTCCCTCCTCCGTCTGCGCGCGCTCCGTCTCCTCCCTCAGGTTCTCCGTCTCGCCGCGCAACCGGTCGAGCTGGCTCGCGGGGGTGGGGCACGGCACGGTGGCATGGCCGCAGCCCGCAAGGGGCGTTGAACATAGGAGAAGCATCACGGTCAGGGCTGGGCGGCCCGGCCATATCCGGGCCGCTCCGGAACCGGCCGTCGACAAGTTGGCCGGTGCGCCGGCGCGCTCGCACCGATTGCGGTGAATACGAGGTAAACTATTGGGATTTATCAAATTATATGACTTGGAACGAGCGCCCGCCCGGTCCCTCCATGTAACGTAGGGACGCGCCATGGGGAAGTCAAGCCTGGTTGGTCGCCCCCACCCCGGTGAGAGAGCAGGAAGGATACCAGGTCAGGTTTCGATACGGATCCCGAGTTCCTTCAGGTCCGCCGGGTCGATCGGCGCGGGCGCGCCGTCCATGAGCGATGTGGCGCTCGCCGTCTTCGGGAAGGCGATCGCGTCGCGGATCGAATCCCCCCCGTTGAAGAGAATCACCAGCCGGTCCAGACCGAGCGCGATCCCGCCGTGCGGCGGCGCGCCGTATTCGAAGGACTCGAGCAGGAACCCGAACTTGTGGTGCGCCTCCTCGGATTTCATCCCGATCGTGCGCATCACGGCCTCCTGGATGTCCTTTCGATGAATGCGGATGCTTCCGCTCGCGAGCTCGTTTCCATTGGCCGCGAGATCGTAGAGCTGCGCCCGCACGCGTCCCGGTTCCGATTCGATATGGGGTAGATCCTCCTCGAGCGGCATCGTGAAGATGTGGTGCGCGGGGCCCCAGCTGGACCTGCTTTCGAGCCACTCGAAGAGAGGAAACCGGTGCACCCACACGAAGCGAAAATCGCCGGCGTCGAGCTTGAAGGCGGCGTTACCGATCTGCGTGCGAAGCAGCCCCAGCACGCGCTGCGCGAGCGCTGCCTGCCCCGAGGCGAAGAGGAGCAGGTCGCCGTCCCGGGCGCCGGCCGTCTCGAGGAGCCTCGGCACGAGCTCCGCGGCGAAATGCTTCGCGACTCCGCCGTCGAGTGTCTGCTCTTTGACACGCGCCCAGGCGAGACCGTTGGCGCCCGCCTGCTTCGCGAGCGCTTCATACCCGTCGATCTCGCGCCGCGAGGCGCTCGCGAGCCCGGGCACGGCCAGGACCAACGTCTTGGTCTTCGGCGCGCCGGCTTTCGCGGAACGGAACACCTCGAAGGCGCTCGCCCCGGCGATCTCGGTCACGTCCCGGATCTCGAAGGGAATCCTGAGATCCGGTTTGTCGCTCCCGAAGCGCGCCATCGCCTCGTCGTAGGTGATGCGCGGGAACGGCGTCTTAAGCTCCCGATCGAGGTCGCGGCGGAAAATGGATTTCAAGGTGCCTTCGACGACCTCGAAGACGTCCTCCTCCGTCACGAAGCTCATCTCGAGGTCGATCTGCGTGAACTCGGGCTGGCGGTCGGCGCGAAGATCCTCGTCCCGCAGGCAGCGGGCGATCTGGAAGTAGCGGTCGAAACCCGAAACCATGAGGATCTGCTTGTAGAGTTGAGGCGACTGCGGGAGCGCGTAGAACTCACCCGGATGAAGCCGCGCGGGCACCACGTAGTCGCGCGCCCCTTCCGGCGTCGGCTTCACGAGAAGGGGCGTCTCGATCTCGAGAAAACCCTGGTCCGAGAGATATTCGCGCACGCTCCGCGCCATCCGGTGCCGGAAGACCAGGTTGCTCTTGAGCGGCTCGCGGCGGAGGTCGAGGTAGCGATAGCGGAGCCTCAGGTCCTCGGAGGCCGTCCCTCCCTCATCGAGCGGGAACGGGGGCGTGCGGCTCGCGTTGAGAATCGCGACCTCGTCCGCCTCGACTTCCATAGCACCTGTCGCAAGATCCGGGTTCTCGCTCCCCGGCGGGCGCGCCTTCGCCGATCCCTCGACCAGGACGACGTATTCGCTTCCGATCGCGCGCGCCTTCTCGAGCATCGGCGGCTCGAGCTTCTCGGGGCGGAAGACCACCTGGGTGATCCCGTAGCGATCCCGCAAGTCGAGGAAGAGCACCCCGCCGTGGTCGCGGACCCGATGCGCCCACCCCATGAGCCGCACGCGCTGACCGGCGTGCTCGGGCCTGAGATCGCCGCAGCGATGGGTGCGTTTTCTTCCCCGCAGGGGTTCGATCATCATCGCGGAGAACCCACGGGGTGCCGCCGGCCGAGGAGCCAGCTCCGCAGCTCCTCGATCGAGCGCTGCTTCGATTCGTCCAGGCCCTTGGCCATGTCCCGCACCGCGTAGCCCTCCGCCCCCATCGGCACGAAGACGGCCCAGCTGGCACCCAGCTTGGAGGCCCACTTCATCTGAGCGTTGGCGCTCCGTCCCGCCGTGTCCACGATCACGCGGAGCGCGCGGCGGGTTTCCGGCTCGTCGAACTGTCCGCGGAGCGCCCTTGCGAGCGCCTGCGCCTCCACCTCGGCGCCGTGCTCGAGCGTGACGACGCAGACGTCGGGCTTCGAAGGCGGGGGCGCCGCCGTGTCGCCTGCCGCGAGCAGCAGCCGATCCATTCCGATCGAAAAGCCGATCGCGGGCGTGTCGGGCCCGCCGAGATCCTTCACGAGCTGATCGTAGCGGCCGCCGCCTCCCACCGCGTTCTGCGCGCCGAGGGAAGCCGCATGGATCTCGAACACGGTCCGCGAATAGTAATCCAGCCCGCGCACGAGCCGCGGCGCCACGTCGTAGGCGATGCCGAGCCCGGTGAGGGAGCGCTTCACCGCCTCGAAATGCTCCGCGCACTCGGGACAGAGCGAATCGAGCACGCTCGGGGCTCCGGCGATCACCGGGGCGCAGGAGGGGACCTTGCAGTCCAGGATGCGCAGAGGATTCTGCTCCAGACGCTCCTTGCAATCCCCGCAGAGCCGGTCCTCGTGCTTCTTGAAGTACGCGCGGATCGCCTCACGGTACCGCGGGCGGCAGACGGAATCTCCGAGAGAGTTCAGGAGCACCGTCACGTTCCGGAGCCCCACGTCGAACAGAATCGCGCGGAAGAGGTCGATCATCTCGGCGTCCGCCTCGGGTTTCGCCGAGCCCAGAAGCTCCGCGCCGATCTGCCAGAACTGGCGGTAGCGGCCCGCCTGCGGGCGCTCGTAGCGGAACATCGGCCCCATGTAGTAAAGCCGTGCCTGGGAATCCGCCCGGAGCGGCGCGTTCTCGAGATAGGCGCGCACGATAGGGGCCGTGCCTTCGGGCCTCAGCGTGAGCGAGCGGCCCTTCCGGTCCTGGAAGGTGTAGAGCTCCTTCCGCACGATGTCGGTGGATTCGCCGACGCTCCGGACGAACAGCTCGGTCGATTCGAAGACCGGCGTGCGCACCTCACGGTAGCCGTAGAGTCCCATGACCTCGTGGGTGCGCCCCTCGAGCCACTGCCAGCGCTCGACTTCTCCCGGGAGGATATCGTGTGTTCCCTTCGGCGCCTGAAACCTCATGGCGTCCCTTTCTCGGGTGTTGCGTTCTCGGGTGTTACGACCTGGGCGCGATCGCGGCGGCGCCCGATCGGGTGGAGCCGTATGTACTGCGTGAAGAGAACCGCGAGCGTAACCGCCGTGACGTCCATGATCCAGTCACGAACGTCGCTGACCCTGCCCGGAGTGAGCCTCTGGTACAGCTCGTCCATCCCGCCCACCAATCCGCCGAGAACGACGGTGGCCAGGGACCAGAATCTCCCGCGCTGGCCTCCGATGGTGAAACGGAAGGCGCGGCCCAGCAAGAGTCCGAACAGCGCGTACTCGGCCATGTGCTCGAGCTTGTCCGAGTAGGGGAAGAGCGTCGGAATGTCGCGTCCGGGGACGGAGGACACCCAGAAGATCAGTCCGACGTAGAGCAGAACCGGAAGCCAGTAACGAAGGAAGAGCGACGCGCGGCTTCGCGAAGTGGGCAGGCCGGGGTCGGTTCGGTTCATGCAGAAACGCGGGAGATCCACGCTCGCGGACGAGGCGGACCTCCCGCGCCGAATCTACGGCCGGTCAAACCGGCTCACGCTCCAGATATTCACGCCGCGCCGCTCGGTATCGTAGAAGCCGTTCGCACCGTATCCGTCGATCCGATTGGACACGAAGAAAATCATGGAGCCGTCGCTGGAGAACCGCGGATGGAACTCATCTGCGATCTCCGAGGTGACCTGCCTCGCCGCGGAGATACCGGAGGCATGCGCGTGGATGATCCAGAGGTCCCGGTCCGTGCGGCCGGGAGCGCGCTTGGCGAACACGATGTGCTGCCCGTCCGGCGACCAGTCCGGCTCCGCGGCCGTCAGATCGTCGAGCCACACGGGGAACGGCTCCGGATTGGTCGGAGGGTTCCCGCTCGCCGAGAACTTGTAGAGACCCCGGGATTGCTGGACCGGTGTCCTGAAATTCGCGTATCCCTCCACGACGATGGAATCCCCCGCTCCCCTCCAGGCGGGGTTCCAGTAGTCGTTCAGATGCTCCGTGCTGGTGCCCGTGGGACCGGTCGTGGTCGGTGTGATCGGGATCGGCGCCGTCCCCAGATTCGCGGCGTCACGCATCCAGGGTTTCGGGTGAAAATGGTCGGCGTTGATCGTATCGCTCGCATAGGCCAGCATCGACCCGCTGGGCGCAAAACGCGGGGTACCGAGGTACGTGTTCGTGTTCGAACCCCAGGCCACGGTCAAGGCCGCGCTCGTGGTGTCCCCTCCGGTCGGAGGAACCTGATAGATCGAAGGTCCCCCATCGCTCAAGCGCCTGCGTCCTACGAAGGCGACGCGCGAGCCGTCCGACTGCACGGTCGGCTGGGTCGCCTGCCAGAAATCGCGGGTGATCTGCTCCGGAGATCCGAGCGGCGTCGCCAGGGCCCAGATATCGGATTCACTCGTGGACGAGTTCCGGATCTCCGCGTAGTAGATCCTCCCCGCCGTCGGAGGCGTCGGAGGCACGACGTCGAACTGCACCGCGATCGAGCGGGTCCAGCGTTGGAATTGGTTGTCCACGTGGAGCAGGAAGGTGCGCGTCTTGAAAAAATCAACGTTGTTCAAGTCATCGTGTGCCTGGATCGAGACCGTGACCGGATAGACCCCGATGGAATCCGGGGCGGTCCAATGGACGGTCGCGGCCGTGGAGTCGGACGCCAGGGCGCCCGCCCCCGCGCTCCAGTGATAGGTGACCGCGTAGCCGCGCGGGTTGCTCACCACGGCCGTAAGCGCGTTCACGTCCCCCCGGACGGGCGGCTCGCGATCGGAACTCACGTTCACGATCACGGGCGAATACGACCCCTCGACGTTGAGCTTCTTGTCTTTCGAGCAACCGGTGAGGATCAGAAAGACAAAGATCCCCGCCCAGAGCCCTCGTTGGCAATTCATGGAAGGGAAATGCTCCTTTCTGGGGGACACGGCGGTTACGGCAAGAAACCCTAGCAGCTTACAGGGGCTTTCGTCAACCCGGCGGCTGGGGGGAATAGGGCTCGGCGCGGAGAAAATGGGCCTCCGCGTCGCGCAACGTCGCGAGGAATTGGGCCGGAGTCTCGCTCGATCGGAGCGAATCCCGCACCGACTCCTCTTTCAGAAGGCGGGAGACGTTGGCCAGCGCCTTGACGTGGGGACCTCGGAGGCTTTCGGGGGAGACGAGGAGAATGAACAGGGTCGCGGGTTCGCCGTCCATCGAATCGAAATCGATCCCGGGCCTCGAGACCCCGCACGCGGCGACGAGCTGATCCAGGAGTCGAGTCTTGCCGTGCGGGATCGCGACTCCGTTTCCGATTCCGGTCGACATCATGGACTCGCGCTGGAGGACCTTGCTCAGGATCTCCCCCTTCGTGTCCACGCGGTGCGCGGACTCGAGGAGCTGCACGAGTTCCTTGATGGACGATTCCTTGTCGCGGGCTTTGAGCGAGAGGCTGATTGCGTCTTCGTTCAGCAATTCGGACAGGTGCATCAGCTCTCCGGCTGGTCCGATGCGCGACCCGGAGAAACGGGCGGACGTACCACGCGTTACGAGTGAGCCGCCACGCTACCCGCGCACGCGACGGAGCGTCAAGCGGAAAACGCTCCTGCGCGGGTTTCGAACCGGAGTTTCCCGTCCTCTTCGTCCCCCACGGTGATGGCGACCGTGTCGCCGGGGTGGAATTCTCCCCGCAGCAGTCCCGCGGCGAGCGGATTCTGGATCCGCCGCTCGATCAGGCGGCGGAGGGGGCGCGCGCCGAATACGGGGTCGTAGCCCTCGCGCGCGAGGAGGTCCAGAACGCGCTCCTCCGGGTCGAGCGAGATCTCCTTCTCCTTGAGCCGTCGCTCCAGCTTCCGGAGCTCGAGCTTCACGATCTCGCGGAGTGATTCCCTCGAGAGCGGCTCGAAGATCAGGATCTCGTCGATCCGGTTCAGAAGCTCCGGACGGAAGTGGCTCCGGAGCGCGGCTAAGAGCCGGTTCCGCATTGTCTCCCCCGTCTGCCCTCCCGCTTCGAGGATCAGATCGCTCCCGATATTGCTCGTCATCGCGATGAGCGTGTTCCGGAAGTCGACCGTCCTCCCCTGCCCGTCCGTGAGCCTGCCGTCTTCGAGGATCTGCAACAAAATTTGGGTCAGGTCGGGGTGCGCCTTCTCGATCTCGTCCAGGAGGACGACCGAATAGGGGCGGCGCCGCACGGCTTCGGTGAGCTGGCCCCCCTCTTCGAAGCCGACGTACCCCGGCGGCGATCCGATGAGGCGGGAGACCGCATGCTTCTCCATGTACTCGGACATGTCGATCCGGACCATCGCGCGTTCGTCGTCGAAGAGTAACTCGGCGAGCGCGCGGACCAGCTCCGTCTTTCCAACTCCGGTGGGCCCCAGGAAGAGGAAGGAGCCGAGCGGGCGGTTGGGGTCTTGGAGGCCTGCGCGGGCGCGCCGCACGGCGTCGGAGACCGCTCGCACCGCCTCTTCCTGGCCGACGACTCGTTCTCGAAGTCGCTCTTCCATGTGCAGGAGCTTCGCGAGCTCCCCCTCGAGGAGCTTCTGCACCGGGATGCCGCTCCACCGCGCGACCACTTCGGCGATGTCCTCCGCGTCCACTTCCTCTTTCAGGATTTTGAGATCTTTCTGGAGCGTGGCCAGGTCGGCGCTCAGCTTCTGAAGCTCCTTCTCGAGCCCCGCGATCGAGCCGTACCGGATTTCCGCCACGCGGCCGAGGTCCCCCGCGCGCTCCGCGCGCTGTTCCTCGATCTTGAGATTTTCGATCCGTTCCTTCGACTGTCTGATTTTCCCGATCATGTCGCGCTCCTTCTCCCAGTGCGCGCGCAGTCTCGCCAGCTCCTGATCGGCGTGCTTCATTTCCTCCTCGATTTCGCGCCGGCGTTCCTTGGACACCGGGTCGCGCTCGCGTTCGAGCGCGCGTCGCTCGATCTCGAGCTGGCGCTTGCGTCGTTCGAGCACGTCGATCTCGACGGGCATGCTGTCGATCTCGATCCGGAGCCTCGAGGCCGCCTCATCGATCAGGTCGATCGCCTTGTCGGGAAGCTGGCGGTCGGTGAGGTAGCGGTGCGAAAGCGTCGCCGCGGCGATGAGCGCCGCGTCCTGGATCTTCACCCCGTGGTGGACCTCGTAACGCTCCTTCAGGCCGCGGAGGATCGCGATGGTGTCCTCCACCGAGGGCTCGCCGACCATGACCGGCTGGAACCGGCGCTCGAGCGCCGCGTCCTTCTCGATCCGCTTCCGGTATTCGTCGATCGTGGTCGCGCCCACGCAGTGAAGCTCGCCGCGCGCGAGGGCCGGCTTCAGGAGGTTCGAGGCGTCCAGCGCGCCTTCGGCGGCGCCCGCGCCCACCAGCGTGTGCAGCTCGTCGATGAAGAGGATGACCTGCCCCTCGGCCCGCGTTACTTCTTTCAGAACCGACTTGAGCCGCTCCTCAAACTGACCGCGATATTGCGCGCCGGCGAGAAGCGCCCCGAGATCGAGCGCGACCACGCGTCTGGATTTTAAAGCCTCGGGGACGTCCCCGCTCACGATCCGCTGCGCGAGCCCTTCGACGATCGCGGTCTTCCCGACGCCCGGCTCCCCGATGAGGACGGGGTTGTTCTTCGTGCGCCGCGAGAGGACCTGGATGACGCGCCGGATCTCCTCGTCGCGCCCGATGACGGGATCGAGCTTCCCTTTTCGGGCCAGGTCGGTCAGGTCGCGGGCGTATTTCTCGAGCGCCTGATATTTTTCCTCGGGGTTCGGGTCCACGACCTGCGCACCCCCTCGCACGCTCACGAGCGCGTTGTAGACCTTCTCCCGCGTGGCGCCCGCCTCGCGGAGGATGGTTCCCGCCTCCTGGGGAATCGCCGGATCCAGCATCGCGAGGAGCAGGTGCTCGGTGCTCACGAACTGATCTTGGAGTCTCTCGGCCTCGGCCTCAGCGTTCGACAGGATCTGCCGCAGCGCCGAGGAGACCACGACCTGCCTGCCGGCGCCGGATACTTTCGGGAGCTGCTTGAAGCGCGCCTCGAGGCCTTTCTGGATCCGATCGATCGGAATCCGCGCCGATTCGAGCACGGGGCGTGCTACCCCGTCTTTCTGCTCCAAGAGCTCCGCGAGGAGATGCTCGGGTTCGATTTCGGGATGGCCGGCGCGGTCGGCGCGCTCCTGCGCGGCGGCGAGAGCCTCCTGGCTCTTGGTGGTGAGTCGGTCGAACCGCATGCATCCAAGTATACCTCCACCCCGGCCTTGAACCGGGAACCCTTCGCCGCATAGAGTCGGGGCACTGTGCCCGACGCCCCTTCCTACCAGCAGCCCGACCTGGTCGACGTCTGGGACAAGGTTTCCGAGCGGTACCGGAACATCGATGTCTCGGCCCCCGACCACCAGGCGTCCATGGAGCATTTTCTCGCGATCGTGGGACCGCCCGCCGGGCGCTCCTTCTGCGAGGTGGGCTCGGGCTCGGGCACGACGAGCGCCGCGCTTGCCCGGATGGGCGCCCGGATCACACTCGTGGACATCTCCCCGAAGTCGCTCGCGTTCGCGCGGCGGCACTTCGAGGGGGCGCGGCTCGGCGCCGACTACGCGATCCAGGACGGACTCCGCCTCGGCTTTCGCGACGGGTCCTTCGACGTGGTCTGGAACGGCGGGGTCATCGAGCATTTCACCGACGACGGCAAGGTGGCCCTGATCCAGGAAATGTACCGCGTCACGCGCCCGGGGGGACTGCTCCTCATCGTGGTCCCGAACGCGTTTGACATCCCCTTTCGGATCGGGAAATGGATCGCCGAGCGGCGCGGGAAATGGATCTTCGGTTACGAAGACGATCTTTCGGAGAGCCGATTCCGGAGGCTCGCGGCGCGCGCGGGGGTGCCGGGCGTCGAATTCACGGCGCACAACCCGATCGTCGGGTGGTGGTTTCTACCGTACGGGAGGTGGCTCACCGATCGGCTGGGGCTCAACACGCCGCGGTGGCACGCCAGGCGGACGCGCTTCGGGCACGTCCTCGCCCTGGCCGCGCGAAAAGTCTAGACGGGCGCCTCGCGGCGTCTCGCGGCGGTGAAGCGTGCCTAGGGAGTTTTCTGCGCGAGCCGCTCGCGGGCGATCCGCGCTTCGTCGCTCTTCGGGTACCTCTGGATCACCAACGCGTAGTACTTCTTCGACGCGGCCGTGTCCTTGATGCGGGCGGAGGCGATTCCGGCCTTTAGCAGCGCCGCCGCGACCTTGTCCCCCTTCGGGTAGTTCTCCACAACCTTCCGGTACGCCTCGATCGCCCCCTGGAAGTCGCCCGTGTTGTAGGCGCTCTCTCCGATCAGGAATTGCGCGTTGTCCGAGACCTCGGTGTCCGGATAGCGGCGCAGATACTCGGTCAGCGCCGCCTTCGCGAGGGCGTAGCGGCCGGCGGTATAGTCCGAGTACGCGGCCTTGAACGCCTCGTCGGGGTCCATGACCGCGGCGGTCGTGTCGCGCGTGCCGCCGGCCTGCGCGTCCGTCGCGGAAATCCTCTGCTTCACTCCCTCGACCTTCTGCGCGAGCTGCGTGAAGCGCACCCCCGATTCCTCGAGCTTTCCCTGCAGCATGTCCATCCGCTGGTTCAGCTCGGAGAGGCGCGTGTCCGAGCTCGCGCGCGTGGCCTGGACGTTCTCCTTCGTGCTCGCGATCTCCCGCTCGAGCGTCACGAGCCGCTTCTGCAACTGGGCGTTCGTGGTGAGCAGGCTGTCGAGCGAGCTGCTCGTTGACCGGTAATAGCCCGACGGAGCGCATCCGATCGCAAGGACCGCGCACGCGGCCGTTCCCAGAAGCACGGCCCGTGGAACGAATGGGAGGACGCGTCTGCGGAAGATGGGCTTCTCCCTCATCTCGTGACGACGTGGGCTCTTCGGTTCTTGGCCCAGGCCGACTCTTCGTGGCCGGAATCGAACGGACGCTCCTTGCCGTAGGAGATCGTCGTGAGCCTGTTGCCCGGGATCCCGTAGCTCACGAGATACTCCTTGGCCGCCCGTGCGCGCTTCTCGCCGAGCGCCAGGTTGTATTCCACCGACCCGCGCTCATCGCAGTGACCCTCGATGACGATCCTCACGTCCGAGTTCTTCTGGAGATACTTGCCGTCCGTCTCGAGCGCGGACTTGGCGTCCTGGCGGAGCGAGAAATCGTCGAAATCAAAGAACGCATCCTCGAGCGCGAGCCGCTCGCCGGTCGTCTCGCCGCCCGGAGGCGGCAGCGTCTCGGAGGAGGGCGGCGGCTGCGTTGTCGTTTCGGTAGGCGGCGGTTCCATCTGAGCTTCCGGGCTGACCTTCTTCCTGGAGGAGCAACCCGGCGCAAGGGCGAGCACGATCAGGAGCCCAAGCGACGTAGCTGACGCAATCCGTGGCGTTAGGCGCATAGTGGCGTCTCCCATCCGGTTCAGGTAATTGGACCACAACAACTTCCAGTACTTTTTCCAACCTAGCACAGGCCGGCGCGAGGCGTCAACCCTACCCCTTCCCTGGCCCTTCCCAGCCGATTAGCGCACCCCTGGATTCGAGGCAATCACCGCGTTCCCGGGGTGCAACACCTGTGCCCTACCCCCGGACGGCGAGCCGGTTCTTGGGCCTCGGGCCCCAGGATGGATTGAAGCAATCCCCTTCCCCGGTGAGCCTCACGACGTCGCTCCCGTCGGCGTTCATCATGAAGATCTGGCGCTTCCCCTCCCGGGTGGAGCTGAAGACGATCTTCCGGCCGTCCGCGGACCAGTGCGGGTTCTCGTTGTGTCCCGCGTTCGAGGTGACCTGGGTCGGGTTGCCGCCGTTCGCGTCCATGACGATCACGTCGAAGATGCCGTCGTGCCGCGCCGCGTAGCAGACCTTGTCCCCCTTGGGGGACCACTGGGGCGAGTCATTGTAGCTCCCCTCGATCGTGAGGAGCCTCTGATTCAGTCCCTCCGTGTTCATCACGAAAATCTGGGGCGATCCGGTGCGGTTGGAGGTGAAGATGATCTCGTTCCCCGTGGGACTGAACGAAGGGGACGTGTCGATGACCGTATTCCGCGTGAGGCGCTTCGCGGTCTGCGCGTCGCGGCTGATGAGGTAGATTTCCGAGTTGCCGTCGCGGGAGAGCGTGCACGCGATCCATTTTCCGTCGGGCGAATAGTTGGGCGCGGTGTTGAGGCCGGGCCGGGTCGAAAAGGGATACGACGCGCCCCGGCCCATGTCGAAGAGGTAGAGGTCCGGGTTTCCGCGCTTGAACGTGGTGAACGCGATCTCGCTTCCCCACGGCGCCCACGAGGGAGAAAGCGCCAGGCTCCGGTCGTGGGTGACCTGGCGGCGGTTTTCGCCGTCGTAATCCATCATCCAGACTTCCTTCACGCGCCCGTCCTGCCTCACGTAGGCGATCTTGGTCTCCGCGATGCCGCGCTCTCCGGTCAGCGCCTCCAGCACGTCGTCGACGAACTTGTGCATCGTCTCGCGGAGGGTCGATTCGGCGAACGGATACGTGCGCTCGAGCGCCACCTCGCCAGTCCCCGCGTCGATCGCCTGCCCGCGGAACTGGAAGAAGGTGGGGCCCGCGCCGGGCTCGACGCGCCCTTCGACGCGCACCGTTCCGGTGAGCGAGGGATCCGGCTCCGGTTTGCCCTGGAGCGGCTCGACGTCGGCCACCGCGAATACTCCCGAAAGCTCGAAATCCTTCCGCGCGATCGCGCGCCCCTTGGAAGGAAGCTGTCCCACGGGCCCGTCGCTGCGGAACCGCGCGAGGAGGAGCGGCGCTTTCATGGTGCTCGTGGCCTTGATCGAGGTCCTCACATCGGTCTGGGCCCGGGAGAGCCCCGACGTGAGTACCGCGCCCAGGAAGAGCACGAGAGCCGCCGCGGCCAGGTAGAGCGCCGGCCGCGACGCCGGGAAGATTCGAGTCAGAAGCCTTCGCGTTCTATTGTGAGAATTCGAATCCAAAGTGGACCCCCAGGTATTGGTCCGTGTACCCCGCCGGCAGAGGCGGTAGCGGTGTTGCGCTCAGCAACGCGCGCAACGCGGTTTGATCGTAAAATGCATATCCCGACGATGTTTCAACCCCCGTCATGGACACCTGCCCGTTCCGCCCGATCCGGAAATAGAGCACCGCCCGAACCGGACGCCCGGTATTAAGCCCTTGAGGCGGTACCCAGCGCGAGCCGATCTTGTTCCGGAGCGCGGCGAGGTAGTACGCGAAGCGGAAATCCCCGTCCGTGCGGACGCTCGTGACCCGCGATGAGTCGGCGGAATACCAGCGCGTCGTCAGGTCCGCGGCCGGACCCGGCGTCACCTGGCGCGGCGAGGGCTTGGATTCGCCCTTGCCGTTCTTCTTGGGCGGCGTGCGCTCCTGTCGGATTACCACCTGCGCGCCCGGCTGGTAGCGCTTCATGAGCGCCGGCTTGGGCCGTGCCTTGGGGGCTTCCTCGGCCGGCGCTTCGGGCGAGGGAAAACTGCGAAGCGGCGCGATTCGAATGATGCGGGCCCGCGAGACGGGACCGGTCGATCCGGCGACCGCGTACTCCTTCCCGGGCTTGATCTTGATCAAGAAGAAACTCAGGGATGCGAGGTGCAATCCGCACGCGATGGCGAGGAACCAGAAGCAGGCCCGTCCGCTAGGGGGTGCCGCGCCACGTCTGAGAACCGACGGCCGATCACGAACGTCCATCGATAAGGCATCCTCGTGTTATGGCTCCTGCTCCAGCTCGAGCGCTTCGTGGAGCGAGCGGACCGCGCGCTCCGCGTCGGCCTGCCGGACCACACAGGTGATCGTGATGGAAGACGTGCTGATCAAGTCGATGTTCACACCCGCCGCCGCGAGCGCCTGGAAGACGCGCCCCGCGGTTCCCGGCGAGGTCGCGAGCCCCTCGCCGACGACCGAGAGCATCGCCACGTCCGGATCGTAGAGAAACGCGCGCGCGCCGATCTTCTTCCGAACCTCCTCCAGCACGGGCAGGACCGTGGTGACCTCGTGCGAGCCCACCGTGAAGGTGACGTCGTTTCGTCCGTCCGTGCCGCTCGCCTGGACGATCATGCGCACGTTCACCCCCTGCCCGCCGACGGCCTGGAAGATCTCCGATGCGATTCCGGGACGGTCGGGCACGCCGACGAGCGCGATCTTCGCGACGTCCGAATCGTGCGCGATGCCCCGGATCACGACCTGTTCCATCGAACTCCCCCTTACGATGCGGGATCCCTCGTTCCAGTTGAAGCTCGACCGCACGTGGAGCGGCACGCCGAAGCGTCGCGCGATCTCGACCGAGCGGTTGTGCAGCACCTTGGCCCCGAGCGACGCCAGCTCCAGCATCTCGTCATAGGAGAGCCGGGTGATCTTGCGCGCCCCCGGGACGACTCGGGGATCAGCCGTATATACACCGTCCACGTCGGTGTAGATCTCGCATTCGGTGGCGGAAAGCGCCGCTGCGAGCGCGACCGCGGTCGTATCGGACCCCCCGCGCCCGAGAGTCGTGATCTCGCGGTCCTTGCTCACGCCCTGGAACCCCGCGACGATCACCACCCGGCCGCGCTCGAGCTCCGCGCGGATCCGGTCCGCCTTCACCTCGAGGATCTTCGCCCGCGTGTGCGAGGCGTCGGTCACGATGCCGCTCTGGGAGCCGGTGAACGAAACCGCCTCCTGGCCGCGGTCGTTCACGGCCATCGCCACGAGCGCCATCGACATCCGCTCTCCGGCGGTCAGGAGCATGTCCATCTCGCGCGGATGCGAGCGGTCCGACACCTGGCGCGCGAGATCGATCAGCTCGTCGGTGGTATCTCCCATCGCGGAAACCACCACGACGAGATCGGCCCCGCCGCGCCGCGTGCGCACGATGCGCTCGGCGACCTGACGGATGCGCTCCGGAGATCCGACGGACGTGCCGCCGTACTTTTGAACCAACAACGGCATGAATTCGGAGTGGAACCCCTAGCGAAGAGTCGAAGCGGTTGCGCCCTTCGTCGCGATACGCCCCGGGAGGGCGCGCGCCGTGACGCGATGCCGCTTGAACGCGCGGACCATCGCCTTCCCGACGCGGGTTCCGAGTCCCGGCGCGTGAAACGCCAGCAACGTCGGGCCGCTCCCGCTGATCGTGACGCCATAGGCTCCGGCGCGGCTCCCCGCCTCCACCACTCCATCGAACCCGGGAATCAGCCGCGCCCGGTACGGGACATGGTACACGTCCCGGAGCGCTTCGGCCAAGAGTTCGAAACGGCGGGTCGCGAGGGCCAATTCGAGCGCCAGGGCGCGGGCGGTGTTCTCGACGCCGCTCCGCAGGGGGATCGACGCGGGAAGGAGGGCGCGCGCCTTCTCGGTGCTCACGCGGAGGTCCGGAACGACGAGCGTGAGCCCGAGGCCGCGGGGATAGGCGAGCGGGAGCGCCTGGATACTCCCGTCGAGCCGCGGCATGGAGAGCGTGAGCCCGCCGAAAATCGCCGGGGCCACGTTGTCCGGGTGCCCCTCGAGGCGGATCGCCTCGCGGAAGAGCTCCTCGGGCGTGAATCGCCGGTTCATCCAGTGGTTCGCGAGCGTCAGCCCCGCGACGATCGCCGAGGCGCTCGATCCCAGCCCCCGCGCGAGCGGGATCTCCGAGTGGATCGTGAGCGCCACCGTGGGAACCGGCTCCCGGGCGTGCCGGAAGAGGTGGCGGAAGGCCCCGAGCACTTTGTCCTGGTGCGGGTCGATCGCGAGGTCGCTTCCCTCGCCGATACGGCGTATCGAAAACCCCGAGGGGATCCGCGTCGCGACGGCTTTCAGGCGGAGCCCGAGTGCCAAGCCGAGGCAATCGAAGCCGGGTCCGAGATTCGAGGTCGAGCCGGGGGCTACGGCGCTCCAGCGCTCGGGGCGCTTGCGGGTCACTCGAGGATCACGCGCCGCAGCGCACCGGGATCCGCCTCCACCGTTTCGACCCCCTTCGAGACCGCCACCGCGCGCTCGGGATCCTTGAGCCCGTGCCCCGTCACGGTGCAGACGATGGTCTTGAGCCCTCCGAGCTTTCGCTGGGAGGCGAGCTTCAGCACCCCCGCGACGCTCGCGGCGGAAGCGGGCTCGACGAAGATGCCCTCGACCTCGGCCAGCGCCTTGTAGGCGGCGAGAATCTCGCGGTCGGTCACCGTCTCGATCAGCCCCCCCGAGCTGTCGCGCGCCTCGATCGCCCCCTTCCAGGACGCGGGGTTTCCGATCTTGATCGCGGTCGCGATCGTCTTGGGGTCCGGGACGCGCTCCCCCCGCACGATGGGCGCCGCACCCTCGGCCTGAAAGCCGAGCATCTTCGGCAGGGCCCGCCCGGGCGCCGCGGCCGCGGCGGCGGCGCCCCCGCGGGCGGCTGCGGCATGCGCCGACACGGCGCGCTCCTGGTATCCCTTCCACGTCGCGGTGATGTTCCCCGCATTCCCGACCGGGAGCGCGTGGGCGTCAGGCACGACACCGCCGAGGGCCTTCACGACTTCATACGCGACCGTCTTCTGCCCCTCGATGCGGTCGGGGTTGATCGAGTTCACGACCACGACGGTCCCTTCCTCCGACAGGGCGCGCACGAGCTCCAGCGCGCGGTCGAAGTTCCCCTGGATCGCGAGCACCCGCGCGCCGTAGATCATCGCCTGCGCGAGCTTCCCCAGCGCGATCTGCCCTTCCGGGATCACCACCACGCAGCGCAATCCCGCGCGCGCGGCATAGGCCGCGGCGGACGCGGAGGTGTTCCCGGTCGAGGCGCAGAGCACCGCCTTCGCACCCCGCGCCTTCGCGCGCGAGACCGCGACCGTCATGCCTCGGTCCTTGAAGGAGCCCGTCGGGTTCTGCCCCTCGATCTTCACGAAGAGCTCCACGCCTCCGCCCACGCGGCGCGAAAGCTCCGGGGCCGGGACGAGCGGCGTGCCTCCCTCGAGGAGGGTGACGACCGCCTCCTCGGGAATTTCCGGCAGGATCTCGCGGAATTCGCGCACCACGCCGCGCCACGGCGCGCTCATATGTCGAAGATCCTCACCGCCCGCGGCGTCTTCCGCGCGGCCGGGAGCTTCGCGATCCCCTTCACCGCCTCGCGCACGTCGCGGTCGCCGGCCTGGTGCGTCAGGATCGTGATCGAGGCTTCTCCGCGCACGCCTTCCGCCTGGAACATTTGCGCCACGCTGACGTTCGCGCTGCCCAGGCACGCGGCCACTTGAGCCAGCACGCCGGGGCGATCATCCACGAGGAGCCTCAGGTAGTACTTCGTCCGCACCGCGTCGAGGGGAAACCGCTTCTCGGGCTCGCGCTTCGTGTCCGCGGCGAGGAGCTTCACACCCGAGACGCACTCGCGCGCGGTCACCATCACGTCCCCCAGCACCGCCTGGGCCGTCGGCATGGCGCCCGCGCCCTTTCCGTAGAAGAGCATGGAGCCCGTCGCCTCGCCGCGGAAATAGATGCCGTTGAATTCGTCGCGCACGGAGGCGAGGAGGTACCGTTTCGGAATGAAGGCGGGATGCACGCGCACGTCGAGCCCCTCCGGGTGCCGCAGGGCGATGCCGAGGAGCTTCACGGTGTACCCGAACCGGTCCGCCTGGCGCAGGTCCTCGAGCTCCATGCCTACAATCCCCTCCGTGGGAATCGAGCTCAACGCGACATTCATCCGGAACGCGCGCCGCACGAGGATCGCGAGCTTCTGGGCGGTGTCGGCCCCCGAAAGATCGAGCGAAGGGTCGGCTTCGGCGAAGCCGAGCGCCTGCGCGGCCTCGAGCGCCTCGGCGTAATCGCGGCCATCGCGCTCCATCGTGGAGAGGATGAAGTTCGTCGTCCCGTTCAGGATCGCGACCAAGAGCTGGCAGTTCTCGGTGCGAAGCCCGTGGTCGAGCGCCTGGAGGACCGGGATGCCGCCCCCCGCGGAGGCCTCGTAGCGGATCGTGGTCTTCGCCTCGGCGGCCAGCCGTTCCAGCTCTTCCCCGTGGAGCGCCAGGAGTTGCTTGTTCGCGGTGACCACCGGAATACCACGCTGGAGCCCCGAGCGCACCGGCTCGAGCATCGCCTCGCCGCCGATCAGCTCGATCAGAAGATCGACGTCCTCCGCCTTCGCGACCGCGAGTGGATCGGTACCGACGTGGATGCCTGAGAGGTCGCAATCGCGGGGTTTTCCGCGATCGCGCACGGCAACCCGCGCGACCTTGACCTGCGCCCCGACGGTATCGCGAATCAGGCGTTCGCGCTGGTGGAGGAGCTTGAGGAAACCCTGGCCGACGACGCCGCATCCCAGAAGGCCGATGCGAACCACGGAGGGGGGCATAGACCCCGCAGGCTACCGAAGGGGGTGTGGGGCTGTCAAACGAGGCTTACAGGCTAGGCTGAGAGGCGCCGCAGCTCGTCGTCGCGCCGGGAAATGGACCAGCGTTCGCGGAAGGTTTTCAACGAGAAGGACGGATCGATCCGCCTCATCTCGCGCGCGGCGCGCGCGAGGCGGCGAAGGGCGTCCTTGCCACGCGTCTTGCGCCATTCGACGTAGCTGTCCAGAAGCTCGTCCCACGAGTTCGTCTTGTGGGATTTCTCGAAGTGCTCCTGGGTGTCGTGCTCGAGGTGATACATCTCGCCGGAGCTGATCTGGTCCATGAGATGCAAATACTCGCCGCTCATCCAGACCATCACCTTGGTGTAGGCCTCGAAATTTCGCGAGAGCTTGTCCATCACCTCGGCGATCGCGGCGCCGCGTCCGAAGAGCCGCTCCGCGTAGGCCGAGGCGAACTGGTAGTAGGACTTCCCGCGGCCGGTGAACCGGCTCTGCCCGTCGTCCTGGGTTTCCGGCACGTCACCGACCAGCGACGACTCCCCGAAGATGCCGAGCGAGACGTAGAGGAAATCCGCGTTCGCCTTGTACACGCGGTAGCGCAGTCTCTGGTCCTTCGTCTCCTGCACGCGCGCGAAAACGTCCGAGTCGCGCGTCGAAATGTAGTCGCCCGACAATAGATCGTGCTGCCCCGTGACGACCCCGGCGAGAAGCGACGCCGTGTAGACGTTCACGTCCTCGTCGTATTCCTTGAGATCGGACGGCATCTCGGAATCGATCCGGGAAAGCAGGAAGTTGTTGATAAAAAAGTAGCCGACGTTCTCGCGAGAAGGGTTGGCGATGGTCGCGAGATCCGTGGCCAGCTTTATGTAAGATTTACCGGATTTACCGTTCACACGCACTCTCTCAGTTACCCTTATGCCCCCATGGCACGGGTCACCTTGTGCGATTTGCACGATCCGTGCCACCAGATCCCGGTGTTTCAGCACCCGAGACGGGACTCTGTTCGTGCGAGGTATGCTATTTGTTATCAGCGTGTTATAGCCTTCCATCTGTTCCTGGCTCCGCTATCCGTTTTCCGGATCGGTGCTCACAGGTGTTGCGGAAGTAGCATGTAGAGGAAACTCCGCATCACCACCGTGAAATAGACCGCAAACACTGTAACGACAGCGCCATGGATCCACCGGACGCGCTTCCGATAGCGCCAGAGGAGGACGCATCCGAGCGTGGGAACCAAGGTCTTGTAGAGCCAGAAGATGTAGGGGGAGTGATCGAGCAGGAAGGCCATAAGCCGATTGGCTTCGACCATGAATCGTGCATTCAGCAAGTAGACGGTCTGCGCCGCATCCGTGAAGTTGAGGATCCCGACCAGCCAGAGGAGCCAGAACAGGCGCTGCTCGGCGCGCGCCGCGGCCCGCCGGTCCCTGCGCCGGCGCTGGACCCCGCGCCGATCCGATCCCTGTAATTTGCCCATGGATTCTCCCCGACCCCCTCGCGGAGCGTGGTGCGTCCGGGCGCAAGTATCGGCAACGGGCAGACGAACTTGCGCCTGATTTGACAGCCCCGGAACCCGATGCTAGTGTGCGTGCTACTTGAACGAGGAGGGCCGGATTTTCATGGAAGTTCTGATCGGCAGTGAGGCGATCCAGAAGCGGGTCCGCGAGATCGGAAGGCAGGTCGCGCGCGACCACCCGGAGGGCGTCCCGCTCCTGGTCGGCGTCCTTCGGGGCTGTGTCATTTTCATGGCCGACCTGATGAAGAGCCTCCCCATCCCGCACGAGATCGACTTCATCAGTATTTCCTCCTACGAGCATTCAGCGCAGTCCTCGGGCACGCCGCGGCTCGTGAAAGACATCGGGCGCGAGATCGAAGGACGCGACGTCATCATCGTCGAGGACATCGTGGACACCGGACATACGCTCGATTTCCTGCGACGGACATTCCTCGCGCGGAATCCAGCCTCGCTCAAGACCGTCGCGTTCCTCGACAAGCGATCGCGCCGCGAATGCAACGTGCCCCTCGAATACATCGGATTCGAGATCCCCGACCGCTTCGTCGTGGGATACGGCCTCGACTTCGCGGAGCGCTTCCGCCACCTGCCCTACGTCGCCGCGCTCTCCCCCGAGGAGCTCTTGTCCGAATCGACCGCCCGCTCCATGGGGACGGCGTAATCGATGATTCCGGATCCGCTCCGCCGGGGAATCTTGATCGGAATCGCCGGCGGAACGGGCGCCGGCAAGACGCTCGTCGCACAATCCATCGCGCAGGATCTGGGCAGCGATTCGGTCCTCCTGATCGAGCAGGACTCCTACTACAAGGATCTCCAGCACATACCGCTGGGCGAACGCGAAAACCGTAACTTCGACCACCCCGACGCGTTCGACCGCGACCTATTACGTCAACACCTCGAGAAGCTGCTCGCGGGCCACGAAGTGGAAATGCCGAGCTACGACATGCGCACGCACACGCGGGTGAAGCAACCGCTCCGCATCAAGGGGCGCCCGATCATGCTGCTCGACGGACTCCTCGTGCTCGAGGACCCCGGGCTGCGGCACCTGATGGACATCAAGATCTACGTCGACGCCGATCCCGACATTCGCTTCATCCGGCGACTCAAGCGCGACCTCACCGAGCGCGGCCGAACGCTCGACCAGGTAATCAGACAATACGAATCGAGCGTGCGCCCGATGCATTTGCAGTTCGTCGAGCCCTCGAAGCGCTACGCCGACCTCGTGATTCCCGAAGGCGGCTACAACTTCGTCGCGATCGATCTCATGAAGACGAAGGTCCGTTCGCTCCTGGCCGAGGCGAAGTGATGTACGCTCCGGGCCCGGTCGCGCCGTGGCGTTAGGCACGCCGCAGTGGGTTCCGCTCGCCGGATTCCCGCTCGAGTGGGCGGCGCTCGCGCTCCTGGCCGCGGGCGCGATCTACTGGGAGCGCGCCGCGCTGAGCGGAATCGGCATCGAAGGCTGCGCACTCTCGACGATGCTCGGGCTCTGCCTGGGATACGAATGGAGCGGGAACTACTGGATCGCGGCGGGCGCGGGGATCGGCGGGGCCGTCCTCTTCGCGCTCATCGTGTCGGGTCTTCTCCTCTCGCTCCGGGCCGAACCGACCGTGGGAAGCTTCTGCTTGACCCTCATCCCCGCCTGCGCGCTCGGCCTTCTCTCGCGCGCGGCGCCGCTGCGTCTGCTGCGTGAGACGCCCGCCCCCGGGCTGATCCCGGGAACCATCTTCGAAGGGACGTACGCCGAGGACCTGGTCGTGAATCCGTGGTTTCTCGCGGCCCCCGTGGCGCTGGCGCTCGCCGCGTTCGTCATGCTGAAGACCCCGTACGGCTTGAGGCTCCGCGCCTATCCGGAATCCCCGGCGCTCGCGCGCCGCGGACCCTGGCAGGTCGGGTGGTCGCGCGTTTCGGGAGCCGTCCTGGGCGCGCTCTGGGCGGCGCCGGCCGCGGCCATCCTGCTCCGGGCACATCCCGATTCGCTTCCGCTCGGATTGGGCTACATCGCCCTCGCGTGCGCGCTCGCGGGCCGGTGGGGGTTTCTGCCGGCGATCCTCCTGGCGGCGGGCCCCGCGCTCCTGAGATCGCTCCGTCCCTACGCGGCCGGAGAGAATCCTACAGGCATCGCGCTCGGCGCGGCACCGTTCGTGCTCGCGCTCCTCTATCTCATCCTCTTCTCCCGCCGCGCGCTCCGGACCGCGACGGCGCGCCGCTCACGACTCGACGCGGACGTGCTGTGACGACCTTCCCCTCGTCCCGGGCGCGCGCGACGTCATCGTCCCCGGAGCGGCCCGAGCCCTTCGATCCCGCCGAGGCGCTCCGCATCGTCCGCCGCCGCACCACGCTCGTTCCGAAGACGGCGCTCGTCCTGGGGAGCGGCCTCGGGATCCTGGCCGAGGGAGTCGCGTGGGACCGGAGTCTTTCGACCGAGGAGATTCCGGGTCTGCCGCGTTCCACGGTTGCCGGCCACTCCGGCCGGCTGCTTTTCGGTCGATGGGCGGGCCGGTCGGTCGTGGTGGCGCAGGGGCGCTCGCATCTCTACGAGGGCTACACCGCGGAGGAGGTCACGCGCATCGTGCGACTCTTCGCGGCTCTGGGTGCGAAGTCCCTGGTCCTCACGAACGCGTCCGGCGGAATCTCCGCGAGGATGATGCCCGGGACTCTGATGCTCGTCGAGGATCAGGTGAATCTCCAGTGGCGCGCACCGGGAAGGGAGCCTCGCGCCGCCGACGGCGCGGGCGCTGGGGGCGCTGCGGGCGCCGGCGGGGCCGCGGGTGCTGCGTCCGCCGCGAACCCACGCGGGCTCACGTCGCGGCCCACCTACTCCCCCGATCTTCTCGCGAAGGCCGCGCGGGCCGCGGTCAACGCGGGCGTTCGCCTCGAGCGCGGCGTGCTCGGCGTGGCCCTCGGCCCCTCGTACGAAACCCGCGCCGAGATTGTCATGCTCGAGCGGATGGGCGCGGACGCGGTCTGCATGTCCACGGCGGCCGAGGTCGCCGCCGCGAACGAGATCGGGCTTCCGGTCGCGTGCATCTCCTGCGTCACGAACTGGGCCGCGGGCAAGAGCCCCGCTCGCTTGAAGCACGAGGACGTCACGGCCGGCGTCGCCGCGGTTGCGCCCGCGCTCCGCTCGGTGATCGAGCGTCTCATTCTCGCCCTTGCGTAGCGCGAATGCTCGAATCCTGGTCCGACGTCACCCGCGCCTGGGAGGCCTGGGTCCTCTGTGGGATCCTCGCCGGGCTCATCCCGTTCCACGGCGTCCTCGCCTACGGACGCCTGAAGTCCGCGCCCGACCCGATCCCGACCCGGACCAAGCTCCGGCTCTACGCGACGATCGTCGTCATGGAGTGGGCCTTGGTCGCTGTCACCGTCGCCATCGCACACCGCCACGGGCTGACGCTCGCGGACCTCGGACAAACGCTCGCGAACTGGCGGCTCACCCTGGCCGCGACGACGCTTGCGTTCCTGGGGCTTCTTCTGCTCACGGCGTTCAACGCGCGCCAGGTGCGCCGCGCGACCCGCGAGGATCTGGAGGCCACGGTGGAGCGCGCGCGGAAGTTCGTCCCGGTCGGATCGACGGAGATCGGGGCATTCGCGTTCGTGGCGCTGACCGCCGGGATTTGCGAGGAGATCCTCTATCGAGGCTGGCTCGTGAACTTCCTCGGAGCCGTCATCGGATCGATCTGGATCGGCGTGATCGTGGCCGCGATCCTCTTCGGAATCGGGCACGCCTATCAAGGGCGGCAGGGAATCCTGGCCACTGGATTTCTCGGTCTCGTGTTCGGGGGGATGTTCGTGCTGCTCAAGAGTCTCGTGCCGGGGCAGGCGCTGCACGCGGGGATCGATCTCGTAAATGGGGTTCTCGCGGGCAGGATCGTGAAGCGGCTCGAGCGGGAGCCGAGACCGTCGGCGGCGGCGGAGCAGGAGGCGCGCCCGGCAGCGGCGGAACAGGAGGCGCGCCCGGCGGCGGAGCCGGAGCTGTCTGGAGCCGATCCGGAGGCGCGCGAGGGCGCGGCGGACCACGAGGCGCGCGAGGCCGCCCCGGACTCGGGCCCCGGCCCTACTTCAGCGTCACCTTCGCGATCCGATCCCCCGGCATGAGCCGCTCCGCGACGTCCATTCCCCGCGTGACCCTGCCGAACACGGTGTAGCGCCCTTCGAGCCGTGGCTGCGGCGAGAGGGTGATGAACCACTGGCTGCCACCCGTGTCCTTGCCCGAAAGCGCCATTCCCACAGTGCCGGTTTCGTAGGGCCGGTCGTTGTATTCACACGGGATGGTGTATCCGGGTCCGCCCCATCCATCGCCGCGGGGACATCCGTCCTGCGCGACGAAGTTGGGCACCACGCGGTGAAACGCGATGCCGTCGAAGTATTTCGCGCGCGCGAGCTTCACGAAGTTCTCCACCGTGACGGGAGCGCGCGCGTGCTCGAAGGCGATGGTGATGATGCCCCGGTCCGTGTGGACAAGCGCCGTACGGGGCACGGGCTTGGCGCTCACGACGCGAAGGAGCGGGTTCTTCACGAGCCCGATCGAATCCGGCGGAAGACCCAGGGCGGTACAGGCGATTTCCCGAATCCTGCGTTCCGGGTCGCGGCGGGCGGGGATAAGCGCTGAGAGCGCTTCCCGGGTCTTGATCGCGGCGAGCGCCCCGGCCGCGGAGGCCCGCACGTCGGCATCTTCGGCCTTGCCGGTGCGCTCCAGGAGACGCGCGAGCAGGGGGACCGAAGCGGTGTCTCCGAACTGCCCGAGCGCGGCGGCCGCGGAGCTGACCACCGTGAAGTCGCGCGACCATAGAAGCGATCGCAGGGCGGGGACGACCTGGGTCGAGTCCGCCTTCCGGTACGCGAGGCCCGAGATCGCCCCCGCCACCTGGGGAGGGTCGCTCGCGTCGCGCGCGCGCGCGAGGAGCGTCTGGAGCGCCATCGGGCCCGGGACCTGTCCAATCGCTTCGACCAATCCCGCGCGCAGGAAACCGGGAAGAAGGTCGAACTGCCGCGCGACGGTCGTCATCGCGCGCTCCCCCTGAATCCTGAGCAGGGAGATCGCGGCGCCCTGGACGACGCCGGTCGCGGAATCGGAGAGCGCCCGGGTGAGCGAAGCGACCGACGCGGTGTCGGCGAGCGCGCCGAGCGTGAGCGCGGCTTCCCAGCGGACGTGCGCGCTCGCATCCCCGAGGAGGGCCCGGACCGCGGCGGCTTGATTCCGCGCGCCGAGCAGCCCGAGCGCGCGCGCGGCGTTCACGCGGACGCGCCACGCGCTGTCCTTGAGCAGCGGGGCCAGGACGTCGGCGGAGGAGGAATCCCCCACCTCGGCGATCGCCCGGGCCGCGCTCATCCGGACGAGCTCGAACTTGTCGCGTGTGAGATTCCGCAGGGCGGGCGCCCCCGCGGCCCGATCTCCGATCCGCCCCAGTGCGTAGGCCACGCGCCAGCGCATCTCGGGCCGCGCGTCGTCGGCAAGTGCTGTGAGGGGCGAGGTGAGCGCGCGATCGCGGATGCGCGCGGCCGCCAGCGCCGCGGCCCAGCGTTCGGATTCACGCTTCGAGCTGAGCGCGCGCGCGATCGTCGGCGCGCCGGCGCGAGCGCCGAGGAGCCCGAGTGCGGTCACCATCGCCTCGCGCGCGCCGGGGTCCAGTTCGCGATCCCAGCGGAGCGCAATCGCGCCCACGACGGTCGAATCCCCCATGAGCCCCAGCGCGAACGCGGCTTCGCGGCGGACCGTCGCCGCCCGATCGCCGAGCGCTGAGACCAGGGCGGGAACGGTCGAGCGCTCCTGGATCAAGCCCAGCGCCCGCGCGGCTGCCGCGCGTATCGTAAGCCCGCGATCGCGCAGCAGCGCCGTGACGAGGCCCGTGGTGTCGCGCTCGGAGGCGCGCTGCTCGATCCAGCGGACGCGTGAAACGGCGGGAGCGGAGGGCGGAGTGGCAACGGGCGCCGGGGTAACAGGCGCGGCCGCGGCAGCGGGAGCGGGAGCGAGAGCGGCCCCAACACCCCACACCCCCAGTAAAGCCACTACGACCGACCTCAACCCACCGCGCATCGCTCCTCCGTGAGCAAAGGCAACGCGACCTCCAGCACCTGGCGCGGCTCGACCGACTCGAGCTTCCCGTCCTCGGCGCGCACGCTTCGCACGCACCGACCGACCGGCCGCCACTCGGCGGGATCGGTCCACCCGTAGATGCCGATCGTGGGACAACCCGTCGCGCCCGCGAGGTGAAGCGGCCCGGTGTCGTTCCCGATGTAGAGCCCCGCGCGCGCGAATCGAGCCGCGAGCATCGGGATCGGCTCCATGCGAACGACGGGCAGCTTCATCCGAAGCGCCGCGCTCACGGCCTCCACGGTCCCCGAATCTTGCGGCCCCTCGAGCCACCATACGGAAAGCCCCCGCCGTGTCAATTCATGCGCGACCGCGGCGAAGCGTTCGGCGGCCCAGCGGTTCTTGTGTTTCCCCGCGCCGGGGTGGATGTAGACCGCGCCCTCGGGCGCGCGCGCGAGGTGCTCAGGATCGGCGACGTAGTAAGGGGGATCGGGTTTGGCGCCCGCCCCGACCGCGTGCGCGAGCAAGAGACTCACTTCGGATTGGTGGAGTGCGGCACTCGGCCCGCGCGGCGCGCTCCCGCGGTCGGGCAAACCCTCGGGCGCGCTCCCGGGATACGCCACGCTCCGCGTCAGCCCCGCACAGTCGTGCTCCCGGTGCCACGCCGGGTCGAAGCCCACCCGCTCCCGCGCGCGCGACCACCGTACGAGCATCGCGACGCTGCGCGAATAGGAAACCGTCGTGAAGTAGACCGCAAGGTCGGGGCGAGGGCCGAGCGAACCGCCGATCCCCGCGCGCGCGACGCCAAAAAAATTCCGCGTGTCGACCACGCGGATTTCGTCGGCCCAGCGCTGCCCCAGGACCGCGCCGGCGTTCTGGCGTCCGACGATCAGGACGACATGGGCGCGCGAGAACCGCTCACGGATCGAGCGGATCGCGGGAACGTTGAGGAGTAGATCGCCGAGTTGGTTCTGGGGGCGGTAGAGGTGGATCGTCCGGATTTCCGATCGGGTCGGGTCGACCGATGGGGTCGGCTCCGCCGATGGCATTCTCAGACCATCTTGGGCGGCTCGCCGCCCTTCGACCTCAATTTTTCAAGCTCGAGCACTTTCACGAGACGATCGTGGCAGCCGACGGGCATCACGGCCGGCGTGTCGTGTTCGTGTTTGTAGAGCTTGATCGTCATCGTGAGTGTGTCGAATTCGGCGCGGCAGTCCTGGCAGGAACCGATGTGGCGTTTCATTTCGTTGATCAGGTCTTCCTTCAGGTCGGCGTCGAGGTAGTCGGAGAGGGAATCGAGGACCTCCTTGCACGTCAGCATCAGTGGGCTCCCATGGCACGTCGTTTCGGTTTCGCGTTATCGCCGAAGTATCCGGCGAGACGATTACGCACTTTGATACGCGCGCGGTGGAGACGGGATTTTACTGCCGCCACGGAAAGATCCAGGATTTCGGCCACTTCCGCATTGGACATCTCCTCGACGTCGCGAAGGACGAATACTTGGCGAAATTCCGGCGGTAGCGCCTCGATCGCCTCGTCCATCTCGTGTTGCAACTCTTTGTTGAGCAGCTGCTCCACCGGGCCGGGAGTCCAGTCCACGATGGACACCGGAGTCTCCCGCTCGTCGGCGTTCTCGATGGACACCGTCGGGAGCTGCTTCTTTCTCAAACGCATCAGCGCTGAATTCGCGGTGATGCGATAGATCCACGTCGAAAACGTCGAGGCGCCCTGGAACGATTTGATTCCGCGATACGCTCGGAGGAACGTGTCTTGGAGCACGTCCTCGGCGTCCTCTGGATTGCGCACCATTCTCAGCGCGAGGCTGTAAATCTTCGATTCGTATCGGGAGACCAGCTCCCCGAAGGCCCTTTCGTCGTCCTCTTTGGACTTTCGGACGAGTTCCTCATCGGTGGCAGCGGGCAATCTGATCCTCGCATTCCTTGGATTCAGCCTCGTAGGCGCCGATTCCGGTAATTGTGCGCACTTTCAGGCTATGGGGGCTTGGCGGCTGTGTCAAGCCGCGTGGTCGGAGGGCTCGTCGGGGTGGGCCCGACCCCTATCGGTCGAGAATTTCCCGGATCTTCCGGGCCAGTGTATCCGGCGCGAAGGGCTTCTGGAGGAAGCGCACTCCGGGGTCCGGGACGCCTTCGCGGCGCAGCGTCTCGCATGTGTAACCGGACATGTACAGGATGTTCATGGAAGGCCGTTCCCGCCTCAACCGCCGCGCCCATTCGATGCCGTTGCCGCCGGGCATGATGATGTCGCTCAGCAGGAGGTCGATCGGACCCCCGTAGCTGCGGCTCAGCCCGAACGCCAGCGGTCCGTCTTCGGCGGCGAGGACCCGGTATCCGAGATCCTCCAGGATCATGCGGGTCACCCTTCGCACGATTTCGTCGTCTTCGACGAGGAGCACGGTTCGGTTTCCGGGATACGAGGATTTCTTCGGGGCATCTTGAGGCGCCGGCGCGCCTGCCCGTGTTTGGCAGGGGATGTTTCGGGTTGCAGTATCTCGCATTGATCTCAGACCATGCTTAAATGATCTACCTCCCTCGGGGTACCCGTCCGTTCGCGTGGACGGTCGATTCCGTGGCGCCGCATCTTCGATCGAAGGCTACCGCGCCCGATCTTGAGCAACCGCGCCGCCTCCACCACATTGCCGCCCGCCCGGTCGATTGCGGCCTGGATCACGGCCCGCTCAACCGCGGGAAGCGAGACCCCCTGGGGAGGAATCGTTATGTTGAATCCGGAGAGCTCATCCGACTCCGACCCGCCGATTCCCGCGGTGGGGACGGACAGCTCTGCCGGTCCTATTTCCTCCGTACGCGCGAGCAGTACCGCGCGCTCGATGACGTTCGATAACTCTCTCACGTTGCCCGGCCAGTGATAGCGGGAAATTTCCCGCTCCCCCTCCGTCGAGAGGCGCACCGTGCGTCCCAACTTCCGGGCAACGCGCTCCACGAAGAGCCGCGCGAGAAGCACCGGATCGCCTTCCCGCGCACGAAGCGGCGGGATCTCGATCGGCACGACGTTCAGGCGGTAGTACAGATCCTCGCGGAAGCGTCCCTGCTTCACCTCTGATATTAGCTCACGGTTGGTAGCCGCGAGTATTCGTACATCTACTGGAATGTCGCGGGACCCGCCCACCCTCCTCACGATCTTCGAGTCGAGAAATTTCAGCAGCTTGGCCTGGAGCGTGAGCGGAAGTTCGCCAATCTCATCGAGAAAGACGGATCCCCCCTCGGCCGCCTCGAAGAGTCCGACGCGGGTTTGGGTCGCGTCGGTGAAAGCCCCCTTTTCGTGTCCGAATAACTCTGACTCGAGCAATTCGCGCGGGATCGCGGCGCA
>DASXQO010000065.1:0-6219 GCA_036507115.1 Candidatus Eiseniibacteriota bacterium | reverse complement strand
CTCGGCGTTCAGCTTGGCCATCGTGAAACGCTTGGAGAACTGGATGAATTGGGAATCGACGTAGGTAGACTCTTCCAGAGCCTTACACCACGTTCACCAGTCCGTGTAGAAGTCGAGGAGTATGGGCCGGTGATTCGCTTGCGCGTCGGACAGCGCCGCGTCGTACGCCTTGTTCCAGGCGATTCCGGCGGGAACCGGCTTCTTCGCCTGCGTACAGCCGATGGCGAAGAGCGACACGGCAAGCGTTCCGGCTACCCATCCTCCAGCTCGCGGGTTCATCGATCGCAAGAGCCTCCGGTTGGGCGAACAGCGGGACGATTTGCATCATCCGCCAACCGTATCCGGCAAGTCAAGACCGGGTTTAGAAATGGCTGGCCGCCCTCGTCCTTCGCTCTCTATCATGGCCAGGGTAATCCGGTACCGGAGGTGATGATCATGAGCGTCTGCTACTTCTGCGGGAACACGCTCGACCCCAAGATGAGGATCGTGCGGGACACCGAGTGCCCTTCGTGCGGCCGGGACCTGCACGCCTGCGTCCAGTGCCGGCACTTCGACCGAAGCGCCCACAACATGTGCCGGGAGCCCCAGGCGGAATGGGTCACGGATCGTGAGCGGCGGAATTTCTGCGATTACTTCTCGCTCAACCCGGCCGGCAAGGGAGGCGCGGGGAAAGATCGCGCATCGAACGCGCGCTCGAAGCTGGACTCGCTCTTCAAAACCAAGGAGCCTGACAAAGAATGAAGCTCAATGTGCTCGTCTTCGGGCCACACCCCGACGATGCCGAGATCGGCTGCGGGGGGCTTCTGCTCAAGATGAAGGATCTGGGCCATGCGACGGGAATCGTGGACATGACCCGCGGCGACATGGGATGGGGCACGCCGGAAGAGCGGGATCGGGAAGCCGTCGAGGCCGCGAAAGTCTTGAAGCTGGACGTGCGCGTGAACCTGGACCTCGGGGATAACCGGATCGAGGATACGTTCGAGAATCGCTGCAAGGTGGCCGCGGCGATCCGGAAATACCGGCCCGAGATCCTGTTCGCGCCCTACTACGACCTGCCGATCGGCCGCGGCCTCGGGCACAACGATCACTTCAAGACCGGAATTCTAGTCTCCCAGGCCTTCAACCTCGCGCATCTCGCGAAGGCGCCGGTCGAGGGGGATCCGTACCAGGCGAAGGCGATCTATTACTACTTCATCCCCGCCGGGATGCGGCCCTCGTTCACGGTCGACGTGACCAAGTACTTCGACAAGTGGATGGAGGCGCTCGCCTGCCACAAGACGCAGTTCCACAACCCGGAAAAGCCGAAGGCGACCACCCCGGTCCCCGAATTGGCGGAGTACATCGGAACGGTGTCCCTGGCGCATGGCTGGCCGATCGGCGCCCGCTACGCACAATCGTTCCTCACGACCTCGCCGCTGCGGATCAACGACCCGATGGACCTCGTGCACGGGCTTCAGACGCGACCGTAGCGCGGCGGGCACTGGCCCCGCTCGGCGCGCGCACTAGCGCGGCCGGCGCGGCGTCACGCGCGCTTGCGCTTCTTCTTCCGGCCGTCGAGGTAGCGTTCCAGGTCTTCCGGGGTGCGCAGCAGCACCTTGTCCGCAGGCCCGGCGTAGCGCTCGCACTCGGCCGGGTCGTAGTCGCGGCAGATCTCAGGGCGCAGCTCGTAGTGGTGGCACTTCCCGTCCACGAGCCATTCGCAGGGCGTGTCGAACTGGATCAGCCAGTCCCCTTCCCAATCGATCATGACCGAGACGCTCTTGTGCAGGAGATACCACCGGATATTCTCGAAATCGCGTTTGCTGCGCGGCGTGTCGATCTGGATCGAGACATACCGGCAGCAGTGATCGCAGCCTTCGCAGGGATTTCCGACGGGCAGGGAGATACGCCCGTTCGGAAGCATCGGGAGTCCGATCGGCGGCCGGGGAGGCCTCAACGGCTCGGTCCCCTCGCGGTCCACCGGAGCGTGGGGGTTGGCGCTCAGGTGGACGGTCTTCGCGCGCCGGTCTGTCCGCTTGGCGCGCCTGTCGGGCCGCTTGCTACGTTCGCGCATCGGTCACCCCGCTCGTCGAGGGGAACGGGCGGCCAGGCGCCGCCGCACGATCGGCCGGCTCTTCGACCGGCGCAGGACCTCCCGGAAACCCACCTTCTCGAAGGCCGGGAGAAGACCCGTGTAGACCCAGCTATTCGAGGTCCGCTTCCCGCGGGTGTCGGTCGGATACCCTTCGAGAATCCGTGCGCCTTTGGCTCGGGCGAACTCTGACGCGGCGCGGAGAAGCCGGACCGTGAGTCCCGTGCCTCGATGCTGCCGCGCGACGAAGAAGCAGGAAACGGCCCACACCGCCTCGGCGTCGACCGGCCCGAGCACGCGCGAGTGCTGGAGCCGGGAGTATTCCTCGCGAGGGGCTAAGGCGCACCATCCGACCGGCTCGTTCCCCGCGTAGGCCAGGAGCCCGGGGGCCGGTCCCTTCTTCACGATCCTCCGAAACGCCGCACGGTGTTTCGCTCCCCACCCACCCGAGAAATCGCGCCCTCTGCGCCGCCAGAACATGCACCAGCAGCCGCGGCACACGCTGTTCGTTTCGAAGAGCCGCTTGAGGTCGCCCCAGCGACGCGGGGTCAGCGGCTTGATGGCGAGCTTGCCCGCGCGCCCGCGCGCTCCGTCAGGAACCCTACCCGTCCGCACTTCCGCACCCTACCACGGAACGATCCAGCAGCGTCTAGAATCCAAGCGCGTCTAGGGAACGATGGCATTCTAGGGAACGATGGCGTGTGTTTCCTTCCATTCCGGAACGGTGCAGACGAAGCGCGCTCCCCCTTCGGGGTGATTTCCGCCCTCGATCGTTCCACACATCAGCTCGAGGTAGGATCTCGCGACGTAGAGCCCGAGGCCGAATCCGGGCTCCTTGGAATACGGGCTCGGCCTTCCCTGCTCGAAACGTTCGAAGATCCGCTCGCACTCGTTCGCGGAGAGTCCGGGCCCACGGTCCCGCACGACCAGCATCTGACCTTCTCCGTTTCGGTCGAGCGCGATATCCACCGCCTGGCCGTCCGGTGAATAGCGCGCCGCGTTTTCGAGCAGGTTGGTCACGACCTCGAGCAATTTCACGCGGTCGCCGCGTACGGGCTTCAAGCTCGGGGCGACGCTCAGCTCGAATCGGATGTTTCGCGCCCGGGCGGCGGGCTGGACCTTGGCGATGGCTTCCTGGACGAGGGGAAGGAGGTCCACGGGCCCGTGCGCGGCGCGCGCGCTGGGATGCTCCAGCCGACTCAAATCGAGGAGGTCGTTCACGAGCCTGCCGAGCTGATTCGCCGCGGACTCGACCATCTGAAGCTGGGGAATGTGCTCGGAGGAGGAGCCCCGGACTCCGTCGAGCAGGTTCTGCACGGCAGAGCGGATCGACGTGAGCGGCGCGCGGAGGTCGTGGGCGACGCGCGAGTAGAATTCGCTCTTCAGTCGCTCCAGCTCCTCCGCCTTCTCGTGCCCAAGCGCGTCTTCGAGCGCGCGCTGCACGAGCTCCACCCGCTCCAGGGCCGCCGCCGCCTCCGCGCGGACGGCGTAGAGAAGCTTGAGATCCTCCTCGATGAAACGCTGCTCAGACCTCTTCTTGCCGACGAAAATTACTCCGAGGGACCGGCCGTCCGACGAGATGGGCAGGGCGAGCCGGAACTCCTCCCGCGCGAGCGGCTCGGGGAACTCCGCGGACTCGAGATCGGGCCTGCTCGTGCTGTTCGGTGCGGCGATCAGCCGTCGCGAGGTCCCGTACGCCGCGGTCGCATCGAGGAGCGCCTCGGCGTCGGAGTCCTCGATTTCCCCGGCGGTCGTGAAGCTCCTTCCCTTCCGCATCAGCGCGGCTACGCGTCGAGGCAGGAGCTGGTCCTCGAGGAACCCCCTGCACAGCGCCGCGATCTCGTCCTGGCTCGAAGCGCCTCGTGCGGCGTCTTGGAACGCGAGGAGCGCCTGGGCGTAGTCGTGCTGGACCTTGAAGAAGGTCCGGTCGACCCAGATCTCGATCCAGCGCCGAAACGGTGTGTAGAGGATCACAGGGAGCGCGACCGCGAGCACCCGAACCGCCCAGGTGTACCGAGGAGCGTGGGTCGTGATCCACGGGGCGGCGAGCACCCCTACGAGAACGTAGATCGCGGCCAGCGCCCCCGCCAGAATTCCATAGATCAGGCTCCGGCGGATGATGATGTCGATGTCGAGGAATCGGGGCCGCACCACCGCGAACGTGAGCGCCATCGGGATCGCCAGCTCGAAGACGCGGTCGGCCTCGGGGGGAACGGGAGACGCGAAGCCCGCGAGCCGCGGAAGCGTCCTGAGAAAGACAAAGGGCGCGACCCCGATCGCGAAACCCCAGAGCACCCATTTGATCTGTTCCCGGTCGCGCGATAGCTCGAGCTTGCGCCCGCTTCGGTACAGGGTGACGCAGCCGAGACCCACGGCCAGAACCAGGAAGGTCTGGGCCAGAGTCCGCGGCAGAAGGGTTCCCTCCCACGCGGCGGGGCTGGGATTCAGGAAGAACCGGAGGTAGGCGGCACCCTGCCAGAGGATGAGAGCCGCGACCGCGATCCAGAGCCCTCGCATGAGCCCGGGCTGGCGGTCGAGAAGCTTTCGCGGCCTGGGGAACGCCTGCGCCATGCGGAAGAACGTAACTGGTAAAAGGGTGAGGCATACGATCCAGATGGCGGGCAGCACCCATCCCGTCCACGTCTGAAAGCGCGGGAAGGCAGGGCCGTCGATCATCGTCGCGACCCCGTAGAGGAGCGTGCACCAGTAGAGGTCGCGGAGCGGTCCGCGATCCACCCGGGGGGCGAGAACCAGGGAATTGACCCCGAGGAGGATAAGACCGTGGACGAGGACGATTCCGAGATGAAGTCGTGGAAGCTCCGGCTCGAGGCGCGCCCGGAGCAGCACGGCCCACAGCCCGACGGCGAGGCCCAGCACGGAGATCGCGAAGAAGGGCCATCGTCGCGGTGGGGTTTCGACCATCGGGCCTCCGGTTGGGGTTACCCGGGAATCTAGTGCATCCCCTATAATCCCGCAATGACTCGGGCGGCGACGAAGAAAATCCGAGACAAAAGACCCGTTCCGAAGAAGCAGCAGCCCGCGCGGCCGCCCGGCCAGGAGAAGTGGATCCTCTGGCTGTGCGCCATCCTCCTCGTCACCTATTTCATCTACCAGCCCAGCCTCGACAACGCCTTCACGAACTGGGACGACAACTACTACGTCACGGAGAACGTCACGGTCACGCGCCCCACGCTGCACGGGCTCCTGACCGAACCCCTGGGCGGGAACTACCACCCGCTCACCATGGCGTCGCTGGCCCTAAACTACGCCATATCGGGCCCCCGCCCCGCTACCTACCACTGGCTGAACCTCCTGCTCCACCTCGCGAACACCGCGCTCGTGTTCCTGTTCATCCGGAAGCTCTCGGGAGGGAGGCTCTGGACGACCGTCGTGACCGCGCTCTTCTTCGGCATCCACCCCATGCACGTCGAGTCGGTCGCCTGGATCGCCGAGCGGAAGGACGTCCTGTACGCCCTCTTCTACCTCCTCGCGCTGATCACGTACCTGCGTTATCTGGACACGCGGCGGCTGGCGTGGCTCGCCGTGACCTGGTTCGCGTTCGTGCTCTCCGTGGCATCGAAGCCCGCGGCCGTCGTGCTGCCGCTCACCTTGTTCGCGATCGACTACTTCCGGCGGAGGCCCTTCCGGCTGGGAGTCGTGGCGGAGAAGGTGCCCTTTCTTCTGGTTTCGCTCGCGGCGGGCATGCTGACGCTTTTGGCCCAGAAGGCCGCCGGCGCCGTGGCAGCGCCCCATCAATGGACGCTCTTCCAGAAGGTCTTGTTCGCGTCGTATGGAACCGTGATGTACGTCGTGAAGCTCTTCGTGCCCCTGCGGCTCTCGGCGATCTACCCCTATCCCACCGTCGAGGGAGCGCCCCTCGGCCTCGAATACTACGTCGCGTTCGCCGCGCTGGTGATCGTGTTACCCACGATCGTGTATCTCTGCCGGCACAACCGGGTGGTCCTCTTCGGGCTGGCGTTCTTCTTCATCAACATCGTGCTCGTGCTGCAGTTCTTCAGCGTCGGCCAGGCGGTGATGGCGGACCGCTACACCTACCTGCCTTACATCGGGCTCTTCTTCGCGCTCGCATGGTGGCTGGACGAGCGGCCGAGCCCCAAGGTGTCGGGAGTATCCGTGAGAGCCAATCT
>DASXQO010000064.1:0-5742 GCA_036507115.1 Candidatus Eiseniibacteriota bacterium | reverse complement strand
ATGCTCCGCGTATAACCTCCTCGCACCGAGCCTCGACCGAGGCGCTGACCTTCGTCCATCGCACCGGCGTCTGGGATCTGAGCGAGCGCCCGCGCGTGGTGGGCATTCTGAACCTGACCCCCGACTCCTTTTACGACGGCGGCCGCTTTGAGGGCGCCGATTCGGCGCTCGACCGCGCGGAAGCGATGGCTTCCGAGGGAGCCGACGCGATCGATGTCGGCGGGCAGAGCACGCGTCCGGGCAGCGCCCCGGTGGGACCGGAGGTGGAATGGGGCCGCGTGGAACCCGTGCTCGGCTCGATCGTGGCGCGCGTTCCTCTTCCGGTCTCGATCGACACCTACCATCCAGACGTCGCGCGGCGCGCGCTCGAATGCGGAGCCTCGATCGTAAACGACGTGAGCGGCCTGGGCGTCGCGCCCTCCCTGGCGGATGAGGCCGCGCGCGCGGGCGCGGGCCTCGTGCTCATGCATTCGCTCGGCGCGCCGGGCGCGCTCCACGCGCGGCGGGACTATGCCGACGTGGCCGCCGAGGTGCGGGCGTTCCTCGCCGAGCGGATCCGGCTCGCGGAATCGCGGGGCGTCCCGCGCGAGCGGATCGCGATCGATCCGGGGATCGGGTTCTCGAAGCGCGCCGAGCAGAGCGTCGATGCGCTGCGGGGAATTCCGGGGCTCAAGCCGCTCGGTCGCCCGGTCTACGTCGGCCTTTCCCGAAAGTCGTTCCTTGGCGCGTTGACGGGCGAGCCGCTCGAAGGCAGGCTCGCCGCCGGGCTCGGAGCGGCTGTCGCCGCCTACGCTCTCGGCGCCAGGATCTTTCGAACGCACGACGTTCGCGAGACCGTGGCCGCGCTTCGCCTCGCCGAGACGCTCTTGAATCCGGCCCTGGCGGTGACCGCCGAGCAAGGAGCCGGCGCATGATCGCGATCAAGCCTCAGATCCTCCTCGACATCCTCGATGTCCTGATCGTGGCGTTTCTCTTCTACCGTCTGTTCGCGATGATCAAGGGCACGCGCGCCTCGCAGATGTTCGTGGGGCTCATCGTCATTGGATTTGTCTCGATTGTGGCGCAATGGTTCCGCCTGAACGCCCTCAACTGGATCATCAACAGCGTGAAGACGGTCTGGGTCATCCTCTTCGTGATCCTCTTTCAGCCCGAGCTGCGCGCACTCCTGACCCACATCGGCCAAAACCGCCTGCTCCGCGCGCTCATCCGCGTCGAGGGCTACGGCGTCGTCGGCGAGATCTTGAAATCAGTCGAGGAGATGAGCGAGGAACGGCGCGGGGCGCTCATCGTGGTGGAGCGGGACATGGGGCTTCGCAACTACGTCGAGACCGGCACCAAGCTCGAAGCGCGCGTCAGCACCGAGCTTCTCGAAACCGTGTTCACGCCGCACTCGCCCCTTCACGACGGCGCGGCGATCATCCGCGGGGACCAGATCGTCGCGGCCGGGTGCATCCTTCCGCTGAGTCAGGCCCGCGGGCTCTCGCCCCTTCTCGGCACGCGGCATCGCGCGGCCCTGGGCCTGGCCGAGGAGACCGACGCGGTGGTGCTCGTGGTTTCCGAGGAGACGGGGGCGATCTCGATCGCGCACAAGGGGGAGCTCAAGTGGAAGCTCGACTCGGGGCAGCTCCGGAGCGAGCTCGCGGCGATCTTCAATCCGAGGCCCGAGGAGAGTCCGGGCCCCGAAGAGGTCGGGCAGGAGGGGTGATCCGCCCCCGGGCGTACCCGCTCAGGTACGCCGCGTCGTAGACCACCTTCAAGAACGGAACGACGAGCGCCCGCTCCCCGATTCCAAGCTTCCCCGCCCCGCGGCGGGACTGGCCCGCCACGAAGAGCACGACGAGAAGCCCCAGCACCCACCAGCACGCCGGATACCGGAACCCCGTGATGAAGAGAACCGCGCCCAGCACGTATTTTGCAGCTAGCGTCGCGTAGAACCAACCCTGCACCCGGGACTCGCCGTCCCCGAAACCGAACCGCCGGTGCTGCCGGAAGAAGGATCTGAGGTCGCCGCGCGGCCGCCAGCGGACCCGGGCCTCCGGCTCGAACCGGAACCTGGCGCCCGACCGCTTGAGGGCGAGCGCGAAGGGGGTGTCCTCGTTGTGCGCGAGCGTCTCGTCGAATCCGCGCACGCGCTCCCACGCGGCTCTGCGAAACGCGACGGAGCGTGTCGAGGGGAGAAAGCGCGCGGGGTCGATGTCCTCGAGACGCGGGGCGGAGATGACACCCGCCGCGCGCTCGAATCGGGTGTCCGCCACGGGAATGTAGAATCCCGCGACGACGTCCAGTCCGGGATCGTCGGTGAAGGGGCGGGTGATGCGCTCCAGCCAGCCGGGCTCGACTTCCACGCCGGCGTCCGTGCACGCGATGATCGGAGATGCGGACGCGCGGACCGCAGCGTTTCGGCCCACCGAGCGGTTTCCGGGAGCCGAGAGCGCGCGAATCCTCGGATCGGCGGCGGCGCGCGAGCGGAGCGTTTCCAGAGTTCCATCCGTGGAGCCGCCGTCCGCGATCACGATCTCTTCGGGCACGCGGGTTCCGGAGAGGATGGATTCGAGGAGCGGGCCGATCGTCGCGGCTTCGTTTCGGACCGTGACGATGAGGGCGACGGGCTCCAACGCAAGAGGCGCGGCTACGGCGCGGACCGGCCCGCTACCAGCCCCCCGGACGTGTTTCGCAGACCGCGTACGCCGCGCGCTCCCACTGATTCTTCTGAAAATACTTGAGCCCGATGCGAAGCATATCGTCGGGTGTGATGCCGTCGATCCGGGCGGGCAGGAGGATCGGGTAGTCGATTCCCATGCCGAAGAGCTCCGACCGCGCGAATTGGAGCGCGCGGGTGGGATCGGAATCCAGCCCCATGAGGTAGCGCCCCGAAGCGAGTGTCTTCGCATTCAGGAAGTCGGGGGCCAGATCTCCCTTGAGCGGAAGGAGCGCCGCCTTCTTTACTTGCCTGAAAGCAAGCTTCACCATGTCCTCTTCCTGGAGCGGTCCGCCGACCGTCAGGGTCATGATGAGCGGCGAATCGTCCATCGCCTGGGAGAGAATCGCGTTCGCTCCCTTGGCGCCGCCCGTCGACATGATGAACTGCTCGAACCACCCCTTGGGGCCGCTGAGCAGGGAGGCAAACACGTAGAGCGCGGGAATGTCCGGGCTCCGCGCGGGCGGGCCGCTGAAGGCGATCGAGACTGTGGAATTGGGGCCCGATCCAAGCTCCCATTTCTCGCGGAACCCCTCGAATTCGCCCTCCTTGGCCACGCTGCCGGGTTGGAACGGCTTCGTCGAAACGTCCTTGAACGCCCGCTCGACCGCGGGCTGCACCGCGGAGGGGTCCACGTCGCCGAACACGCAGACCACCATGTTCGGCTGGACGACGAGTCTCCGGTACCAGCCTTGGATCTCGGTGTGCGGAATGCTCACGAGCGTGCGGTGCGAGCCCAGGGACGGCAACCGGTACCCGCTGACGAGGTACATCGTCGGGAAGATGAGCCGCTCGCGCTGCGCCTGGTCGTCGTGGAGCCACTTGTCGAGCGCTTCGAGGACGTAGATCCGCGTCGCGTCCACGTTCACCGTGTCGAGATCCGGATGGGAGAACATGGACCCCATCCGCGCGAGCGCGTCCTGCCAGGAATCGGACGGGACCATCACGCTCCATCCCCACATGTCCTTGTCCTGGTACGAGACCATCTTGCCCATCTGGGAGAAGGTCTGGCGGTAGGTGAGTCCCCTGCCCTGAGGGTCGTTCGAGTTGAGCAGGGTTTCGCGCACGAGGGACGTGATCCCGTTCGTGTTGTCGTTCTCGTAACGGACCCCGCCCAGGAGGCAGACCGCCACCGTGACGAGCGGCGCGCTGTGATCCTCGCTCGCGAGGAGTCTGGCCCCTCCCGGGAGGATCGAACGCACGACCCGGCCACGCCCCGCGCTCACCGGTTTGGCCCCAGCGATCCGCTTGAGTGGAGCGTCGACGCGGGCCTGGCGCTCGGCGTCGCCGCTCGCGGCCACTCGGGGTCCGCTGCGATACGCGGCTTCGTAGACCACCTGCTTCTCGCGGATGCGGCCGCGGAGATCGCTCTCCTTGATCCTGCCGACCTGGGCCTCCGGTCCCATTTCCACGAGGACCGCCCGTCTCACGTCGAGATACTTACGCGCGACGGCGACCAGATCGTCGGGACGGAGCGCCTTGACACGCTGAACATAGACATCTTCCGATCCCGGAGCCCCGCGCAAGAAAGCGAGCGCCACGGCGCGCCCAAGGCCGCTCAGATCGGCGCGGACGAGGAGATCGCGCTGCAGCACCGTATTCACGGCCGCCTGGAATTCCTCCTGGCCGATCGGCGTGGAACGGGCCTGCTCGACCAGGGCGAGGAGCGCTCCCTCGGCGTCCTCGAGGCTGTCGGGATCCGCCGCGAACGAGAGCGTGACCGTTCCGCCGTCCGTCTCGTATTCGCGGATCGTGGAGGCGCGGATGAACTCGGCGTTCCCGGCGTTGAGCCGCATCTGGGCGCGCGAGATGGGGCTGTCCACCAGCACGGCCAAGAGCAGGTCCAGGGCGAGCGCGTCCGAGCTTCCCCAGACAGGCGCCCGGAAACCGAGGGTCACCGCGGCGCCGTTCGTCCCCTGAAGATTGCGCTCGAGGACGACGCGGGGACCCTCGAACGCCCGCTCGTTGAAGCGGGACCGTGAGGCGGCCTTGCCGCGCGGCATCGACTGGAACGCGGCCTCCACCTTCTGAACCGCCTCTTCCGGGTCGACGTCTCCGGTCACGACCACGATCAGGTTCTCGGCGACGTAGGTATCGCGGTAGAAGCGCTGGATCAGCGTGGGCGTGACCGCGGAGAACTCGTGTTCGTGGACCGCCAGCGGCGAGACGAGCGGCGTCCCTTCGTGGAGGCGCGCCCGCACCGTGTTCACGGCGGCCCGATCGGCGTCGAAGAGGACGGAACGCGAGATCCTCTTCGCCCGGTCGAGCGCCAGAGTGAGGACGGGCGCGTCCAGGCGCGGCTGGGCCAATCCCTCGGCGAGGAGATTCAGGCCCGCTCCGAGGGATCGCGCAGGCAGCGTCAGATCGAAGGAGGAATAGTCGTAACCGGCCTCGCTCGTGAACACGCCCGCGAGCGCGTAGACATCCTTCTGCATCTCTCCCGGCGCGCGGCGCGAGGTGGCCTCCATGATGCATTGGGTCGTTGCCACGGCCAGGCCGCGGTCCTTCGGCGTTTCGTCGCGCGAGCCCGCGCGCACCCAAGCCTGGATCGAGACGAGCGGACGCGTACGGATTTCGCGCACGACCACGGTGACCTTGTTGGGCAAGGTCCGCACGAGGTCCGGAAGGGCAGCGGCTTTGCCAACTGGAAGCAGGAGAAGGGCAAGGAGCGGAAGAATGGAGAAAGCACGCATACGACCGGAGACCTCCGAGAACGGGAACGAACGCTGGACCATGGAGCCGGAACTGTATCGTATATGTGAATAAAAGCGAACCCCGGCGGAAGGTTCCCGCCGGGGCCAAGTTCTTGAGGGTCGCTCGAGACTAAGTCCGGACTTTCACGACATTCGCGGCTTGCTTCCCCTTAAGTCCGGACTTTCACGACATTCGCGGCTTGCTTCCCCTTCTGGCCCTCCATCGGTTCGAACTCGACGACTTCTCCCTCAGCGAGCGTTCGGAACCCCTCGCACTGGATCGCCGAATGATGGACGAAGAACTCTTCCCCGGAGTCTTCGCGGATGAACCCATACCCCTTGGTCTCGTTG
>DASXQO010000063.1:0-18967 GCA_036507115.1 Candidatus Eiseniibacteriota bacterium | reverse complement strand
AGAGCGCTCGCGGCGAGCGCCAAGGATCGCGCGGAAAACGTCATGATCGTCGATCTCGAGCGAAACGACCTGGGCAGGATCTGCGAGATCGGCAGCGTGCGGGTGTCTTCCCTTTGCGAGGTCTCGAGCTACGCCCACGTGCACCATCTGGTGTCGCGGGTGGAGGGGACGTTGCGCGCCGACGCGGGCGCGGTCGAAATCCTTCGCGCGATGTTCCCGGGCGGCTCTATCACGGGCGCGCCCAAGATCCGCGCGATCCAGATCATCGACGCGCTCGAGCCCGCGCGTCGCGGCGCCTACACGGGCGCGATCGGCTACTGGGACGCGAGCGGCGCGTGCGATTTCAACATCGCGATCCGCACGATCGTCGTCGAAGCGGGGGCCGCGTCGTTCCACGCGGGGGGCGGGATCGTCGCGGACTCGACGCCCGAGGGGGAATACGAGGAGACGCTGGTCAAAGCGCGCGGCATGATGCGCGCGCTGTCCGCGCGCTGGGAGGGCTGAGCGCTCCCAGGCCCAGGCGTCCTATTGCAGTTCGAGAACCTCTACCGATCCTCCCACTTGGGCTCGCGCCGTTCGATGAACGCCCGGATGCCCTCCTCGGCGTCCCGGGTCCGCATGAGGTCCTCCACGTAGATCCGCTCGATTTCCTCGAGCGCCAAACCGAACGCGGCGTCTTCGGACACTCTCAGGGCCCGCTTCGCGATGCGGAGCGCGGCGCCGCTCTTCTCCGTGAAGCGCGAGACGAACCGGTCGAGCGCCTCCTCGAGCTTCCCGCGGGAAGCGAGCGCGTTGACGAGCCCCATCTGGAGCGCTTCGGCCGCGGTGATGGGCTCGCCGCTCAGGACGAGCTCATACGCTTTTTGCGGCGCCATGTGCCGGGGCAGGACGGCGGCCGCGACCGGGGGAAAGCATCCCAGCCAGATCTCCGGAACGCCGAAGGTCGCACCCTCCTCGGCGACGATCATGTCGCAGGCGAGCGCCAGCTCGAATCCGCCGCCGAGGGCCACGCCGCGGACGGCGGCGATGGTGACGCACTCGAGACGCCGGATTTTCCGGATCAGAGCGTGAAAGTGTTCGAGCATCGCGGGCGCTTTTTCCCGCGTATGGTCGGCGATGTTCACGCCGGCCGAGAACGCCTTCTCGCCCGCCGCGCCCAGGATGCACACGACGGCGGGATCGCGTTCGACCCGGCCCAGCGCCGACGAGTATTCGCGGATCGCGTTCGAATCCAGGATGTGGAGCGGTGGGTTGTCGAGCGTGACTCGCGCGACACGATCCTCCAGCGTGTAGCGGACGATTTCGCGCTCGGCCATGCGCGTACCGTATCACATCAATGGAGCACGGTGACCTTGATCGTCGCTTCGTGCCCGCCGCTCGTCGATTTCAGGAAGTAGATTCCCGACGCGATCTTGGTCCCCCGGTCGTCCATGCCGTTCCAATCCACGTTCTGGAATCCGGCCATGTACAGTCCCTTCGCGATCGTGCGGACCAGGCGGCCGCGCATGTCGTAGAGCCTCACCTCGGCGCGCACCGGGGCGCCCCCCGTTCCCATCGCCGCGAACGAGATCGCGAGATTGCCTCCCCGGTAGGGAAGCGGTCCCGCAGCGAGCGGCTTGCGCGGCCGGAATTCGATCTCTCCGAGGGCGATCTCCCCTCCCGACCCGTTGATCGCGGTGAGCCGGTACTTGGTGCCGGCGAGGGCGGTCGGATCCCGGTAGCTCTTTTCGGTCGTGAGCGCGAGCACGGTCGCATACGTGATGCCGTCCGGAGCCCGCTCGAGTCGATAGCCGGAAAGGTCCGGGACCGTCGGATCGGTTTCCCACGTGACATCCGCGCCGGTTTCGAAGGGCACCGGATCCGCGCGGAACGAAATGAGGTCGACCCCCTCCACGATCGTGAAGGTGTCCGAAACGGAGGATGAATAGGGAATCGCCCGCTGAATCCGCAGCTTGCACTGGGACGATGGAAGCGCGGGCACGAGGAGCGAGTACGAACCGCCTACGACGCCGGGCGCGACAAGGCTGAAGGTGGATCCAGCGTCCTGCGAGAGCGAGATATCCACCCCGCCGACTCCCTCCCATCGCACCGTCTTGTGCGCTCCGATGGGCCACCGCGCGCCCGGAACCGGATCGATCAGCTCCACGGCCGCGGACGCGTAGCGGAGGTCGTAGGTACGATCATCGAGGTAGGCGATGCGTGGGGTTCCGTCACTGTCGAGCGCGAGCGAGCTCATCCTGGTGCCGCCCAGGGCCGGTTCCACCGTTTCCACCCTCCAGGCGCCATCCACCCTTGCGGCGACCTTGGGCATGTGCCGCCTCGAGTCGTGATAGGCGATACGTGGAGATCCGAGCGGGTCGAGGGCGATCGACGTCGTCCCGTCCACGTACCCACTCAAGTCCAGCGTTTCGATCACCCAGGGCCCGGAGCCTTTGGTCGCGTACTTGAGGAACCCGTTCGAGACATCGACGTAGCTGATGTGCGGCCTCCCTGCCGTGTCGAGCACAAGGGCGGAATTCGCTCCGACGTTCCCGACTTGGTCGACCGATTCCAGAAGCCAGACCGGGCCGACCTTGGACGCAAACTCCAGATCCCCGGCGGCCGCGTCGTAGTAGCTGATGAAGGGATGGTCGAGGCTGTCGAGCGCGAGCGCGTTCATGATGCCCACCCCGGTGCCCTGATCGACATCCTCCGTGGCCCAGGAGGTCCCAAAGCGCGCCGCGAGGACCAGCCTTCCGGGGGCGCTCTCGTAGTAGGCGATTCTCGGGCTTCCATGCGAATCGAGCGCCAGGGAGCAGTATTCGCCGGTCACGGTGAACGAGCGGACGATTTCGGAAGTCCAGGTCCCGTTCAACCGGAATGCGCAATTGAGGGTTCGATCCGAATTGTTGAAGTAGGCGATCGTTGGAACCCCGAAGGGATTGATGGCGAGGGGAGACAATGTATGTGAGCCGAGCCCCGCGCGCACGGTCTCCGAGGTCCAGACTCCGCCCGCGCGCGCCGCGTATCGCACGCTCCCCGCTCCGGTCGACCAGTAGGAAATTCGGGGCGACCCGCCCGGCGCCAGGGTCAGGGAAGGCGTGAAGCCCGTGAAGCCGTAGAGTCCCGCCCCCTCCACGAGCTTCGTCCACCACGGCGGGGCAAGACCCGGAGCGATCGAGAACACTGCCGGGCTCGCGGAGGAGGACAGGGGTGCATCGCGCACCACCTTCGCCCGGGCGGATCCGGTGGTCCACGCGGGAACCGTTATGTCCAATCTGTGATTCGTGGTCGGCGAGGACGTGACCTTCGTATAGGTCGCGCCTCCGTCCTGCGAGAGGTACACATCGACGGGCCCGATCCCCGCCCAGACCACCCTCTGGGTGGTTCCGGCGGCCCATAGCTCGCCGCCGCGGGGCTGGATGATGTGTACGGAGGAGTCTACGAACTTGAGGTCGGTTCTCCTCGTGTCGTAGTAGCTGATCTTCGGATTGCCCTCGCGATCGAGCTTGAGGGAGGTGAAGGAGTCCACCTGGGTCATGGAATCGACGATCTCGATGTTCCAACCGAACCCGCTGCGGGCGGCGTAGAGAAGATGCTGGGTTCTGCGCGCGATGTAACTGATGCGCGGACTCGTTCCCCCCGCGAGCTGAATGGAGGTGAAATTTCCCGCGAAATCGGTGCCGTCCACGGTTTCGATCACCCATCCGGACGAGGTCTCGCGCGCGTACTTGAGGCTCTGGAAACCGAGGTCGGCGTAGCTGATGTGCGCGTATCCGAACGTGTCGAAGGCGAGCGAGGAGTAGGCCCCGACGTTCGTGCCCATATCGATGGTCTGAGCCGTCCAGCCGGCCCCGGTCCTGCGCGCGAACTTCAGCCCACCCTCGAGGTCGAGGTAGCTCACGCACGGCTGACCGAGAGCGTCGAACGCGATCGAAGTGTAGAATCCCACAATGCCGGCCGAATCGGCGATCTCGGTCGTCCAAACACCGTCTATCCTCGTCGCGTATTTCAGATCGCCGTTCGTGTTGTCGAAGTACGTCATTCCCGGGTTGCCGTTTGCGTCCAGCGCGATGGAACCGTACTGCCCCACGCTTCCCGCCGAATCGACGACTTCGGTCTCCCAGTATCCGGGGACCTTCGTGGCATAGCGGAGGTCCGCGTTGGCCAGATCGAAGTAGCTGATGTGAGGGGCGTCGTCCGCGTCGAGGGCCAGCGAAGTGTAGTAGCCCACGTCGCCCACGGAGTCGACGAGCTCGATGGTCCAGGTGGTGTCGACTCTCGATGCGTAGAGGATCCGCTCATCGCCGTAGTAGCTGATGTGGGGATCCTGCCGGGAGTCCAGCGCCAGGCTGTTGTGAATCCCTCGCGCTCCGAGCGAATCGACCTTTTGCACCTCGAAGGGAGTGGCTGCGGCGCCGGTGCACCAGAGGGCGCACAGTACGGGTAGAAGAAGTCCGAAAGGGACGCGCGGGGGCACGTTTTCTCCCAAAGCACTCCGGCCTGGAGGGGGGGCGGGATCCCCGTCAGCTTACTCGAAATCGAGGGGAAACAGAAGCGCCGGATCCCTCCCGAGACCCGGCGCGTACCTCCGAAAACGGGCGCCCGCTAGATTCCCACGTCGATTACGAGCACCAGGGCGCCGTTCGCCACGCTGAAGTTGTACGCCACACCTGCGGGTCCGACGGCGTAGATCGAGAATTGCCCGTCCCCTTTCGCCTCGGCCAGGAGCGCCGCCTTCCCCGCCGTCGTGAACAGCTGGGCGGACTTGTTCCAGTCGATCGTCGTCGTCGTAGAGGGCCCTACCTGAAACGGACCCCACAGTTTGACCACGGAGGCGTCCGTCAGGAGCAACGCTTCGGTCGCGTGGTTCGACGGCGTGGTGGTTATGTAGACGTCCACGTTCACCGCGTTATTGGAATTGTTGGTGAATTTCCCAAGTACGGCGAGGTCCGAGAGGTCTTTCAGCTTCTCCTTGTTGTCCTGGTATTCCTTTTCGCTGTTGAGATCGATCGTCGTGCCATCGATTCCGGTCGGGCTGGTCGCTGCGAAGTCCGGGAGATCGAAGGCGATCTGGATCTGACCCGAAGTGAGGATACATCCGGAGGTAAGGAGGAGCCCCAATCCAAGGGCGGAGAGGTACCATGCGCGTCGTCTCACTTCGCCCCCTTTCCGGGCAGGAGGCTGTAGCTCACGCCGACGGTCGCATTCGTGAACTTGCGTGAGGTGTCGCCCGTGGCGACCATCGCGAACTCACCGCGGAACTGGACCGAGAACTTCGGAGCGGGCGAGATACCGACTCCCAGCCCGAAGTTGTAGCCGGTCTTGTTGATTTCCTGCCCCGTCCGCTCGAGCTTGGTCTTTCCGACACCGACGTAAGGGAAGAAGCTGAGTCCGCTTCCCCCCGGCTTTCCGAGGATCGCGTTCAGCCCATAGCTCTTTCCGTCGAAACCCTCGCGCGTGTACGTGATCCCGCCGATCGTTTCGTCGCGGTCCTTGTACTTGGATCTGGCGTAGTAAGGCTCGAACGTGATCATTGGAATAGCCTGCACCGCCGCGCGCAAGCCGAATTGGGAGCCGGTGGCGCCGAAGGCGTCGCTGGGGCTGAAGGAACTGGTGGTAACGTCCTGGAGCACGGGAATGCTCAGGCCGCCGAACACGCCGACGCTGACGCCGCCCACGGGTGCCGCCTGGGCCGCCCCGCTCGCGAGAATCAATGCGATCAGAGCGAGCCGAAATGATGCCTTCATGATGTCCCCCTGTTGTCCGGGCGCGGCAGTGACCGCCGCGCTACTCGACCGTGATGTGAAGGGAGTGTGAGATGGGCGCACAATGTAGCACCGCCCCGCGGCGGCGCGCAATCTCCCAGGGCGGGGGCGGCCCCTGGGGTACGCAATCTCACCCGGCGCCGCCGGTCCAGAACCCGTCCGGGTCGATGCGCCTCAGCGCCGCGATCTCCTCCTCGGAAAACGGCCGCGTCATCCCCAGCGGCTGCGCGATGCGCGGCGACCAGCTCATCCCGGCGAGCACGTGATCCACCGTTACGCCCGGGTACACCTCGTAGAGGTACGCCTCCGCGATCGCGCGGTCGAAGCGGAGCACCGCCTGCGTCGTGACGATCGCCGTGGGGCCGCCGGGCGGCAGGCCGGCGCGCTCGCGGAACCCAGGCCCGTCCCCGTAGCCCGGGCTCGTCCGAAAGCGCACACGCTCGACGAGCCTGCGCTTCTCGTGCACGAGGAGGATCACCGTCCGGCGCGCCAGCGAGGCGATATCCGCGGCGCCGCCGCTCCCGGGCAGACGCGTCGTCCGGCCCGACGCGTCGGCGACCTCCGTCGAGTTGACGTTCCCGAAGCGATCGACCTCGGCCCCGCCGAGGAGCCCGAGATCGACACGGCCCGCCGACATCATGCCCATCACGTCGAGGGTCGTCGAAGCCGAGGTGGCGTTCAGGATGTTGGGTGGATCGCCCATCGTGAAGAGGAGCTCGCGGGCCGCTTCTTCGCGGATGAGGCCGTTTTCGTAGAGGGCGACGGCGTTTTTGGCGTGCGTCGCTTTCGCGACGAGGTAGGCGAGAAGCGGGAGCCGCGTTCCCACGAACACGGTCTCCCCCTCTTCGATTTCGCGCGCGGCGCGGAGCACCATCCGCTCGCGCGGCGCGACGGCTGCCGTCATCATCCGCGTTGCGTGCGGGCCGGCTACTTGCCGCTGAACTTGGGCGGGCGCTTCTCCACGTACGCGTTCAGGCCTTCGCGGGCGTCCTCGCTCGTGAAGAGCTGCTGCTGCAGCTCGCGCTCGATCGCGAGCGCCTCGCTGAAGGGGACTTCGAGACCCGACTGCACCGAGCGCTTGATCCGGCCCACGGCCTTCGAGGCCTTGCCCGGCGGCACGAACTGCCGCGCGAACTCCATCACCTTCGCGTCGAAGTCTTCCGCCTCGAAGACGTGGTTCACCAGCCCGTACTTCTCCGCGTCCTCGAAGGAGAACGTGGACCCGGACGCCATCAGCTCGATCGCGCGCGACTTGCCGACCAGGCGCGCCATGCGCTGCGTGCCGCCGGTGCCGGGGAGCACCCCGAGCGTGACCTCCGGGAGGCCGGCCTTGCCCGCGTTTCGCTTCGCGATCCGGATGTCGGCCGCCATCGCGATCTCGAGCCCGCCGCCGACGCAATGGCCGTTCAGCGCGGCGATCACGAGCTTCGGGGTCTGCTCAAGGCGGTTCAGCGTCTCGTTCGCGTGGAGACAGAAGAAATACTTGAAGGTCGGGTCCGCGGTCTGGAGCATCTTGATGTTCGCGCCCGCGCAGAAGAATTTGTCTCCCGCGCCCCGGATCAGGATGACGTGGACGTTCGGATCGAAGCGCGCCTTCAAGATTGCTTCGTCCAGGTCGCGCATCATTTCGTACGTGTAGGTGTTCGCGGGCGGATCGTTCAGCTCGAAGATCGCGATGCCGTTTTCGACGCGGTAGAGAACCCGCGTCCCCGCGGCCGGAAGGGTCTGCGTCTCGGGTGTCACGGGTGGAACCTCCTTCTTGGGGGTGGGATTCAAGACGTTCCAGCGCTCACTCGGGAGTATAGCCGACCGCCCGAGGCTCCGTCAGCACGTCCGGCATCGGATCAGCTGAGATCCACCCAGACGCTCTTGGTCTGGGTGTAGAAGTCCAGCCCCTGCATGCCGGACTCGCGGCCGAACCCGGAACCCTTGGTGCCGCCGTACGGAGAGGCCGCGTCGTAGAGGTTATAGGTGTTGATCCACACGGTTCCCGCCTGCAGCATGCGGGCCGCGCGGTGCGCTTTCTTGATGTCGCGCGTCCAGACCGCCGCGCTCAGGCCGTAGAAGGAATCGTTCGCCTCCTCGAGCGCCCGGTCGAAATCGTCGAACGCGATCACCGAGAGGACCGGCCCGAAGATCTCCTCGCGGGCGATTGTCATCGAGTTCGTGACGCCGTCAAAGATGGTGGGCTTCCAGAAGTAGCCGCGTCCGTTCCCCACGCGCGCCGGCTCGCCTCCCAGGACCAGTTTCGCGCCTTCCTTCTTGCCGATTTCGACGTAGCGGGAGATCTTCTCGATCTGCGCCTCCGACGTTTGCGCTCCCAGGCGTGTCTTGGGATCGAACGGGTCCCCCTGCGGGAATTTCTGCGCGCGGTCGATCACCTTCTCGAGCAAGGGGTCGTGGATGCTCCGCTCCACGAAGAGCCGCGACCCCGCGGTGCAGACTTCCCCTTTGTTGTAGAAGATCGCGAAGATGGATCCGCGCGACGCCGCCTCCAGGTCCGCGTCCGCGAACACGAGGTTGGGGGATTTCCCTCCCAGCTCGAGCGAGACCTTCTTCAGCGTGCGGGCTGCGTTCTGCATGATGAGGCGGCCCGTGGTCGTCTCGCCGGTGAACGCGATTCCGTGAACGCCCGGGTGCGCGACGAGCGCGCCGCCCGCGGTCGGACCGAAACCGGGCACCACGTTCAGCGCCCCCGGCGGGAATCCCGCCTCCAGCGCGAGCTCGCCCAGACGGAGCGCCGTGAGCGGCGTCTCCTCGGCGGGTTTCAGGATCGCCGCGTTTCCGGCCGCGAGCGCCGGAGCGATCTTGCGCGCCGCGAGGAGCATCGGGAAATTCCAGGGAACGATCAGCCCCACGATGCCGAGCGGCTCGCGGAGCGTGTAGTTGAGATAAGGGCCGCTGACCGGGATCGTCCGCCCCTCGAGCTTGGTCGCGGCGCCCGCGTAGTAGTAGAAGGTGTCCGCGGTCAAGGGCACGTCCACCTTCGAGGACTCCCAGATCGCCTTGCCCGTGTCGAGCGTCTCGAGCTGGGCGAGCTCGGCGGCTTTCTCGTTCACGAGGTCGCCCAGCTTCCAGAGGAGCCGCCCCCGCTCCGAAGCCGACATCTTGCCCCACGGGCCCTCGAGGGCCTGACGGGCGGCCTGGACCGCGAGATCCACGTCGGCCGCGTCTCCCTCGGCGACCTCGAGGAGCGTGTCGCCGGTCGCGGGGTTGATCGTGCGGAACCTTTTGCCAGATAACGCCTCGCGCCAGTCGCCGCCGATCAGCATGCGGCCGCCGGAAGTCAGAGCGGGTTTGGGCAGGGTCTCGGTCGGATTCATCGGGCCATCCTCTAACTCGGGTATTCGTACACCCCGCGTCCCACCTTGCGGCCGAGCCGGCCGGCTTTCACGTACTGGATGAGGAGCGGGGAAGGCCGGTACTTGTCGCCAAGCGTCCGGTGCAGATATTCCAGGATGCTGAGTCGCGTGTCCAGGCCGACCAGGTCGACCAGCTCGAAGGGCCCCATGGGGTGGTTCAAGCCGAGCTTCAAGGCCTTGTCGATGTCGCGGGCCGAGGCGACACCCGACTCGAGCATCGAGAAGGCCTCGTTTCCGATCAGGACGTTGATCCGGCTCGTCACGAATCCGGGCGACTCGCGGACGAGCACCGTCTCCTTGCCCATCGCCCGCGCAGCGCGCTCCCCGACCGCGAGCGCATCGTCGGTTGTCTCGAGGCCGCGCACCAGCTCGACCAATTTCATCCGATGCACCGGGTTGAAGAAGTGCATCCCGAGGAATCGGGCGGGCCGGTCCGACGTCGCGGCCAGCTCGGTGATGCTGAGCGAGGAGGTGTTCGTCGCGACGACACCCTGGGGAGCGATGCGCGGAGCGAGGTTCTTGTATACCTCGGCCTTGATCGCGGCGGACTCCGGCACCGCCTCGATCGCGAGATCGGCGCCTTGGGCCGCGTCGTAGGTGGCGGAGTAGGTGAGTTTCTCCCGCACAGCGCGGGCGGAGGGTTCGTCGATCTCCCCCTTCTCGCGCGAGCGGTCCAGGATCTTCTCGACTTCCGCGCGGGCCGACTGGATCACCTCGGGCTTCGGCTCGATGACGATCGTCTTGTAACCTGCCCGCGCGGAGGCGAGCGCGATGCCGCGGCCCATGATCCCCGCGCCGACCACGACCACGCTGCGAATGGACTCGTCCGGCGGCATACGACTCCCAAGCTTGTGGGCTACAATTCGGTCTTGACCCCGTACCATGCTTCGGGGTGGATCATAGTAACCGGAATGAGGGGCCCCCGATGAAGGAAACCAATCTGTTGCCCGGTCAGTTCGCGCGCGTCGCGGGGATCACGCAGGAGACGCTGCGCTACTACGAGCGGCGCGGCTTGCTTCCCAAACCCGTCCGTGGACCGAACGGTTATCGAATGTACGCCCAATCCGCGGCGAACGTCGTGACGTTCATCAAGCGTGCCCAGCAGCTCGGGTTTACGCTCCGGGAGATCCGGGATTTCGTGGCATTGGCCGGAAATCCCCGCGCGAAATGTACTTCGGTCTGTTCCGCGATCGAGTTCAAACTGGCGGAGCTGGACGCGCAGGCCCGGGAAATTCAGTCGAGAAAGAAGAAGCTTCGTGAGCTACTCAACTCTTGTCCCGGAGACGTCCCCATCCAGGAATGCCCGATCGTGGAAACTCTGGCCCAAAGGGGACGCTCGGGCAGGCTCACGGAGCAAAAGCGATGACGGAAGGAGGTGATGTCCCGTGTTCAGGCGATTCCTGATCGGCGCGAGCGTTCTCTTGCTCGCGCTCGCGAGCATCGGTTCCAAGTGGATTGGGAGAGGGGGCGGCCCCTGCGGCCCCTGTCCCTTCTGCGGATAGAGCTTTGACGATCTCAGCCCTTGGTCCGCACCGCATCGGGTGCGGACCAGGACCGCCGATCGTGCTACGATCTCCGCCATCATGCGCTCCCTGATTGCGATGCTCCTAGCGGTGCTTACGGTGGCGGCCCACGGTCCCGCCCTGATCAACGTGGGGTCCGGTCGGACGCCGCACAAGACGGGAGAGAGCATGGCCCCCTGCTGCGGCACGGCCGCATGCCGCATGCACACGGGTGGTTGCCAGGCTCACGAGGGATGCTCCGCCGCCGGGGTCCGCTCTGCTCGGGCGCCGTCCCGGGCCGGCAAGGCCGCGGCACGCCTTCGCGTCGCCCCTTGCGGTCCGGAGCGCGTCGTCGTTACTCCTGGTGTCCCTGACCCCGGAACGCTCGAAGCAACGCACGGGCCGGCCGCCGTTCTCGCGGCAGCCGGGTCGATCACGCTCGCGCCCGCCGCCCCACCTTCTCGCGCCTCCGAACCCGCCGAACCTCCTCCGCGCGCCTGACGCGCACGCTTCATCCAACACGCTCATCGATCGGCGCTTCACGCTGTCGAAGAGCCTCGAACCATGGTTGTCGCGGAGGAGGAATTCCATGTATTCGCGCGTCATCGTCATTCTTGCCGCCTTGGCGCTTTTTCCATCGGGCGCGCGGGCGAGCTGCGGTTCCGAGCATTGTCCAATCGATCCCGGCATTCTCTGGGAACGCTCACGCCTCACGTTCGATCTTTCGCAGCAGTACATCGACCAGGACCAGCCGCGGGTCGGTACGCACGACGCCGCGGTCGGAGCCATACCGAGCGGAGAGGACGAGGTCCGGACCTTGAGCCGGATCACCACCGCGCGGGCAATGTACCAACCCAGCGAGCGCTGGTCGGTCGTGGCCTCGTTCCCGTTCGTGAGCCGCTACCACGAGCACATCCACAATCATGGCGGGACCCCCGAGCGCCAGCGGTGGAGTTTCACCGGAGTCGGCGACATGGAGGGCCAGATATCGAGGATCTTCACACGCGGTGGCGAAGGATCGACTCGGTACAGCCTGACCGCGGGCGTGAAGGCTCCCACCGGATCGCAACACGTCGAGGAATTCGACGGACATGAGCCCGAGCCCCCCGCGCGTCCCGGCAACGGCGCCTGGGGAGCGATCGCCGGAGTTGGCGCGGAATGGTCGCTCGGGGCGAAGGTGCCCGGCGGCGCAGTGCCGGTTCGTCTCTCGGTGCTCGGACGCACGAGCGGCCGCGGTACGGAACGGTACCGCGTGGGCTCCGAGATTCAGACGAACCTCGGACTGAGCTACCCGGTCACGCGCTCGCTCGAGCTGCTTCTGTCGGGAGATTTCCGTATTAGGGCGAAGGACGACGTAGGCGATACCGACGCCGAGCCGGGGCACACGGGCGGAACGTGGGCGTACGTGAGCCCGGGGATCCGCGTCCAGCCGGTGGGGAAGACCGCGTTTTACGGCGTGGTCCAGCTCCCGGTCTACCAGCGGGTCAACGGGATCAATCTCGTCTCGGATTACAATCTCTACCTGGGCGTGAGCCGAGCCGCGTTCTAGACCCGTGGGAGCGTGACGCCCGTCTGACTCTGGTACTTGCCTTTCTTGTCCTTGTATGAGATCGCGCAGGCCTCGTCGCCCCCGAGGAAGAGCACTTGCGCGATTCCTTCATTGGCATAGATGCGGGCAGGAAGCGGCGTCGTGTTGGAGATCTCGAGCGTCACGTGCCCTTCCCACTCCGGCTCGAGCGGCGTTACATTCGTTATAATGCCGCAGCGCGCGTACGTCGATTTTCCGAGGCAGATCGTCATGACGTCGCGCGGAATACGGAAATATTCGACGCTTCGCCCCAGCGCGAACGAATTCGGCGGCACGATGCAGATCGGGCCTTTGAAATCGACGAACGATTGCGGGTCGAATTCCTTCGGATCCACGATGGTGCTGTTGATGTTGGTGAAGATCTTGAACTCGTTCGCGATCCGGAGATCGTATCCATAGGAAGAGACCCCGAAGGAGATCGTCCCTTCGCCCATCTGCTTCTCCTCGAACGGCTCGATCATTCCGTGCTCCCGGCACATGCGGCGGATCCAGGTGTCGCTCTTGATCATGGTTCTCCCCGGTGAGAAGTCCCTCGACTCATGGTTCCAGGCACGCGCATTCTGCCACGGTCAGGCAGAGCGGGTCCAGATGGCTCAACCGGGCGCAGCGTTTGCCAGGCGCTGCCCCGCGAGAGCGTCTGAATGAGGGAGCACGTCGGGCTGTGAACTGGGACGTGGAGCGCTGAACTTGAAGCGTCCCCCGGCCGCCACTGTGCGCGGGGGCGGAGCGCTGAATTCCGCCGCGGCTCAGCGTGCCGCGACTCAGCCCAGGACTCTCTGAATCTGCTCCGCCAGGGCTTCGATGTAGTAGGGCTTGTTCACGAAACCGTCCGCGCCCTCGTTGACCAGGGACTCGGCGGCGCCGCGATCGGTGTATCCCGTCGAGATCAGGATCGGGAGGCCCGGCTCGATCTCGCGGAGCTTGCGCAACGTCTGGATCCCGTTCATGCCGGGCATGACGATGTCGAGGAGCACGACGTCCGGCCGCGCCCCGTCCCGCAGACGGTCCACAGCCTCTTGGCCCGACGAGGAAGTCAGCACGGAATAGCCCAGGTAGATCAGGATTTCCGACGCGACTGCGAGGATGGGCTCTTCGTCGTCGATGACGAGAACGGTACCTTTGGTATCGGTCACAGGACTCCCGAGACGTGAGATGGCGCGCACCCCAACCAATCGAGCCATCGGCAGCGGTCTCCCAAAACTTGACTCTCCCGGGGGTTCGGCTCGCGTATAATTCCCGCCCCATGGAACGGCGACTCTACATCGAGACCTACGGCTGCCAGATGAACGTGGCCGACTCGGAGCTCATGCTGGGACAGCTCGGCCGGGCGGGCTACCGCCGTGTCGAGCGGGCGGACGAGGCCGACGTGATCCTCGTGAACACCTGCGCTATCCGGGAGCACGCGGAGCAGCGGATCTACGGCCGGCTGGGCGAGCTGACGCGGCACAAATTGCGCCGCCCGGGCGTGATCCTCGGCGTGGCGGGCTGCATGGCGCAGCACCTTCGCGCGAAACTCCTGTCACGCGTTCCACAACTTGACCTGGTGGTCGGGCCGGACGGCTATCGCCGTCTCCCAGAGTTGATCGAGGAGGCGCGGGAGGAGCCCACGCTTGCGGTCCGATTGAGCCGCGTGGAAACGTACGGGGATCTCGTCCCCGCCCGGGCCGACGGGGTGCGCGCCTGGGTGAGCATCATGCGCGGCTGCGACAAGTTCTGCACCTTCTGTATCGTCCCCTATGTGCGCGGCCGGGAGCGCAGCCTTCCCGCGGAGGAGGTGCAGCGCCAGGTCGAGCACGCGGCCGCGGAGGGATTTCGCGAGATCGTATTCCTCGGGCAGACGGTGAACGCCTACCGCGACCAGGACGTCGACTTCGCCGAGCTTCTGGTCCGCGCGAACCGGGTCGCGGGTATCGCTCGGATCCGGTTCACCTCGCCGCACCCTTCCGACATGAGCGACCGCGCCATCGAGGCGATGGCGTCCTGCGAGAAGGTGCCTCCGCACCTCCACCTTCCGCTCCAGTCGGGTTCCGATTCCGTGCTCGCGCGGATGCGGCGCATCTATACCCTGGAGGAGTACGAGCGGCTGGTGGAGAAGATCCGCCGCGCCGTCCCCGGCATCGCCCTCTCGACCGACATCATCGTGGGCTTCCCGGGGGAGATGGAGGAGGATTTCGAGGCGACGCGGGCCGCGATGCGCCGAATCGGGTATGAGAGCGCCTTCATCTTCAAGTATTCTCCGCGTCCCGGAGCACGATCGGCGGACTGGCCCGAGACCGTGGACGAGGAGGAGAAGACCCGCCGCATCACGCTCCTGATCGAGGAGCAGAAAGAGCGGTCGCTCCTCGAGAACCGGTCCGACATCGGCTCGACCGTCGAGGTTCTGGTCGAGGGCGCGACGAGGCGGACTCCGGCCGAGTGGTACGGAAAATCCGCGCACTTCAAGACGACCGTGTTCCCGCACCGAGGGGAGCGCATCGGAGATCTCATCTCGGTTCGCGTCTCCGCGGCGACGCCGCACGCGCTACTCGGGGAGGGCGTACGGGCAGCAAACTTCGCGGCCGTGGAGGACGTCTTGGCCTGAGCCTTCGCTCGGCGGTTCTGATTCTGCCCCTCCTCTCCGCTCTCCTCGCTTCCTCCCCGGCCTTTGCCGTCGTCCCGCCCGGCCTTCGGTATCGGATCGACGTCACGCTGGACCCCCTCCGGCATCGCCTTGCCGGACACGCGGCGATCACGTACCGGAGCGGGGCCGATTCCTCGCTCCATGCGATCTATCTGCACGCCTACCCCAACGCGTTCCGTGGTCCGAACACGATCTTCGCCCGCGAGGCAGAGCGCGACGGGGAGGATTACGCGATCCGCCTCGCCTCTCCGCGCCAGCGAGGCTGGATGACGATCGATTCCGTCACGGCCGGCGGCGTCCCGGCCGCGATCGTTGTGGACGAGACCGTTGCGAGGGTCGATCTTCCGCGCGCCTTGGCGCCCCGGGATTCCGTCACGCTTCGACTCCGGTTCGAGGTCCAGATTCCCAAGGTCTTCGCCCGATTCGGCCATGACGGCGACGCCTATTCGATCGCCCAGTGGTACCCCAAGGTCGCGCTCTACGACGACCTTGGGTGGCATCCCGATCCGTACCACTACCTCGCCGAGTTCTACGGCGATTACGGCACATTCGACGTCGCGATCACCCTTCCGGACCGCTTCTGGGTCGGCGCGACCGGCGTCCTGAAAGGAGCCGGCGGAGGGGACAACGAAATTCCGCTCGCGGATCGCGAGACCGCGCGCGACAGCGTGACGGTTCACCTCAACGTGGTCCCGGCCGATTCCCTTCGGGGTCGATGGCCACGGACCATGCTCGCGGTGGAATCCGACCTGGCGAGGTCCGATGGCGGGAAGGGCGGGCCGCTCGAGATGAAGCGGGGGAAGGGCGTCCGTCTCCGCGTTCCCCGGGGTGCGCCCGTTCATTACAGCTATTCCTGGGTCGAATCGGAACGGGAGACGCGGCAGGAGGCGGACGCGGCGGGGAGACCCGGCCCGCTTCGCCTGATCCGGGCGTCGCGCGACACGACCCTCGTGGACACGCTCCGTTCGCTCGCCGCGATGAGCGTGCCCGAGGACAGCGTCCTCCCCTCGCTCAAGACGCTCCGCTTCCACGCAGACCGCGTCCACGACTTCGCGTGGGTCGCCTCTCCCGAGTATGTCCGCGGCGACACCACGTGGCACGGAATCGCGATCCGCGCGCTCTCCTACCGGGAGGATCAGGAGCGCTGGCGCGATCAGAAGGCGTACGCGGTTTCGGCGATGGAATTCCTGACCCGCGAAGTCGGCCCCTACATCTGGCCGAGCTTCACCAGCGCCGAAAGCAACTCCGGAGGGGGCGCGATGGAATACCCGATGCTCATCATGAACGATCCGGATATTCCCTCCGCCTGGTACGAATGGCTCGACATGACGATCGTGCACGAGGTGGCCCACAACTGGTTCTACGGCATGCTCGGGAGCGACGAACGCGCGCATCCCTGGCTCGACGAGGGGTTCACGCAGTACATGGAGAACCGTTACGCGGACTGGAAGTATCCGCGCGGCCTCTTCAAACGCCGGAAGCTGCTTCCCTGGATGAGTCCCGTACGGGATTTCCTCATCGACGAGAATCGGTATCTGGCGCGCATCAACGCACGCGACGAGCAACCCATCGCCACCCCGTCGGAGGCCTATCACGGGTGGGTCACCTATGGGGTCGGCGCCTACAGCAAGCCCGCGATGATGCTGTGCGCGTTCCGGGCGTATCTCGGCGACTCGACGTTCAGCGCGTTCCTGCGCGAATACTACCGGAGCAATCTGCTCCGGCATCCGCGCCCCGCCGACGTGGTCCGAGCGGCCGAGAAGGTCTCGCGGAGGGATCTCGACGACTGGTTCCGCTCCTGGCTCGAGGGCACGGGTACTATGGGAGTCTCCATCAAGAGCGTGCATCATGAACGGACCGAGGGGGAGCGCGTCACGACGGTTACGGTCCGGCGCGAGGGAGCGCGTGTGGACCCGGTGACGGTCGAAGCGCGGTTCGCGGACGGAACGCACGAGCGGCAGCTCGTCCCGGAGGGAAGCGGCGACGCGAGAGTATTCTTCGGCGGCCAGAGCCCCGTGAAGAAGGTGATCCTCGATCCGGACCACGAGGTAATCGAGCGGAACCGCCTCGACAACCGGAGCGGCGGCCCGCCCCTCCGATTGAAACCGCTCTACGACTTCCGATCCTCGGAGGCGATGACGTTTCTCTATGGGCCCGTGATCTGGCACGGCCGCGCGGAAGGCGTACGCCTCGGGCTCTGGACCGCGGGGCGCTATCTTCCCTCCGCCGATTTTCCGGAGGGCGTTCTCGCCGCGGGGGGAAACCTCGCCGTCGGGACACGGCGCGGCGATTTCTCGTGGAGCGCCTGGATGGCCCGGCGCGCCGGAGCGCTCGGGGCGCGCGGGCGGCTCGCTCTCGAATCGGCGCGCGACGCGGGACTCTTTCGAGCGGGCGTCGGCGCGGGAAATCTCGCAACCGCGCCCGGAAGGCTGCATCCCTTCCGCGCCTGGCAGCTCTCGCTCGATTTTCGCGACCGATACGACCTGGCACCGGTCGATCCGCGGTACTGGTCGCCGGGAAAGGGCCTGCACGGGCAGGCGTTTCTCTCCCTGGACACCCAGGGGCCGCGCCGCGCCGAACACGTCGCGATCGATCTTCGCGCAGGGTCCTCGGCGTTTCGGTCCAGCGGCGATCCCGATCCGGAATTCCATTACGAGCGCGTTTCCCTCGAGGCGCGGCAGAAGCTCGATCTCCTCCCGCGCGGAAACGCGCACCTCTCGTGGAGGGTGTTCGCGGGGACCGCGTTCGACCGCCCCCCGCGCGAGCTCAACTTCGACGCCGCGGAAGGAAACCGCGTGGACTCGCTCGGCCGCTTCTACCTCAACGACCGCGGGCCGCTCCTCGCCTCGGGGTACTACTGGATCGCCGGAGGGGGCGGCCTTCGCGGCTACCGTGGCCGCGCGGCGCTCGGGAAGCGCGTATGGGGCCTGAGCGCGGATCTGGAGCTTCCAGTTCCGCGCGTGCCGGTCTCGCTCTTCGGCGATCTCGGACGGGTCGAGGCGACCGGTCTCGGGGAATCCGGCGCCAAATCCACGCCACGCTCCTCCCCGGATGCGCGCGACCTCGTAGGCCGACCGCTCGCCGACGCGGGCCTGAGTTCCGTCTTCGGCCCGGTCCGGATCACGGTGCCGCTCTGGGTCGGCCGCCCCGACCCGGGGGAAAACCCGTGGCGCGTCCGCTGGCTCCTCTCGATCGAATCGTTCCCGATTTCATTTTGACCTGGCACCCGCTTGCTTGACACCGCCCCGCACCGGGCGGAGAATCGGCCTTCGTCGGCGCAGGCGGGCAGGCCAGCCGCCCCGAGCGGCCGAAACCGGAGGCCCCCATGAACGTCGAGATCAAGTACTGCACCGAATGAGGCTATAAAGACAAAGCCGCCAGTTTGGCGGTAGAGCTGAAGAAGCGGCTGGGCGTTGAATCGAAATTGATCCCCGGCGGAGGCGGCATTTTCGACGTCTCCGTGGATGGCAAGGTCATCTTTTCCAAAAAGTCCGTGGGCCGGTTCCCCGAGACGCAGGAAATCCTCGGGGCGCTGGAAAAGACCAAGTAAGGGAACGTCCTCAGGCAGTGCGTCACGTGTAGCCGGCCCCGCGACGCGGGGCCGTGCTGTTTTCGAAAGGGGGGAACTCATGCGTACCCGTTCGATTCTTGCGGCGCTTCTCTGCATCTCCCTCGCGCCGGCGCTCGCCGCGCCGGTCCGCGCCGCGACGTCCGAAATCATCCGCCGCGAGACCCTTCCGAACGGGCTCCGCCTCATCCTCCTCGAAAACCACTCGAAGCCTCTCGTGGCGGCCTGTGTCGTCGTGAACGGCGGAAGCCGCACGGAAACTCCCACGCTCTCGGGCCTGAGCCACTACTACGAGCACCTCATTTTCCGCGGCGGTTCGCTGAAGCAGGGCGAGCTCGAGTTCCGCAAGCAGATGCAGCGGATCGGAGAGGAGAGCGGTGGCTACACCACCAACGACTACACCTGCTACGGATTCACCGCGCCCAAGGAGAATTTCGACGAGGCGCTGGACCGCTCCGTCGACGCGTGGATGAACTTGAAGCTGACGCAGGAAAAGGTGACCCGCGAGCGGCAGGTCGTGATGGAGGAGTTCAACCAGGGGGAGGACCGGCCCGACTACAAGGTCTACTACCAGATCGAG
>DASXQO010000062.1:0-5071 GCA_036507115.1 Candidatus Eiseniibacteriota bacterium | reverse complement strand
GGGGCCGCAATCAGTCCGGGCGACGTACTGATGGTTGAGGTTGTCGGGCGCAAGGATCTCTCCGGACGGTTCTCTGTGGGCCCAGACGGTTCGCTCCTCCTTCCCCTCGTTGGCAATATTACTGCCAAGGGAAAAACGGTGCAGCACCTCGAAATCGAGCTTGAACGGCGCTACTCGCTTTTCGATCGCGATGTTAGCCAGGTCAACGTAGCGATTGCCGAGTACAAGGGCAGCACCATATACGTTTGGGGCGCGGTTACGCGTCCCGGCAAGCACACGTTCGCAGAGGAGCCGACGGTGTGGCAAGCCATCGGCGAAGCCGGCGGTCCCGCTGAGACCGCACAGCTTTCCAGCGTGGAGGTCGTCCCGGGCGATGCGAGCGGCGGACGGCAGCCGCAGTACGTCGATATCGCTACCGCAATCCGCACCGGCCAGCTCGCTCGTCTTCCCCGATTGAAAACGGGAGACACGGTTCGCGTCCCCGGCGGCCCCGGGGGCTCAATGGCTCCAAACTCCGTTCTCATCTTCGGCGCGGTAACCACTCAAGGGTCGCTCCCGCTCGAGCAGGCGCAGGACCTTGTAACCGCGATCGTTCGTAGTGGGGGACCGACGCCCGATGCGAATCTCAAGAAGATCGAAGTTGTCCGGAAGAGTGGACCGAAGCTGGTCCGATTTCGGATCAACCTGAATGATTACCTGTCCAAGGTCGGCGCGCCGGGCAATCTGGCTCTCGAATCGGGGGACGCGATCTACGTCCCTCGACACAGGAGATCTGGGTTCTTAACGAGTGCGCGCGGTGTGGCCGCGCTGGTCGGAATCGTGACCGGCGTCGTCGGGCTCATCATCGCACGCTGACACGGCCCACGCCATGGATATCAAGCCTCAGCACACAGTGATCGATCTGCGCCAGTTGCTCTGGCAGGCGCGCGCCGACATCTGGGTGATTGTCCTCCCGCTGACGACGGCGTTCTGCGTCGCGTTCGTTTTTCTTGCGGTCGCAGTGCCCCAGTACTCCTCGTACGGTACGGTGGCACCGAACGATCAGGCGAATGTTTCGCCGGGGCTCGAGCCCCTCGTGCATTCCGAGGAGCAGCGGGGAACTCGCGCCGTCCGGATCGCCGAGCTCGACTCTCGGATTCACGGTAGGTCGTTCCTCGAGGCGGTCGCTCGGAGGCTGGGGCTCCACCGCGATCCAGAGATCGTGCGTGAATCCATCCTGGCGTCTCAGGCCCGTCCCGAACTGTCCGCCGGGGATTTCGCGGCGCGCAAGGCCGCGGGGCGTATCGCGAAGCGAATCCAGGTCTCGCCGGTTAGTAACGCTTACGTACGGATCGCTGCGTTCGCCGAAGATCCACGGTTCGCGCAGGCGCTCGCCACGGCCGTTGTCGACCAACTCATCGAGGCTAGCCGCACGGAGAAGCTGAGCGAGCTAGGGGCCCGAAGTGGGTTCAGTGAGGAACAGATCACCATCTACAAGGACAATGTGCGAAAGGCGGAGGAGGCGCTGCGCCGCCATCAGGAGTCGATGATCTCGCGTTCCCTTCAGAACGTTCCAATCACGGAGGCCACGCTCGCAGCCGCCCGCACGGTGCTCCGCGGAACCGACGAAGAGATTGCCGGACTGCGTAACCGGATCCTAGCCGGTCGAGCCGCTTGGCAACGCGAGGTGGGGAATGATTCGGATCCGCCCGTGCTCGGAAGCAGCCGCGCCTCATCCTTGGAAGGACAGCTCGAGGACTTCGAGGTCAGGCTCGGTATGACCTTGCTCAGCGGCACGGACCCGACGGCGGCCAAGCTCCGAATTGGCACCGCGAGGCAGTCCCTCTATGAAGAATACCAGGTGCTCGCGGCGGCACTACCCCTGAGCTCCGCGGCACGAGAGGCCGCAGCCGGGATCGCAGTCGACCGCGGCGAGCTCCGGTCCCTCGGTAAGAAACGACGCACAGTCTCCGGCTACATCAACACGTTCACATCGACGCAGCAGAGCCGGCCACGCGAGCAGCTGGAACTGGAGAGGCTTCAGCGTGAAGTGGAAGCGCAAAGGGGCCTCTTGCTCACCCTCCAGCGTGAAGCCAGCTCTTCGCAGCTTTCTGAGGCGCTTGAGGTAAGCGCGGCCGGATTTCGGTACCGGATTATCGAGCGCCCGCAGCTGCCCCTGGCTCCCTTTTTCCCGAACAAGAACCAAGTGCTACTCATAGCCCTTCTCGCGGGGACCGCGCTCGGTATCGGTCTGGTCCTCCTTGTGCGCTCCGGCCCCGTGCTCCGAACCGTGGAGCAGGCAGAGGAGGAGCTCGGACTCAGGGTCCTGGCAACCGTGCCCAGAGCAGCGGGCTGGCCCGCGCCGGGGTCGTTCCTGCGCACCCACTGGGGAGCGCTCTCCACGGCCGCAGTCATCGTGGTCACCCTTACATTCTTCGCGGTACATGCCACTCTCTCCTCGGAGCGGAAGCCGGGATCGCGTGCCAGGGTCCACGGCGCGCTCGGTAGATAGGTGAGCCCAGCGAAGAAGGACCGCACGCGGAGCCTCTTCAGGGACACCGACCTGGACAGTCCCGTTTTCACCGAAGTGCGACGCCTGCTGCAGATGCTCCAGCAGCAGGCGGTCGGAGCGCGCCGGCAGATCTACATGATTACGAGCGCAGGCCGTGGCGAAGGAAAGAGCACAATCACCGGTCTCCTGGCATTCGTGGCCGCGCGAATTTTCAGCAAGCGCACGATCGTAGTGGACGGTGATTTGCGCCAGCCGATGCAACATCATCTCATGGACCTCTCCCAAGGCCCCGGACTCTTCGAGTACATGCATGGGAGGGCGACCTTCGACCGGGTTGCGAGGCCCACACCGTTTACCACGTTGCGGGTGATCACCGCGGGTCGCGTTCAGCATCCAATGGGGGACGCATATCGAGACGGAGCCTTCCGGAACTTGCTCGCGAGCCTTCGGGAAGAGTGCGACTTTGCTTTCGTCGACTCGGCGCCGATCGTGCCCGTCGTCGAGCCGATGTTGATGGCGGAGCACGTCGACGCGATCCTGACTGTCGTGATGGCTGGACAAACCTCGATCCCCGCGGTCCGACGCCTGCGCAGGCTTCTCGAGCCCTTGCAGCCGAAGCTCGTAGGCACAATCGTGAACAACGCATCGCGCGCGTTGCCCTATTACTACGAGCATCGATATTACGGCTATAAGCCGGATCGCCGCGCCGGCAGGAAGGTGCCTGACGGAACCACGGAAACTTCAGCCTGGGGGGGATGATGGGAACGACGGACCGGAAGAAGTCCCGCGCAAGGGGCCCGGGCCATCGGGACGTCCCGGCGGTCCAGGCCCTCGAACGGCGCATCGCCCGTCGGTCCGCCCGCATCGGGGTGATCGGCCTTGGATATGTCGGGCTTCCCCTCGCTGTTGAGTTCGCTAAAGCGGGATTTCGCGTCACGGGATTCGAGATCGATACGCGCCGGATCCACGCGATCCAGGCAGGGAAGTCCTATATCCAAGACGTCCCGACTCGCCACGTGCGGGAGCTCGTTCGCGCGGGCCGACTGACGGCTACTGGATCGTTCGACACGCTCCGTGAGATGGATGCGATCGACATCTGCGTGCCCACACCCCTTCGGAAGACACGTGACCCCGACGTCTCGTACATCATCGCGGCGGTTCGCGAGATCGCCCAGCGGTTACGCCGCGGACAGCTCGTGGTCCTGGAGAGCACCACCTATCCGGGAACTACGGATGAGCTGGTGCGCCCGGCGCTGGAGGAGGGGGGGCTCGTCGTAGGTCGCGACTTCTTCCTAGCGTTCTCGCCCGAGCGTGTGGATCCGGGGAATCCCGTCTACAATACCAAGAACATTCCCAAAGTCGTTGGCGGAACCAAAACCGCATGTACCCGCATCGCAGGGCTACTCTACGGCTCGATCCTCGACAAAGTGGTGCCCGTGTCCTCGACGCAGGTCGCGGAGATGGTAAAGCTGCTCGAAAATACCTACCGGAGCGTAAACATCGGACTTGCGAACGAAATCGCCCTAATGTGCGATCGGTTCCAGATCGACGTGTGGGAGGTGATTGACGCGGCCGCCACGAAGCCATTTGGATTCATGCCGTTCTATCCGGGCCCGGGACTCGGTGGGCACTGCATTCCTGTGGACCCGTTCTATCTCTCGTGGAAGGCGAAGCAAAGCGGGTTCGAGGCTCGCTTCATCGAGCTCGCTGGTCAGATCAACGGCGGCATGCCCTATCACGTCGCTCATCGCGTCAACGAGGCCCTTAACTCCCGCCGGAAATCGGTTCGGGGAGCTCGGATTCTGATCCTGGGTGTCGCCTACAAGGCCGACATCGACGACGTCCGGGAGTCTCCGTCCCTGGACCTCATCGAGATCCTCGACCGCGCCGGCGCAACCATCGCGTATTGCGATCCCTATGTTCCTTCCATACGTCACCGGGAACGGGTGATGCGGGGCCGGCCGCTTCGGGCGGCCACGCTGGGCTGGGCCGACTGTGTCGTGATCGCGACTGCGCACCGCGTGTTCGACTACGCCCTCGTCTCGCGACACGCGCGCACGGTCGTAGACTGCCGGAATGTCCTGAGGGGACGCCGAACCCGCGGCGTCTATCGTATCTAGGCGTGCCCCGGTACCTCGTCACGGGAGGGGCGGGCTTCATCGGCTCCCACATCGCCGCCAGGCTTCTCGGCACAGGAGAGACCGTGCGCGTGATCGATAACATGTCGACGGGGCGCCGGGAAAATCTCGAGGCCATCCGGGCTGAGGACTCGAACCGGCGATTCGACTGGATGGAGGGGGACATTACCTCCCTCGAGACCTGCCGCCGCGCGTGCGAGGGCGTGGATTTTGTCATCCATCAGGCCGCGCTCGCGTCGGTCCAACGCTCGATCGAGCGGCCGGCCGAGAGCACGGCGGTGAATGTCGGAGGGACGGTGAATCTCCTCACCGCGGCCCGCGAGGGCGGCGTGAGCCGGTTCGTGCTCGCGTCGTCGTCTTCCGTCTATGGCGATACCCCCACGTTACCCAAGCACGAAGGCATGCCCACCGCACCGCTCTCACCGTATGCCGTGAGCAAGCT
>DASXQO010000061.1:0-2475 GCA_036507115.1 Candidatus Eiseniibacteriota bacterium | reverse complement strand
CTCGACGTCCAGGTCGAGCAGCTCACCTGGCAGAGCGGCCGCGAGAAGATCGTCGCGGCGATCGCCGCGGGGCGCCCTCCCGATCTCTGCGAGCTCGGCTCGACCTTCATCCCCGGCCTCGTCGCCGACAGCACGCTGATCGACCTCACCGACAGCATCCCCGACTTGAGGCCCGAGCTCCGAGGCTGGGCGGTGGCCGAGTATCGGGGGCGATCGTACGCGATCCCCTGGATGCTCGGGACGCGCGCTCTCTACCTGAACGCAGATCTGATGTTGCGCGCGGGTCTTGAGCCGGAGGAGCCCCCAACGACCTGGGCGGCATTCGCGCGTGCGGTCCAGCGCATCGATGCGATCGACCCGGAGACGAAGGGGTTTGGCATGAACTCGGGAGAGCGCGAAGTGCTCTTCAAGAAGTTCATGCCGTTCGCGTGGGGAAACGGCGGCGACATCCTGGATTCGACCCTGACGCGGAGCGTCGTCTTAAGCCCGCCGAACATCGAGGCGCTTCGCTTCTTTCTGAGCTTGAAGCCGCATTCGCTCCTGGACCGCCAGGAGATGCTCGACGAAGCCTTCACGCGCGGCAGGCTCGGCTTCACCATCTCGGGTCCGTGGCTTCTCCGGAAGCTGCCCGCCTCGGCGCCGCAACTACGCTTCGAGGTCGCGCTGATGCCGCGTCCGGCCGAGGGGAAGGGCACCCCCGCTTCCTTCGCGGGCGCTGAGGCGCTGGGAATCTTCCGCGGCTCGAAGGAGAAGGCGGCCGCGCTCACGCTCGCTCGATTCCTCGTGCGCGAGGAGAACGCGATGCCGGTCTACATCGCGACCGGGAACGCGTTCCCAGCCGCGATCGCAGCCGAAAGGGATACCTATTTCGTAACGCATCCGCGCGACCGGGTCTTCATGAGACAGCTCGAAACCGCGGTCGCCCCTCCCGTCCATCCCCGCTGGGTGGAGATCGAGGAGATCTTGAACGGAGAGCTGGAGGAGGCGATCTACGGAAGGAAGTCCGCCGAAGCGGCACTCCGCTCCGCGGACTCCCGAATCGAGGCCCTCCTTCGCCCGAATCCATGAGAAGCCGCTCGTTCCTGGGGCTCCTTCCGTGGTCGGTCTGCTTCGCCGTGTTCGGGCTCGTCCCGCTCCTCGCGGCGCTCCTCCTGAGTTTCTATTTCATGAACCCGCTCCGCCCCGACCTCACGCACTGGGTGGGGGTCTCGAACTACGCGCGCGCGCTCGGCTCGCCCGCGTTCTGGCACGCGCTCCGCACCACGGCGATCTTCGTCGTGGGCACCCTCCCCGTGACGCTCACGCTCGCCTATCTCGTGGCGGCCCTTCTGAGCCGGCTCAAGCGCGGAGAGGCCTTCTTCCGGGCGGCCATCTTCTTTCCCGCCACCCTGTCGATGGTCGTGATCGCTCTCGTCTTCAAGTCGCTCTACGCGGAACAGGGCCTCCTGAACGGCTGGCTCCATGCGCTCGGGTTGCCGCCGGTGCATTGGCTGCAAGATCCGCGGCTCGCCCTTCCTTCCATCATGGCCATGGACGTGTGGGCGAGCGTCGGCTACTACGCGATCCTGATCCTCGCGGGGCGAAAGACGCTCCCGGTGGAGCAGCTCGAGGCCGCGCGGCTCGAGGGAATGACGACGCTCGAAGTCGAGCGGAGGATCGTCCTCCCTCACGTCAAGCCGGTGATCCTCTTCGTGGTTCTGCTCAACACGATCCGGTCCTTCCAGATCTTCATCGAGGTCTTCGTGCTCACGCGGGGCGGCCCCCTCGACAGCACCCTCACGCTGGTATATCACCTCTACGAACGCGCGTTCTATCACTTCGAGATGGGGTATGCCTGCGCGATCGCCTACATCCTGCTCCTTCTGGTCGGCGCGATCCTGCTCGCGCAGCGACGCCTCGTCTCGGGCGCGCCGGGAGAGATCCCGGCATGAGCCGCCCGGCCTGGGCGCTCTCGGCGTTCGTACTCCTCTCGCTCGCTCCTCTGTTCTACATGGCACGGGTCTCGCTCGGCGTGGGGAACTCCCTCCCGATCGCTCCCTCCGATTGGTGGAGCGGAGGGTTCACGCTCGAGCATTACCGAGCGATCGGATCGGGCGGCGGGATGGGGCGATTCGCGCTCAACTCGCTCCTCGTGACCGGGATCGCGGTGCCGCTCCAAATCTTGCTAAGCGCCGCCGCGGGCCACGCGCTCGCGCGGGGGCGCTTCAAGGCGCAGGGCGTCTATCTCGGGCTGGCGACCGCATTCCTCATTCTTCCACGGCAAGTGACCCTCGTGCCGCTCTACCTCCTCTTCGCCAAGCTGGGGCTTCTCGACACCTACGCGGGGCTCATCCTTCCCCATCTCGCCGATCCCTTCGGCGTGCTCTTCATGGCGCATTACTACCAGACCCTCTCGCCCGAGCTGGAGGAGGCGGCGCGCACCGACGGGTTCAGCCCCCGCGCGATCTTCTGGAAGATCGTGCTGCCGCTCTCGGG
>DASXQO010000060.1:0-4870 GCA_036507115.1 Candidatus Eiseniibacteriota bacterium | reverse complement strand
CCGGCACCCCGTGGGATCAAATCCAAAAATTGGCCGAGGTGGACTGGGGGCTCCAGCTCAAGCTCGCGCTGCCCGCCACGCTGATCGGTCTCGGCGCGGGGCTCATCATTCCCTTTCTCAATCTCTACTTCCGCGACCGCTTCGGACTCACGCCCGCGGGGATCGGCGCGCTCTTCGCCGTCATGCAGGGATTCATGGTTCTGGGGAACCTCTTCGGCCCGGCGGTCTCGCGGCGGCTCGGACTCGTGCGCGGGGTGGTGGCGACCCAGCTCGCCTCGGTGCCGTTCATGGTGGCGCTCGCGCTCTCTCATTCCCTGCCGGTCGTCGCGGCCTCCTTCTTCATGCGCAGCGCCCTCATGAACATGAACCAGCCGCTCACGACCCACTTCGCGATGGAGGTGGTGCCCGAGCGCGAGCACGCCATCACCAACAGCCTCCTCTCCCTCACGTGGTTCCTGGCCTGGAGCGTCAGCGCCGACATCGGCGGCGCCCTGATCGAGCGCCGCGGGTACACCGAACCGCTCCTGCTCGCCGCCCTGCTCTACGTCCTGGCGTCGATCCTCTATTGGGCGTTCTTTCATAGAGTTCCGGAGGTTCGTCTCCCCCGTTCCGAGGTCGAGATCCCCGACGCCTGACCCCTTCTGGGGCCTGATTAAGGTTTCCCCCGGGACTGCCGATACCTTCATGCGTCCAGGCCAGGGGACTGCGCGGCGCATTTCGAGGCGTGGTCGTGGGAGGGGCGGAAGAATCGCGTCGTTCAAGCAAGGGGGAAATGAAATGAATCGGACTCGGTTTGCCGTGGTGCTTTCCACGTTCATGTTGGTCCCGGCGCTGGCCTCGGCCACGCCGAGTGTCGGCACTCTGGAGATGAGCTTCGGGTACGCGAAGTCCTCGCTCGAGGTCGCGCCCGCACCGAACGAGAACATGGGCGGGAGTTTCACCTTTGGCGCCGGGTATTTCCGCAGCATGGCGCCGAAGATGTCGTGGGGTCTCGAAGCTTCCTATGACAACCTCGGTTCCACGGATTGGAACACGGGAACCGCCCCGGCCACCACCTCGGTCAGCATCATGCGCTTCACGCCGGAAATCCGGATGAACCTCGGCGCGGGCGTCGGACCGAGCATTTTCGCGCAGGCGGGTGGCGGTCTTTACTCGGTGAAGGGTAAGATCGAGTCGACGGATACGGCGTTTGCGGGCGAAGACACCTCGTCCAAGTTCGGTTTCAACTTTGGCGCGGGCGTCGGATTCCCGGTCGGTCCGAAGACGAAGATGAACCTCATGGGCAACTACCACTCGGTTTCGACCGAGGGTGAAAGCACGAACTACATGGGCGTGCGTGCCAGTCTCGGAATCAGCATCTAGCTCTCGGGGTCATTCCTGAATGCGACGGGGGGCGCCGGTCGGCGCCCCCCGATTCGTATTCCGCCGCCGCCTTCAGCCTCCGCCGGGGTGGGTCATCCCCTCGGGCGAAAACATCTTCGCGATCTGCTCCTCGGTGAGAAGTTTCTTCTCCCGCACCAGCTCCACGACCGTCTTGCCCGTCTTGAGCGACTCCTTCGCGATCTCCGCGGCGGCGAGATATCCGATGTAGGGGTTCAAGGCCGTCGCGAGCGCCGTGGAGCGCTCGAAGTAGCGGCGGCAGATCTCCTCGTTCGCGGTGATCCCGTCGATGCACTTCTCGCGCAGGACCCGGAGCGTGGGCGCCAGGATCGCGAGCATGCGCGTCAGGTCGTGCGCGATGACCGGCATCATCACGTTGAGCTCGAGCTGCCCCGCCTGGGCCGCATAGGCCACCGTCGTGTCGTAGCCGATCACCTGGAAGCAGACCATGTTCGTCGTCTCGAGCATGACCGGGTTCACCTTGCCCGGCATGATCGAGGATCCGGGCTGCACGGCGGGGAGCACGATCTCATAGAGGCCCGTCGTGGGCCCGCTCGCGAGAAGCCGCAGATCGTTCACGATCCGGGTCAAGTCGAGCGCGAAGCCGCGGAGATCGGACGAGACCCGGACGAAGGGCGCCATGCTCTGCATGGCCTCGAACAGGTTCTTTGCGGGTTGAAACGGCGCTCCCGCCAGCGCCGCGAGATGCTTCACCGCCCGCGCGGCATACTCGGGGTGTGCGTTGATGCCCGTCCCGACCGCGTTTCCGCCGAGCCCCACCGCCAGGAGTCCGTCGCGGCTCCTGGCCAAAGATTCCGCCCACCCGGCGACGCAGACCTCGTAGCCGGAGAATTCCTGTCCCAGGGTCACCGGTACAGCGTCTTGCAAGTGCGTTCGCCCCGACTTCAGCACGCGCGAGAACGCCTTGGAACGGGCGTCGAGCGCGCGAGCGAGCGCCTTCATCTCCTCGAGGACGGGACCGCTCAGCGCGTACACCGCGAGGCGCATGGCGGTCGGGATCACGTCGTTCGTGGACTGCGCCATGTTGACGTGGTCGTTCGGGCTCACGAGCGCATGGTCGCCCCGTTTCCCGCCCAGGATCTCGCACGCGCGGTTCGCGATGACCTCGTTCACGTTCATGTGGAAGGAGGTGCCGGCGCCCGCCTGATAAGCGTCCACCACGAAGTCCCGGTCGAATTTGCCGGCCAGGACTTCTTCGGCGGCCTGCGTGATCGCCTCTCCCTTCTTCCGGTCGAGCGCCTGGACTTCCATGTTGGCGCGGGCCGCGGCGATCTTGATCCGCGCGGCCGCGCGCACCATCTCCACGTGGAGACGCTCGCCGCTGATCGGGAAGTTCGCGACGGCGCGCGCGGTCTGGACCCCGTAGTAGGCGTCCGCGGGAACTTCGAGCGTCCCCAGGGAGTCGCGCTCGATGCGGGTCTTGGGCCGCGAGGTCACGTCAGGCATGGAGGGTCTCCCGGGGGAGCGATTCCGCGCCGTCGGCCTGCCATGGCCTCTCCACGACCGGCCGGTTCCAGATTCCCGCGAAGGATTCGCGCAGCCTGGCCAGGACGTGGGCACGGGGCGGCGCCTCGCCGAGGAGGGAGCGCATCGACGTGACCCCCAGGTGGCGGATGCCGCAGGGGTGGATCCAATCGAAGTGGCCGAGATCGGGATCCACGTTGAGCGCGAATCCGTGGAAGGTGATCCAGCGGCGGACCGCGACCCCGATCGCCGCCACCTTGCGTTCGCCGATCCACACGCCCGTGTAGGGGGGGCGCCGCTCGGCGCGCAACCCGTACGCTGCCAGGGCCGTGATCAGGACTTCTTCGAGGTCGCGGAGGTAGCGGTGCAAATCCCGCCCCGAAGGGAGATCGGAGAGCGCGACGATGGGGTAGGCGATGATCTGGCCGGGGCCGTGGTAGGTGATGTCGCCGCCGCGCTCGACCGGGACGACCTCGACGCGGCGCGCCCGGAGCAGGGCCTCGGAGGCCCTCAGGCTCTCCGCGGTCCCTCCGCGGCCGACCGTGAGGACCGGCTCGTGCTCGGCGAAGTAGATCGCGTCCCCGCGCGCGCCCGCGGCCCGGGCCGAGACGGCGCGGCGCTGGAACTCGAGCGATGTCCGATAGGGAATCCGGCCCAAGTCGTACGCCGTAATCGGCGAGGTCATGCGCGCCTCAGATGGAATCCAGCAGCCAGCTCTCGGGGTCTTCGAGCAGCTCCTTCACGTGGTGGAGGAACTGGACCGCGGGGGTCCCGTCCACCAGCCGGTGATCGAAGCTCAGGACGAGTGTCATCATCTGGCGGATCACGATGCGATGCTCGCGCACCACGGGGCGCTCCTGGATCAGATGGACTCCGAGCACCCCGACTTCCGGAAAGTTGATGATCGGGGTGGACGCGGTCGCGCCGAACATGCCCGCGTTCGTGATCGTGAACGTTCCGCCCTGGATGTCGTTCAGCGTGAGCTTGTCGGCCCGCGCCCGGCCGCCCAGGTCCTCGATCTCCTGCGCGATCTGGAGGAGCGTCTTCCGGTCGGCGTCGTGCACGACCGGCACGATGAGCCCCTGGTCGCGATGCACCGCCACGCCGATGTTGTAGTACTTCTTGAGGTGGATCTCGGTCTCGGTCATGGAGGCGTTCAGGATCGGATATTCGCGGAGCGCCCGCACGACCGCCTTCATGATGAACGGCGTGTAGGTGAGGTTGACCCCGTAGGTCGACTTCACCCTTTCCTTGAGTCGCGCCCGCATCTCCACGAGAGCCGTCATGTCCACCTCGTCCCACGTGGCGCAATGCGCCGCCGAGTGCCGCGAACGGAGCATGTTCTCGGCGATCTTCTTGCGGACATTGGTGAGCGGCTTGACTTCCTCTTCGCGGGATCCCGGCGCCGTGAAGGCCGGAGCGGGGATCGGTTTCGTGGGTTGGGGCTCTTGTGCCGGTGCCTGGCCCGGCTGCGCTGTCTGCGCCGCACCGGGCGCCCGCGCTCCCGCCGACGCGGCGACCTTGCCCGCTTCGATGTGGCTCAGCACGTCCTCACGGGTCACGCGCCCACCCATCCCGCTGCCGCGGATGCCCGAGAGATCGAGGTTATGCTCTTTGAGGAGTTTTCGGACCGCGGGAGAGACGCGCTGGTCCTCGGACGGTGAAGGTTCCGCAAGGGCCGCTCCGGACCTCGCGGATGCAGGCTCGCGCGCCGGCGCGCCTGCGGCGGGCGCGCTACCCTGGGGCGGTGCCACCGGAGGACGCGCGGCGGGCTGCTGCTGGGGGGGCGGCCCCGCGCCGCCGGCCGGAAGCGACTCTCCTGGCGCCAGAATCACTCCGAGCTGCTGCCCGACCTGGGCGACCGTGCCTTCCGCGATCGTGATCTTTCCGAGCGTTCCCGCCGCGGGGGCGGGGAGCTCGATATTGATCTTGTCGGTGATGATCTCGACGATCGGCTCGTCCTTGGCGATCGCGTCGCCTTCCTTCTTGAGCCACTTGCCGACCG
>DASXQO010000059.1:0-20969 GCA_036507115.1 Candidatus Eiseniibacteriota bacterium | reverse complement strand
CGGCGAGGATCGCGCGGACCGCTTCTTCGCCGCCGCTCACGCCGGGCGCGTTCGAGATCGCCTCGAGGAGGCTCTCTTGAAATCGGGGCGCGCCGTTGCCGTTCACTTGAGCACCTCGACCGCGCGCCACTCCGGCGAAAGCTCGGAGAGGTAGTGCGCGAGAAGATGCGCGCAGCGGTCCACGTCGCGCGGCTCGACCGTCTCCACGCCGGTGTGCATGTAGCGGCACGGGATCCCGACCACTGCGGTCGGGATCCCTTCGCTCGCGATCTGGATGTCCATCGCGTCGGTGCCCGACCCGGTGGGGCATGCCTCCACGCGATAAGGCATCGAGAGCGCCCGCGCGGAGCGCTTGAGGTCTTCGAAGACTCCCGGATGGATGTTTCCTCCGATCGAAAGCGCCGGGCCGCTCCCGAGCGGGACCGTGTCTCCCTCCCGCGCCCCGAGCATGTCGCCGTGGCTCACATCGATCGCGATGCCGAGGTGGGGCGCCAGGTTCTCCGCGGCCGTGCGCGCGCCCAGACACACCACCCCGAACTCCTCCTCGACCGTGGCGACGGCGATGACGTCCCACGCGGGGCGTTTCGCTCTCAGGAGCTCGAGCGTGCGGAGCATCACGACGACTCCGGCCCGGTCGTCCATCCCGGGCGCCGCCATGCGGTCTCCCAGAAGCTCGATCGGAGGCTGTCTCAGGGTCACCATGGTTCCGATCGGAATCTTCCGCCTCACCTCGCGCTCGGGGCGCGCGCAGTCGAGGTAGAGGTCCTCGAGCAGGATGGGCCGTTCCGATTCGCCCCGCTTCTGCAAGTGCGGCGGTCGCGTAGCGAACACGGCGACCATCGGAGGACTCGAATGGACGAGGACTTCCTTCCCGGGGAGCGTCCGCGAATCGAATCCGCCGACCTCGGTGACCCTGAGATAGCCGCCGGGCTCGATCGCGCTTACGAGGAACCCGATCTTGTCCATGTGGGCGGCGAGGAGCGCGCGGGGGCGCGGGGCTTTGCCCTCCCCGTCGATCCAGGCGTAGACGCTCCCCATCCGGTCGCGCTCGACGCGGTCCGCGACGGAGCCGAACGCCTTCATGAGCTCGCGCGCGGCGGCTTCCTCGTGGCCGGGAACGCCCGGGAGCGAGGTGATGGTTTGAAGCCATTCGGCGCAGGTTCGATCGGCGTTCACGACCATAGCCCATTAATTTAGTGCACCCGGTCGGCGGAGGGCAAATGTAAACTCCGCAATCCGATGAGCCCGCTCCGCATCGCTTTGGCGCTCCCTCACCTCGGCGTCTACGGAGGGATCCGGCGCTTCCTCGAACTGGGGGAAATCTGGACCCGGCGCGGCCACGAGGTGGCGATCCTGGTGCCCGATCCCAGGGACGCGCGCCCGTGGGTGCCGTTCTCGGGAGCCGTTCTTCCGCTCGCGGAGCTGCCGCTGGGCGCGTGGGACACGATTCTCTCGCCCGCGCCCGACCTCTTTCTCCAGTGCCGCTCGCCCGGCGCGCTGCGCGTCTACTACTCGGTGCTGGAGGGGGCGCCCGAGGAGGATCGCGCGCTCCGGGCCGCGGATCTGGTCCTCGCGAACTCGGCGGGGATGCGCCGCTATCTGGCGCGGAAGGGGATCCGGGCCGAGGACGCCGCGGGGGGGGTGAGCCTGGAGCGATTCCGGCCGCCCGCGCCCGATCCGCGCGCGCAGCGTCCGGACGGTCCAGGCGGGCCCCGCGCGGCGCAGGCGGCGGGTCCCGTGCGGGCGCTCGTGTACGGCCGCCTCTCGCGCCGCCGGAAGGGAACCTGGGTCGCCGCGCGCGCGATCGAGCGTGCCTCGATCGCCACCGGAGTGCCGGTCGCGGTGACGCTCTTCGACGCCCCTCCCGACGGCGCGGGGGCTCCCTCGCTGCCGCGGGCGCTCCGCATCCCGCACCGGTGGGTGCTGAACCCCACGCAGGGCGGGCTGGCGGATCTCTACCGCGAGGCGGACCTCTTCGTGAGCGCGGAGCGGCGCGCGGGCTGGTGCAACACGGCGGCGGAGGCGATGGCGTGCGGGGCCGCGGTCGTGTGCACACGAAGCGGCACCGAGGATTTCGCGATCGACGGGGTCACCGCCTCCGTGACGCGGTGGCGGTGGACCTGGGCCCTCGCGGGCGCGATCGCGCCGCTCCTCCGTGATCCCGCGCGCCGCGCGGCGATCGGCGCGCGGGGCCTCGTCAAGATCCAAGAGTATTCGTGGGAGCGCACCGCCGATCGCATCGAGCGCGCGCTCGAGACGCGTCTGGGAGGGAGGCTCCGTGGCCGGGACGCGGCGCAAGCGGTCCGGTAGCGCACGGCCCAGCGCCCGCCGGCCGACGCCCGTTCGCCGCGCCCCGCAGGCCCGCCGGCCGACGCCCGTTCGCCGCGCCCCGCGCGCGGTCCTGATCCTCGCCGCCTACCCGCGCCTCTCCGCCGCGCACCGCGCCGCACGCCAGCTCGTGCGAGGGCGGGTGCTCGCCTGCGCGACCGTGACCACCGGGAAGGCCTTCTATTTCTGGCAGGGGCGCGAGCACGCCGAGCTGAGCGCCGTGCTCTACGGAAAGACCACCGCCGCTCGAGCCGGCGAGGCGCTCCGGCGGATCCGGGAATCCCACCCCGACAAGGTGCCCGAGATCCTCGTTCTCGAGATCGCCGCGGGGGAGCCCGGCTATCTCCGCTGGCTCGCCGAGCAGGTGACGCTGCGATGAAACGGGCCGGCAAGCGTTCCGAAGCCGGCTGGCTCTTTCACGGCGGCCGCATCCTCGACGCGCGCCGCACCGCGTCGTCGCCCAAAGGCCGGGGCGCCGGCCGCGCCGGCCCCGCGGCGGACCGCTATCCCGGGGCCGTGCTCGTACGCGGCGATCGAATCGTGGACGTCGGGCCGCTCGACCGGCTGCGCCGCATCGCTGGAAAAGGCATCCGCGCGGTCGACCTGCGCGGCGGCACGCTCACGCCGGGATTCGTCGATGCGCACATCCACCTGTTGACCTGGATCCGCTCGGTGAGCGACGTGTGGCTCGAGCGGCAATCCCCCGAGGGACTGGAAGAGGCGGTGCGGGTCGCGAGCGCCCAAGCGGCGGACGGCGGATGGGTCACGATCCGCGGCTGGGTGCCGCGCGAGTGGCCGGGCGAGCTCAAACGGCCCTCGACGCTGGACCAGGTACTCCCGGACCGCCCCCTCGTGCTCTTCGCGATCGACGGCCACTCCGTCTGGGGCAACAGCGTAGCACTCCAGGCGGCCGGCCTCGGCGCGCACACGGCCGATCCTCCCGGCGGCACCGTCGACCGGGACCCGGGCGGCGCGCTCACGGGGGTCCTGATCGAGGAGGCGGCGCCTCTGCTCCGCCGCGCCGTCCCGCGCCGTCGTGAGCCCGCCGAAGACCTCGCGCGCGCGATCCGGAAGGCGCACTCGCTCGGAATCACGGGGGCGCACGACTTCGACCGAACCGACATCTGGACCGCCGCCCAGGAGCTGAGCGAGCGGGACCGGCTAACGTTCCGGCTCCTTCTCTCGGTCCCGGCAGCGAGGCTCGGCTCGGCTCAGGCGCTCGAGCTCCGTAGTGGATGGGGGAACGACCGCGTGCGGATCGGCCCGGTGAAGTTTTTCGCGGACGGAACGCTCGGATCGGGAACCGCGCTCCTCGAAGAGGAGTATGACGACGATACGAGCATGGGCACGGAGGTCACCTCCCGGGCCGAGCTCGAGGATCGATGCGTGCAAGCCCGGAAGGCCGGCCTCACCGTCGCGATCCACGCGATCGGCGACAGAGCTGTGAGGAACGCGCTCGACGCAATCGAAGCCGCGATTCAAAGCGGGGGCTTTCCGCTCCCACCCCGGATCGAGCACATTCAACTCGCACGGGAAGACGATCTTCCCCGGTTCAAGGGACTTGGCGTTCTCGCATCGGTTCAGCCCATCCACCAGGTCACGGATCGCGCCGTCGCCAGGCGTAAGTGGGGCGTGCGCACCGCTCGCTCGTACGCCTACCGGTCGCTCCAACGCGCCGGCGCCAAGCTGCTCTTCGGATCGGACGCTCCCTTCGACCGCCCCGGTCCGCTCTTCGCCCTTCAGGCGGCCCTCCTGCGCCGGGGCGGGGACGAGCCAGACACCGAGGCGTTTCACCCAGAGCAGCGGGTCGGGCTTGCCCAGGCCCTCCGCGCGCATCTCGAGGAGCCCAATCGAGCGGCCGGGTGGACCACGCCCCTGGGCAGGATCGAGCCCGGCTGGGGTGCCGATCTGGTCCAATTCGACCAGGATTTGCTGCGGATCGGCCATGAGAACCTCCACCATTCAGAGGTCCGAGGCGTCTGGGTCGGGGGAACACAGGCTTACGGCGGCAACTCGCTCTAAATTCGTAATTTTCGAGCGGTTCGTGCTTTTCTGGAACGCTCCACGCTGGTATAATTCTCCATGGTTCCCACCTCGCGTCGTCTCGCCGAGCGGGTCTCATCCCGAGGCCGGTCTCGAATGAAGAAGATGAAGCTCCTCGTCGCCCTCATCACCGTGTCCGCCCTTTGCCTCGCCTCGTCCTTCGCGCGCGCCCAATCCTTTGCGTTCGGGAAGAACAAGGTGCACTACAACAAATTCGAGTGGCTGACACTCCGCGGCGAGCACGTCGAGATCTTCTACTACCCGGAGGAGGAGCCTCTCGCGCGGCTCGCGCTCTCGCTTGCGGAAGACAGCTACAAAGACCTCAAGGTGAAATTCCAGCACGAGCTCTCGCGCTCGATCCCGCTCATCGTCTATTCCTCGCACCAGCATTTCGAGCAGACCAACGTCAGCCCCTTCTTCCTCCCGGAGGGCGTCCAGGGTTTCACCGAGTTCTCGAAGGGGCGCGTGGTGCTTCCGTATACGGGGTCCTATGCCGAGTTCCGCCACGTGATCCACCACGAGCTGGTGCACGTCTTCCAGCTCTCGGTCCTGGAGGAGGTCTACAAGAAGCACCGCAAGGCCAATTACATCGTGCCTCCGCTCTGGTTCTCGGAAGGGCTCGCGGAATACTGGTCCACGGTGTGGGACGCGCAGGGGACGATGGTCGTGAGCGACATGGTCCTCGAGGACCGCCTTCCCGGGATTCAGGATCTGTGGCGTTACAACGGGACCTTCGCGATCTACAAGCTCGGACAGAGCCTGTGCGAGTACATCGGCAAGACGTACGGGGACGACGCGCTGCGGCGGCTGTACACCGAGGTCTACAAGGACGACCGATTCGAGAAGGTGCTCCAGCGCGTGACCGGGGTTCCCACGCGCAGGCTCTCGGATGACTGGGTCTATGGCCTCAAGCGGAAATACTTCCCCGAGGTGAAGGAGCGGGTGACGCTCGCGCTCGCCGCAGAGGAGCGCGCCGCGTCGCAGGGCGTGAATCTGAAGCCCGTCGCGGTTCCGGACACGACGCTCTTCGGCGGGTGCCGTTACTTCTTCATTTCGGCGCGCAGCGGCTACACGAACATCTACAGCGCCGACTCCCGCGGGCGCGAGAAGGACGTGCGATCGGTCGTCCGCGGGCAGCGCGCGGCGCAATTCGAATCCTTCCACCCCTTCCAGAGCCGCATCGACGTCTCCCGCAGGGGAGAGCTCGCGTTCGTTTCGAAGTGGAACGGGCGCGACGCGCTCTTCATTTACGACGTCACCGGCAAGAAGGTGCTCCTCCGCGAATACCTGGACGACCTGATCGCCCTTACCTCGCCGGCATGGAACCGTGAGGGCACGAAAATCGCGGTCGCGGGGCTCAAGCCTTCGGGGCAGATGGATATCTACGTCTTCGAGCGCGCGACGAAAGGCTTAACCCGACTCACGAACGATTTCTACACCGACCTCGACCCGACGTGGTCTCCGGACGGAAAGCAGATCGCGTTCGCGTCGGACCGTACGCGGTACGGCGCCGAAGGCCATCAGAATCTCTTCCTCATCGATACGGAAACCCTCGCGATCCGCTACCTCACGTGTGGCGCGTGGACGGACCAGACGCCGACGTGGTCTCCGGACGGAAGCCGCATCGCGTTCTCTTCGGACCGCACCGGGTCCTCCGACCTCTACGCGGTGGATGTGAACGGAAACGGCGGGCGGTTCAAGCGTCTCCTGGGCGCGGCCATGGACCCCTCCTGGCTCCCGGACGGGAAAGGGCTCCTCTTCACCGGATACCGCCGGGGAGGATTCGGGATCTATCAGATGTCCCTGCCGGCCCAGGTCGTGGACTCCTTCTCGCTCGCGACGCCGGACGCTCCGGCTCCCTGGGGCTGGGAGAACACGATCGCGCGTTCGACGCAGCGCCCGGTCCCCTACGAGCCGCGCTACGGCCTCGACCTGGTCCAGGGCGGGGTCGCGATCGAGCCGACGGAAAACCTCGGCCAAGGGATCCAGGGCGCGGTGAGCGATCTTCTCGGCAACCGGCTCTTCTACTTCCAGCTCGGCAACACGGCCAATTCGACCTCGGAGATCCTGTCCAGGATGAACGGGGGAGCGTGGTTCATCAACCTCCAGCATCGCTGGAACTACGGGGTCGGCGCGTTCCACACGGCGGGGGATTACCAGGACGCGATCGGAGCGCTGTACTTCGAGCGGAAGGCGGGCGCCTCCATTCTCGCGAGCTATCCCTTCTCGCGTTTCAGCCGGATCGAGGGCACGGCTCAAGCCTACTACGACGAGAAGGTTCGCGATTTCGGGACTTCGCGACGCGGGTTCCTCACAACGCATTCGATCTCGCTGGTCCGGGACAACGCCCTCTGGTTCCCGACAGGTCCCCGGGACGGCGGGCGCTACAACCTGACCGGGGCGCTTACGACCAACTGGAACAATGGGCGCACGGAGAACGTGATGGTGAGCGCCGACCTGAGGCGCTACCTGCGCACGAGTCAATGGACGACGATCGCCCTCCGGCTCCAGTCGCGCGTGAGCTCGGGCGCGGACCCGCAGCGGTTCGCGATGGGGGGATCGTACTCCCTGCGCGGCTACGGGCGGCGGAGCCTCTACGGCACACGGACGTACCTCGCCAACGCCGAGTATCGCTTCCCGCTCTTCGACCGCCTGGTCCTGGGCGTTCCGCTCCAGTCCCTGGAGCTGCCGGGAATCGAGGGAGCCGTGTTCGCCGACGCGGGGAACGCGTGGGAGAAGTTCGAGAAGGTTCCGCGTCCAAAGGGAAGCTTCGGGGTCGGGCTGAGGATGAGCCTGGGCGGTTACTTCGTCTTGCGCTACGATCTGGCACGGCAAACGGATTTCCAGAGGGTCAAGCCGGGCTGGGAGCGCGAATTCTACGTGGGCTTCAACTACTAGATCCTGCTTTGGTGGCGGGGAACGCAAGGTCTGCTACGCGGCCGCTCTGGCGGCCGCGGTCCTTTTCGCGTCCCCGTCCCACCTTCTCGCGGGCTCCTACCTCCAGCGCGATCTGGCTCCCCCCGATTCCTCGGCCGGAGAGCTCGTGGTCGAGACCTCCCCGCCGGGACTCCTCATCCTGATCGATGAGGTCGAGGCAGGCCGCTCGCCGCTCGGGCCGATCCTGGTTCCCGCGAAGATCGTTCGCGTCCGGGTACGTCCCGACGATCCGCGCCGCTTCGACACCGCCTCCGACGCGGCGCAGGTCGTGATCCGGCCCGGCAGCACGACGCGCGTCTTCCTCGACTTGAGACCCAGCGTCATGCTTCGGAGCGCGCCGGAGCCCGCGCTCGTGTACCGGATCACCGGTCCGGCCCAGGATTCCCTCATCGGCGAAACGCCGCTTTCGGCCGGGCCCGCGCTTCTCGAGGGGAACCGGTTCCGTTTTCGGGCGACGGACCACGCGGACACGACCCTCAGCGGGGAATCGCTCCTCGATCTGATGAGAATCGGAGGGGCCGCGGTCTCCCTGCGCCGGACCGCCGCGCCGCTTTCGCTTTCCGCATCGCGCGCGCCGATCTACCGGCGCCGGTGGCTCCAGTGGGGACTCGTCGGCGTCGGCGCGGCGCTCACCGGGACGGCCGCGCTTCTCCGCCGGGAAGGGGATCAGTGGTACGACCGGTACCTGGAATCCTCGGAGCGCAGCGTGTTGGACACGTACTTCGATCGCGCGGTGCGCTACGACCGTCTCTCGCTCACGGCGCTCGGTGTGGGACAGCTGTTCTTCACAGGGGGACTGGTGCTCTTGATCGGCGGCGGCTCCGAGCGGTGATTCGTGGCGCGCCCCTCCTCCTCGCGGCTGTGTTCGTTCTCGGCGGATGCACCACCCGCGAGCGGTCCAATCCTCTCGATCCCAAGAACTCGCAGACCCTCGGCGGCCTCGTAGGATTCAACGCGATCGCGGCCGACGACATCGTCGAGTTCCGATGGCCCGCGCTCCGTGTCGAAGGGATTCTCGGCTTCCGCGTTCAGCGGTGGACGCCCGGCGGAACACCGCAAGATCTGGACACCGAGTACCATCCCGACGCGATCGCCGGGGAAGACAGCACCGTGACCAACGATTCAACCTACGTCTATCGCCTGATCGCGCACCTGGCGAACGGCGACAGCGCCGTGAGTCCGCCGGACACGGCCACGCCGGGCGTGAGGCAGATCTACGTGCTCGAGGCCGGCGTCCCCGCGTTCTCGCGTCTCAGCCCCGACGGACGCGACGTCCTCTTCGAGCGAGTCGCGAACGAGAGCTATCTCGACATGGAGATCGATCGGAGCAACGGCATCGTCTGGCTTTCGGCCGAAGCAGACGGCGTGGTTCTCCGGAAGGCTCCGGACGGAGCCACGGTGGGCGCCGTGATCCAGATCGGCGCGCCCGCAGATCTTTCCGTGTCGAGCAACCGCGGCATCGGGTGGGTCGTATCCATCTCGGATGCCGGCGTCCTCTCGTACGGGCCCGATCTCGGGAACCCCATCCCCCAGCGGGCGCTTTACGGCCTGGGGCACCCGCGCGCCGTCGAGGCGGGCACGGCCGATCCCACGGTATGGGTCGGCAACGACGAGGGGTCGGTATTCCGATTTCGCGCTGAGGACCTCGCGGAGACGCACGTGTGGTCCCTGGGGGCGGGGGGCATCCGGGCCATCGCTCTGGACGAGGGGACGGGCGGCGCGTGGGTCGCGACGCGTTCCGGAGACATCGGCGCTCTCTACTACCTCGATCCGTCCGACAGCTCCGCGACGCTCGTCCGGTCCAATCTGCTCAACCCGGCGGACCTCGCGACCGATCCTCTGAGCGGCGACCTCTGGATCAGCGAGCGCGGCACGCCCAACCTTGGCGCCGGCCGCTTGAGCCTCATCACGCGAGCGGGGGCGACGCTCGCTTCGATCGGCGCGATCGAGCCATATGGAATCGATATCGACCCAATCTACGGTTCGTGTTACGTGACCGATCTACGCTCGAACCGCGTTTTACAAATCGACCGAACGGGATCGACCATCCGCCGTTCTCCCGTCCTCCAGACGCCTTACGCGGTCCGGGTCGGGATCCCCTGAACGCCGGTTTCTCCCCGTGGCATAAGAGTTGCGAACTGCGTGCGATGGATCACCGGATCACGGTCCCGCCGCATGGGCTCATCGGTCCGGGATCCCGACATCGAGAAGCAGATAGGCCTGATCCCGACGTCGTTTGCGTCCGCGGCGCAAGACCGGCCGGCGGGAACCTGCGCGATCGAGATTCGGTTCGCACAGATTGCAGTCTGCAATCGTGAGGAGGAAGACTGGATGCCACGCACGCGGCAGGCGAAGCTCGCAACAGTGGATGTGGTCGAGGATGTCGCGCGTCACGTACCGGGCTACCGGGGCTACCTGGAACCCTCCCAGAGGCGTGAGGACGACCGTCGTTTCCGTTCGAGCATCGCGGAACATCTGAAGGGTGAAGCCCACCGGCTCGAGCGGATCGAAAGCAAGCAGTTCCGCGACGACTTCTCGGATCTCCTGGAAGAGTTGGACGGAGACGCGCGGAAACTCGAGTTTCTCGCCGACTCGGTCATCCTGATCGAGAACGGACGGCGCGTTTACGCCGACGACGTGATCGACCCGGTCGGCCGGCTCGACCGTGACATCGTGGAGCGCATCGAACGGCTGCACCGCCTGGTGCACGAGCTCGAGAAAGCCTACGAACACGACGAGCAGTTCGAGATGAATCTGGCCGAGCTGCGGGAGCTGACCGAGGCGATCGCCGACCTAATCGAGCAGCGGAACGTCGCACTGACGCGCTAGCGCCCCCGTGGGGGCGGGCGCGACTCGTCCATTCGCTCGGACAGTCGGGCCGCCTCACGGCGGCCCTCAACTCGCTCGGTGGACGAATCGCATCCACCCCCCCCGGCGCGCTCCTCGTTGCGAAGCGGGCGCCACACCGGGTATCATCCCCCCGATTCCTTCCAGCCGCCACCATCTCGAGGCTCGGTCTTGACCCGGCGTCTCTACGACGAAGATCCGACGATCCGCGAATTCGAAGCCACGGTACTCCATTCCATCGACCGGGACGGCGCGACCTGGGCCGAACTCGACCAGACCGCCTTCTATCCGGAGGGCGGAGGGCAGCCCGCCGATCGAGGCCGCCTCGGCCCGCACGCCGTGACCGACGTTCGGGACGAAGACGGGCGCGTGTGGCATCGGGTCGAGGGCGCGCTCACGCCGGACACGCTCCCGGCCGGCGCGCTTCCGCCGGGCGCGCGTGTGAAGGGTTCGCTCGATTGGGCGCGCCGCTTCGATCACATGCAGCAGCACACCGGCCAGCACATCCTCTCCCAGGCCTTCATCGTGGTCGCGAACGCGGAGACGCGCTCTTTCCATCTCGGAGAAGAGGAGGTGTCGATCGACGTCGCCCATCCCGGGCCCGACGCGGAGCTCCTGCGCCGCGTCGAAGAGCGGGCGAACGAGATCGTCTGGGAGGACCGGGAGATCGTGGTGCATCAGGTCGCGCGCGCGGACGTCGGCCGCTTTCCGCTTCGCAAGTTTCCGGCCGTGGAAGGCATCGTTCGTGTCGTCGAGGTGCACGGCTTCGACTGGTCCGCGTGCGGGGGCACCCACGTGAGCCGGAGCGGGCAGGTCGGCATCGTGACCCTCCTCTCCACGGAGAAATACAAAGGGGGGACGCGCGTGGCCTTCGTCTGCGGCGGGCGCGCGCTCCGGCGGCAGCGCGAGCGAATGCTGCTCCTGCGTGACCTCTCACTTGCCTTCACCGCGGGAGAAGCCGATCTCCCGAACGCGGTGGCGCGTCTCAAGGAGGACCGCGATCGCATCGATCGCCGCCTCAAGACCCTTCTCAAAGCCGAGCTCCTGCGCGAGGCCCGATCCCTGGTCGAGGCGGCGCCGCGGGGGGCGCGCGGCCCGGTGGTGGCGCGGCATTTCCCTGATCGCGATCCCGCCGAAATCGGCGCCCTGGCCGCGCTCGTCGCGGCTTCGGGGGGCATCGCCCTCCTCACGGCCGGAGCGGACACGCCGAGGGCGCACTTTTCCGCGCCAGCGGGTACAATACCCGTAGGCAGTCTCCTGGGTGCGCTCTGTCGCGAGTTCGGCGGGAAGGGGGGTGGCCGACCCGAGTCGGCCCAGGGAGCGATCCCGGCGCAGGCCGTGGATGCAGTACTTCGGGCCGCGCAAGCGGCCGCGCTCGCCGGAGCGGAGGAAGGGGCGACAGGATGACGGGGAGCATGCGATTGGGACTTCCGGGCGCGACGCGCACGGGCGCGAGCCGGCGCGCGCTCGCGGCGCTTCTTTTCCTGGGAGCGCTCGTTCTACCCGCCCCGTCCGGCGCGCAGTACTTCGGACAGAACAAGGTCCAGTACAAGGAGTTTCGCTGGGCGGTGCTCAAGACCGAGCACTTCGACATCCATTACTACCGCGGCGAAGAGGAAGCGGTGCAGGACGCGGCGGTCATGGCCGAGCGCGCATATCGCCGGTTGAGCCGCGTGCTCGACCACCAGATCAAGGCGAAGATCCCACTCATCCTGTACGCGTCGCATACCGACTTCGAGCAGACCAACATCACGCCCGGGATGATCGGGGTGGGGACCGGCGGCGTGACCGAGTTTCTCAAGCGCCGGGTCTTCCTCCCGTTCACGGGCTCCTACGCGGAGCTCGACCACGTGCTGACCCACGAGCTGGTCCACGCCTTCCAGGTCGACATCCTGTTCGGGGACCGTCAAAGCCTCGTCGGGAATCCCTTCGCGTCCTCTCCTCCGCTTTGGTTCATGGAGGGCATGGCCGAGTACCTCTCCATCGCGGAGGTGGACAACAACACGAAGATGTGGCTGCGCGACGCTTCGCTCGAGGGATATCTGACCCCGATCCGCGTGCTCGAGTACGTGGGGGATATCCGGGTCTACCGCTTCGGCCAATCGATTTTCCAGTTCATCGCCGACTCGTACGGGATCCAGAGGGTCGGGGAGATCTTGAAGCGGACGCGGCGGATGGGGAGCCTGGACAAGGCGCTCGAGTCCTCGACCGGGCTCTCGGTCGACGTGCTCTCGAAGAAGTGGACCGAGGCGGTGCGCAAGGAATACCTGCCGCAGATCGCCGAGTATGACAAGGCCGACAAGATCGCCGCACGTCTGACGGAAGCGGAGCGCGATCAATCCAACTTCAACGTCGCGCCCTCGGTGTCGCCCAGCGGCACGCAGATGGTCTACATCTCCGACCGAAGCATGTACAACGACGTGTATCTCGCCTCGGCGCTGGACGGACGCGTATTCAAGAAGCTCGTCGAAGGGGAGCGAACCGGGAGCTTCGAGGCGCTCCGCTTCTTCAACACCTCCATCGCGTGGTCGCCCGACGAGAGCCGGATTGCGCTGCCGGCCAAGGTCGGAGGCCAGGACGCGATCTACCTGATCGAGGTCCCCTCCGGAAAGGTGAAGGAGAAGCTCAAATTCGGGCTCGACGCAATCTATTCGCCCTCGTGGTCGCCCGACGGCAAGCAGCTTGCGTTCGTGGGGCTCAAGGAGGGGCATTCGAGGCTCTACATCTGCGACACGAACGGAAAGAACCTCCGCCAGGTCCTGGCCGGGAAGTACGCCGTGCGCGATCCGGCGTGGTCTCCCGACGGAAGCCGGATCGTGTTTGCGACCGACGAGGGTCCCGACACCGATCTGAAGCGTCTCATCTTCGGAAAGCTCGGGATCGCCATCCTGGACGTGGCGACCGGGAAGGTGACCGTGTTGCCGAACCAGCGGGGGATGAACCTTTCCCCGCAGTGGGGACCGGGCGGGTCCTCGATCGTGTTCGTGTCCGACCGCTACGGCATCCCGAATCTGTTCCGCCAGGATCTGTCGACCGGCGAGACGATCCGGCTCTCGAACCTGCTCTCGGGCATCTCGGGCATCGTGCCGGAAAGCCCGTGCATCTCGCTCTCCCGGAACGGAAAGCGGCTTCTCTTCTCGGCGTTCACCCGCGGCGGTTGGGACATCTACTCGGTCCGCGACGTGCCCAAGTTCCTCACCTCCCCTCCGGTCCTCGCGTCGCCCGCTACGGCTCCGGCGGAGGCGCCGCTCCTCGCGCAGTCCGGCCTCACGGAAGGGGTGCCCGATCCCGGACGGAGCGCGCCCGATCCGGTGCCTCCCGTTGCCGCGTCGCGGAGCGCCGCTTCGCCCGATTCGCTGGTATCGGGCGCCCGCGTCCCCGTCGTCGCGGATTCCGGCCGTGCGGCGGTCGCGGATTCCGGCCGCGCCTCCGTCGATACGACGCTCGCGCTCTACGTGCGCCAGGTCTACCGGGAGCCGCTGGTCGACAGCACCACCTTCCGCCACGCTCCCTACAAGCCGCGATTCTCGCGCGACTACGTCTCGGGGGGAGCCTTCTTCGCCTCGAACATTGGATTCGCAGGCTCGACCGTCATGTCCTTCAGCGACGTGCTCGGGAACCACAACGTCCTGGTCGCGCTCAATCTCTTCGGCGATCTCGCGAATTCGGATGTCTATCTGGCCTACTCGAACCTCGCGCACCGCACGAACTACACGGTCGCCGCGTTCCAGTACCGGACCGATCTCCTGCTCTTCTCCTCGCCGAACAGCGACGAGGTCGAAAGCAACATCTATCGCGGTGGGGCGTTTCTCTTCTCGCGCCCGTTCAGCCGCTTCCGTCGGATCGAATTCGGGCTCGAGGCGGCCGCGCTGGACAAGGGTGTGCTCCTCTTCAACTACGACCTCGGGACGGTCTCGCAGCAGGTCGAGGACAAGACCTATATCTACGTCGCGCCGCAGGTCGGGTTGATCGCCGACAACGCGCTCTACGGGTCCACCGGGCCGGTCAACGGCGGACGCTCGAGCTACACCGCGGAGCAGGCGTTCGGAGACGTGTCCTACACGACCCTCATGATGGACTGGAGGCACTACGGCAACATCAGCCACAACTACGCGTTCGCGCAGCGGCTCATCGCCGGAACGAGCTTCGGGCGCGACCCGCGCCTGTTCCGGTTCGGCGGCGCGTTTACGTTCCGCGGCGTGGACTACGGCGACCTCAAAGGCTCGAACGCGCTCCTGGGTAATCTCGAGTTTCGGTTCCCCTTGATCGAGCAGCTCCGGTTCGGGTGGCCCGGCCGCATCAGCCTGGGCGGCATCAACGGCGTGATCTTTCTCGACGCCGCGAGCGCGTGGCAGGAGGGGCGGAGCCCGCGGTTCTTCTCGAAGGAGGGAGGATTCCACGCCAAGGATCTTCTCTTCGCCTACGGCGCCGGCGCGCGGGTGAATCTCGGTTACTTCATCCTTCGCTACGATTACGGACGCGGGACCAACTTCCAGCGTCCGACGGGCGAGTCGCAGCATTTCGTGACGCTCGGCGCGGACTTCTAGCCGCCGCGGGCGATGCCGGCCGACTGGGACGCCGCGCTCTTTCTGGCGATCCACCGCGGGATGCACCACCCGTGGCTGGACCCCATCATGAGGGCGCTCACGGAGCCCGGCCCCTGGAAGATCCCCCTCCTCGTCCTGGTCGGGTTGCTCTTCTTGTTGAAGGGAAGGCGCGGTGCGATCGGGGTGGTGGTGCTCGCGTTCACGATCGCCGCGTCCGACCAGTTGAGCAGCCATGTATTGAAACCGCTCTTTCGACGGGTCCGACCTTCCAACGCGCTCGCCGACGCGCTCCCCCTGTTCGGGAAACGGCACTCGTACTCGTTTCCTTCCACCCACGCCGTCAATTTCTTCGCCGCGGCGCCGGTCGTCTCGGCGGTTTTCCCCCAGGCCACCGTCTTCTGTTATGCCTATGCCGCAGCGGTGTCCTTCTCCCGCATCTACGTCGGGGATCACTATCCGATCGACGTGCTGGGCGGAGCGATCCTCGGACTGACGCTGGGATTCCTGGGGAGGAAGGCGTTTCGCCGGGCGGAGCGGACGCTCTTGCCGAGGCGGGGCGCCCCGGCCGGCGCTCCCGGGGCCGCGGACGCGCCCGAGTCGATTGCTATGTCTTCGCGAGGTGAAAAAGCGCCCAGTGGCGGCCCGTGATTCCGTGATCGCGGCGGTGCGAGTAGAAACGCTCCGCATCACACGAGCTGCATTCCGGTGCCGCATGGATCGCACTCCTTGCCACCCCTTCCTCCTCGAGCGAGCGGGCGATGGCCAGCGGGAGGTCGAGCGCCACGCCGGACGGGTGCGGCTTCAGGACCTCCTTCGAAAACTCACGCGCCACATCCGGCCCGACGGGGTAACAACAGGCATGGATGCAGGGACCGATCGAGGCGATGATCTCCGCGGCGGGCACGCCGCGCTCGGCCAGGAGACGGACCGCGCGGCCGGCGATTCCTTCCTTAGTGCCACGCCACCCCGAATGGAGGAGCGCGCCGTGTGCGCCGTCTCGGGCCACGAGCGCGACCGGTGCGCAGTCCGCGACGGAGACCGCCGTCCAGGGATCCCCGGCCCGGATCAGGAATCCGTCCGCCTCCTCCGCACCCTGCGGCTCCACGATGCGGGTCCCGTGAACCTGGCGAACCCGGAGCGGTCCGGTTTCCGGAATGCTGAGCGCGCCGAGGAGGATCGTCCGGTTCCGAAGCACGCGCTCTCGGTCGTCCCCGACTCCCAGCCCCAGATTCAGGGAAGCGTAGGGACCCGGGCTCACGCCGCCGCGGCGCGTCGGCACGCCGAACCACGCGTTCGGGGGAAAGGGGTCTCCGGCGGGGCGCCACATCGCGATTTCTTCGCGGACCGTTTCCTTCGACATGCCCCGGAGGGTGCCCGCTTTCCGCGCGGAGCGCAAGCCGCGTGGCGGCTCGCGTGGGTGTCCGCGATCGCTTCGGCCCTGCTCCTCACGTCGTGCGCGCGCCTTCCGAAGGCGAGCTCGGGTGCGGCGGCCCGCGGCCGCTTCCTGACCGCGTACGCCTCGCCCCACGGTCCCGCCCGGGGCGTCGGCTCGATTTCGGTGCGCCGGTCGGATCAGGGGAGCGGGAGCGCGCGGGTCCGATGGGGGTCGAACGCGGAGAGCCTCGCCGTCGTGGGCTATGCGGGACCGTCCCGGGCGCTCGACGCCTCGCTCCGGGGGGACTCGCTCTTCATCGTCATCCGGCGTTACGGCATGGGCGTCGCCGGCCGCCTGCGCGGCGGCGAGGAAGGAGTGAGCGCCCCGCTCCTCCGATTCGTCGCGACTCCCTGGGATTTCAGCGCGGGTTGGGTTCGGCGCGCGGTCGAGCGCTCTGCCGTCCACGAATCCGGCAATGGCTGGCTCCTGGAAGGCGCGTTCGGGGGCGTGCCGAACCCGGGGGGAAAGCCATCCGTAGCGGAGGAAGAAACCCGGTATTCCCTGGAGCTGTCGGCGCGGGGGGAGCCTCTGAGTCTCGCGCTGCGCCGCGCCGGCGAGAACGAGGACGCGATCCGGGTGCGGTACGGTCCGGAGCGAAACTTTCAGGTCGGGCGCATTCCAAGCTGGATCGAGTGGTCGTTCTCTGGCAGCGTGGTGCTTCTCAAGGTCGAGGATCACGCTCCGGCCGACGCCGGGAAGATCCGCTACGTGACGCGGGCCGAGGCGGGATGGACGATCCTCGCGATCGACGAGCCCGGCGGGCGAGCGCTCGTGCGCTGGCTCCTGGGCGTCGCGGAGGGGAGGGCGGAACCATGAACGCGGAGCGCTGGAACACGCGGCCGAGGGCGGGAGACGCGCGCTTTCGCCTGGTCCGGATCTCGCTGCTCGCGGCGCTCTGGGCGCTTGCCTGGGGCGCCCAGTCCGCGGCGCAGGCGCCGAGCAGAAGCCGCGCGAAGGGATTGCCCGCCGCCGCTTCCTCACCGCACGAACAGGTCGAGCGGATGCTCGCGCGCCTGCTCCGCGCCCCGGAGTTCCACTCGCACGTCTTGATCACGCGGAGCGATCCGTTCGGAGGACCGCCGGAGCGGACGGCGGGGCGCATCTGGTTTCTCCCAGGCCGGGGCCTTCGATTCAAGCACGAGGAACGCAGCGGGGAGGACATCGTCGTGGATCGCGAGAAGAGTCTCTTCCTGGTTTACCGTCCGTCGGAACGGGTCCTCTACCGAGCCGATTGGGACCGGGCTCCCGCGCGGATGAAGAGCCTCATCATGGAGCCCGAGCGCATCCTGGACGCGGACTATCGGGCAGTGCGGGAGCGGAGAATCGCCGGTGGGGCCTGGCGCGAAGGATATCGGATCCACCGCTCGGCATCCTCCGATTCGCTCCCGAACGTTTCGGTGTGGGTCGCAGCCGACCCCGCGACCGGCCTTCCACGCTGGGTGAGCGCGGGCGGGGAGGAGGATTCGGTCGAGGTGGAATTCCGCTCGATCGTGATCCTCTCCAAGGCCAACCCGCGCGATCTCGCCCTGAACGTCCCGCCCAAGGTCCGGACCGAGCCGCTCGACGCTCGGGAGTTCCTTCCAGGCGGCGAATCCCGTTGACCGTCGCCTGATCGCGGCGTAGGGTGCGGAGCGTGACCACGGACGGTGCCGTCGCTCCGAGTCGCAAATCATCCCCGATTACGGCTGATTCCGACCCGAGGGACGCCTCCTGAGTCGCGGGCTCTTCCTCTACGTCGCTCTCGTGATCGCCGCGGGCGCAGCGGTCCTCGCGTCCGCGTTCCCGGAATTCCGCACCATCGGCCTTGTCCACGTCGTCGCGTGGATTCTCGTCAGCATCTTCGCCGAGAGCCTCTGGATCCCCACCATCACCGGCAAGGCCATGGAGAGCATGGCTTCCACGGTGGATCTGAGCCTGCTCGTGCTGCTCGGATACCGTCCCTCCGTCTGGATCGTCGCCATCGCGTTCGCGTTCGCGAACGTGATGTTCTCGCGCCGCACCTGGTACAAGACGCTCTTCAACGCCGGGCAGAACGTCCTCGCCCTGTCGGCGGCGGGGCTCGTCTACATGGGTCTCGGCGGCGTGCCGCTGGCCGGCCGCGGGGAAGCCCCCGCGGAGAGCTTCGACGTGTCGCTCATCTTTCCCTGGGCTGCGGCATCGGTCGTCTACTTCATCGTGAACACCATCCTCGTGGCGGGAGCCGTCGCGCTCAGCACCCGGCGGAAAATCCTCCAGACCTGGCGCGAGGAGTACATCTACTACAACTCGCTCATTTCCTCGGCGGCCCTCTTCTTCCTGTCCCCCCTCGTCGTCGTGTCCTACATGGCCATCGGCTACTACGGGCTGATCTTCTTCTTCGTGCCCTTGCTCCTGATCAAGGAGGCGAGCGCGAAGTACATCGCGCTGGAGAAGGCCAAGGACGAGCTGGTCAGCTCCGAGCGGCTCGCGGCGAAGGGGGAAATGGCCGCGGAAATCGCGCACGAGCTGAACAACTCGCTCGCCGCGATCTCCGCGCGGGCGCAATTCTTCCTCATGGGCGTGGGCACGATGACCCCGGAGCGGACGCAGGAGAGCGCCCGGATCATCTTCGAGCAGGCGAGTGCCATGTCGGTGCTCACGAAGGGTCTGCTCGATTTCTCGCACAAGGAGGTACGGAAGCAGCCGACGAAGCTGAACGACGTCATACGCCGGACCGTCGAGTTCATCACGCCGCAGAACAAATACGAGCGGATCGAGTTCAGCCTGGACCTGTCGGAAGACGTGCCGGACATGAACCTGGATCCGGGTCAGGTCCAGCAAGTATTCATGAACCTCTTCAGCAACTCCGCCGACGCGCTTCGGAGCGCGAAGGCCGCGATGCCGCGGATCGTCGTCCGCACGCGGCTCAAGCCGGCCGCGGGTCAGGTCGAGCTGGTGGTCGAGGACAACGGTCCCGGCCTTCCACCGGAGGCGATTTTGAAACTTTTCGAGCCCTCCTTCACGACCAAACCGGAAGGGCACGGCTTCGGTCTGTCCACCTGCTACCGCATCGTCCAGAACCACGGAGGGAAGATCGCGGCCCAGAACGTTCCGGGCTCCGGCGCGCGGTTCACGATCACGCTGCCGAGCAAGGACGGGCTGTAGCGCGCCGTCCGGCCTCGCATGGGTACTCGTGTCTTCGCCGCAGGCGCCCTGCTCTACGTGCTCGGAAATCTTGTTTCGAGCGGGTCCGCGGGTCCGGGCGCTTGGGGACTTCACCTCGCGGCCTTTCTTGATCTGCCCGCCAGGCTCCTCGTCTTTACCCTCTTCGTCATCGGCGCCGCAGCCTCGGTAGTGGTTGCCTTGGAACCACCGGTTCGGCAGCCTGCTCCGGAGGCGCACCCGGTGGAATCCGGCGATGGGAGCCGGACCCTTCCCGTTGGATTCAAGCTCGCGCTCCTTGCCGCTTTCGCCGCGATGCTCTGGATGCTGCGTACGCGCACGCATTTTCTCGGCGACGGAATGATCTGGCTCTACGGGCTTCGGGTAGGGGACCTTTCGGCGCCGACCGAGCCGCTGGCTCAAGCGATCTGGCAGACGGCATCCATGGCCCTGCGCCAGCTCGGTGCCCCGGTCGTTTCCTCCACCCTGGCGACCGTGTCGATCGCGTGCGGCGTTCTGGCCGCGGTGCTTCTCTGGGGGATTGCTCGTGAAATCACTGCCGGTCGCGGGGGATTCGCTACCGCGTTCCCGCTCCTTCTGACCTTGGGGACGACGCAACTCTTTTGCGGTTACATCGAGAGCTATCCTCTCGCCGCTGTCGCGATCCTTGCGTACCTGTTCGCCGGGCTTCGGTGCTTGAGGCGCGAGCGAGGATTGCTCCTCCCTGTCCTCGCGTTCGCGGTGGCTGTCGCGTCACACCTCCTCACGCTGTACCTGTTGCCGTCACTCGTATTTCTCATTTTCCGCGGGCAGCGGTCACCGCTTCGCCGTGTGGCGTTGATCGGGCTGGCGGTAGCCTTGTCTGCCTCGTTTCTGGTCCTTCTCGGAAGCGGGCCGGCGCAGTGGATCCACGCCTTCGACCTCGCCACGCGGGCTGCTCGAGTCGGTCCTGCAGCCAGCACGGTAAAACCCTATGAGATTGTGTCGCTCGGCCATGCCGTCGACCTCGCGAACGCAATACTCCTGGTTGTCCCCGTACCGCTCCTCCTTCTCCTGGCACGCGCCGCTGAGCGTCGAGGGCGTGGCTCGGAGGCCGATCCAACGGGTGCCTTCCTGGGCATCGCCGGTGGGGCCGGTCTCCTGGGCGCGCTTGCCCTGGTTCTTCCCGTCGCGCCCGCGCAGGATTGGGACCTGACCTCGCTCCTGCTTCTACCCTTGGGGGTTTTCGGAATTTGGGCGGGCCGACCGCTCTACGCTTCGGGAGGGAAATTGTTCCGGATCGGCGCTGTGAGTCTCAGCCTCGGCGCGCTTCTGGCTTTCGTGCTCGTGAACGCGAGCGGCAGCGCGGGGACGAGGAGGTACGAAACCCTGGTCAGCCCCCCTGCGAGAATCACGGACTTCGCCCGCTGGTATGGCTACGAGTTGCTGGCTCACTACCATCGTCATCGTGGAGAGAATCGTCGCGCAATGACCTACGTCGACCTCTTGCTCAGGACGGAGCCGGCGAACCCGCGATACTGGGCCATGGGAGGGGCAACGCTCGTCGGCATGGGCCGCTACGCTGAGGCGGTTCCCTTTCTCACCGAGGCCCTGCGGCGGAGCCCGAACCGAGCGGGGACCCGGACGAACCTGGGCATCTGCTACTCGGATGCGGGACGGTACCGGGAGGCCCTGCACGAGTTCCAAGAGGCTGTGAGGATCGACGGGAATCG
>DASXQO010000058.1:0-1674 GCA_036507115.1 Candidatus Eiseniibacteriota bacterium | reverse complement strand
ACCGCGGCGCCCTGGATCCCGCCGCCCACGACGAGGAGGTCGTATGGCAAATCCGCGTCCCTCCCCCCGTTCCCATCCCGCGCCCATCCCCATGCGCTCCGCTCGAACCGCGCCGGTACCGCTCCGGCGCGCGATTCTAGGCGAGCGGCTGGATCATCGCCAGCGAGTTCGCTATGCTCGCCGCCTTCGCGTTCTGCGCGGGTGCCGCGCGCAACATACGCACGCCGGGGGATGGATGACCGACCTCAAGGGACGTTGGGCGCTCGTCACGGGAGCGACAAGCGGATTCGGGCTCGCCACCGCTCGCGCGGTCGCAGGGCTTGGGTGCCACGTAGCGATCACGGGGAGGCGCGAGGACCGGCTCCGAGCGGCGGCGGGTGAGCTGCGCGACCGTTATCGCGTCGAGACGCTTCCGCTCCGCTTCGACGTCCGCGATCTCGTCCAGGTGCGGTCCGCCCTCGAAGGCGCGCCGGGACTCCTCTCGAAGCTGGACATTCTCGTGAACAACGCCGGGCTCGCCCTTGCGCTCGATCCGATCCAGGCGGGAAATCCCGAAGACTGGGACCAGATGATCGACACCAATGTGAAGGGTCTGCTCTACGTCACGAGGGCCGTCCTCCCCGGCATGGTGGAACGCGGGCGCGGGCACGTCGTGAACGTGGGCTCGGTCGCGGGGCACCAGACCTACCCCGGAGGCGCCGTATACAGCGCGACCAAGTACGCGGTCCGCGCGATCACGGACGCGCTGCGCTACGACGTGCTGGGAAAGGGCGTGCGGGTCTCGAACGTGGAGCCGGGGCTGGCCGAGACCGAATTCAGCGAGGTCCGCTTCAAGGGGGATCGCGCCCGGGCGAAGGCCGTCTACGAAGGGTTGAAGCCGCTTCTCGCCGAGGACGTGGCCGACGCCGTCGTGTGGTGCCTCACGCGCCCCGAGCACGTGAACGTCCAGTCCGTGCTCCTGCTTCCGACCGACCAGGCTTCCGTGCACGCGGTGAACCGCAAGACGAAGTAGCTCTGCGCCCCAACTTGCCCCGGGGCAAGTTGGAACTGAGGTTTCCGAAATCGGTCGAAACGTTCGAACAGCATGTCCCGGTGCATGTTGCGAGTGATCCGACACGTTCGAAGAACATGCGCTGGCGCATGTTGCAAATGATCCCCCTCACGGGTAGGAGGCGTGTGACGCCCTAACTCGTCCCGGGACGAGTTGGTCCTGAGGCTGAGGCATCGGGCGCCGCCGATCCCGTGCGCGCCACCCGTTCCCTTCGGGATCCAGCATCGTCAGATTATGTCGATCGGCGCAGAAGGAACATCGCCCACTATCACGGGGGCGACGAGCTCGACGAAGCCTTCCGGCAAAAAGGTCTCCGTCGACGCCCGCAACTCGTCTAAGGTCCACCAGCGAATCTCTTCAATCTTCTCGCTTGTTCGGTTCCGTAACAGGCGAGGGGGTTTGGCCCACGCAATAAAGTAGCGCTCCAGGTACCTCTTGAGCTCGCCACGGTGCAGGAGTTGTCGTTCCCGGGACCAGATCTGCGGACCGACTTCCGAAAGCTCGATACCGGTTTCCTCTTCGAGTTCGCGGATGGCCGCCCGCTCGAACGATTCGCCCTCGTCGACTCCGCCGCCCGGCGGTACCCAATAGGCGAGCAGTTCGGGCTTGCTTGGATTGACCGG
>DASXQO010000057.1:0-20732 GCA_036507115.1 Candidatus Eiseniibacteriota bacterium | reverse complement strand
TTCGAGGGCAGGAGGTTGGGTTGTAGGGTTTCCTCCAGGGACGATTGACGCCTTGACGAAGACGCCCGCAGGAAGTACCCTGCTTTGTCTAACCTCCCCAAAGTCCCTCGGCACTCGGCCGTCTTGCATTCGCTATTCCGTTGCGCTAACGGAATTTTTCGCGAGGAGGGGCCATGAGACTTCGTCGCGCGTCGACCGTGCTCGCTGTCGCCCTCTCGACAGTCTTCATCGCCGCCCATGCACCCTCCGAGGCGCGCGGAGACGCTTCGGAATCGTACAGGGTCCAGGTCTCGGCTCGGCCGGCGATGCGCGCCATAGCGGTCAGCGCGATCTCCATCAACGCTCCGGACTCGGCGAGCGGGATCGAGGGGGCCTTCGTCTCGATTACGGCGACCGCTGGGAGCGGCGATCCGAATTCGCTCATCACGATCAGTGTGACCGGCTTCCCACCCGGGCTCTCGTTCACTCAGACCTCCTTTGTCAACGCGTCCGGAACTCTGAGCGGGATCCTCCAGCCCGGGACGGCCGGGACCTGGTTCATCGAGTGGCATGCCATCGACCAGTTCGGTGCGACGGATTCCGCAATCACCCAACTCACCGTCATATCGGAGAACCAAGCTCCGATTATGGATCAGCCGAGCGACATGAGGGTGCCGGAGGGCACGACAGCGGACCAGCCGCTTCGGGCAACGGACGCCAACGGGGATCCGCTTGCCTTCACCCGAGTGTTCGGACCCTCGTTCGTGAGCGTGGCGACCGTGAATCCCGACTCGGGAACGGCGACAGGGAACGTCCATGTGGCGCCCACCTTCAGCGACGCAGGAACATACTCTGTCCAAGTCAGTGTCAGCGACGGAGCGCTCTCGCAGACACGGCTCTTTTCACTCGAAGTGCCGGATGTCCCGCAGCCGCCGGTCCCCGGACAGCCGGTTTGGGAACGCGTGGCGGATTTGCAGGATCCGAGAACCTTTTCGGGAGTGGAAGGAGCGGCGGCGAGCCTGATCGGGAACAAGATTTACGTGAGCCATGGATACCGCTTTGGCGATAGCCGGCTTCTCTCGGTGTATGACGTCACGACGGGAACATGGACCCACGGCGGGGTAACCGCGCCCGACGCGCGAGTCCCTCGATCCGAGATGGCTGGGGGCCAGGCATTCGGGAAGCATTACGCGATCGGAGGACGGACGGCGCCGAATGCCGATGTCGAGGAATTCGATCCCGTCGCACAGACATGGACTACCCGCGCGCCCATGTCGTTGGCCCGGGGTGGCCTCGGGGCCGCGAGCTGGGGGGATAAGATCTATGCCGTCGGCGGCCGCGGTGGCAGCACCTATGGATCCGGGGCGATCTACAGTCTGAACGAGGTCTACGATCCGGCCGTCAATCGCTGGACGACGCTCGCGCCGATGCCCCTTGCCGTTTCCGACAATTACGCAACGATCGCCTACGCGGGAAAGGTCTATGTTTTCGGCGGGACCAACGGCTTGAACAACCGATCGGAAGTGCAGATCTACAACATCGCGACGAATTCGTGGACCTTCGGCGCACCCATGCCCACACCCCGCGGGGCTGCCATGGCCGGCGTGATTGGTGACAAGATCGCAGTGTTCGGCGGTTTCAACGGCGCGAACCTGGGTGTAACCGAGCTTTACGATCCGGGGACTAATTCGTGGACCACCGGTCCCGAGATGCCGTTCGCCGTGAGCGAGATGGCGCAGGGGGTCACCTACGATAGCCGAGGGATCTACTCGATCGGATCAGGCATCTTCGGCGCGTCCGGCTCCATCGTGCTGGCGCTCCGGCCCTTGATATCCATCGATGCGCCGGCTGCAATCAGCGTGGACGAAGGTCAGCGCGTCACCTTCACCATCTTCGCGATCCACCGAGACGCCTTGCCGGTTGCGCTGGGAACGACCGGGCTGCCCCCCGGCGCGACGTTTATGGATCACGGCGATAATACGGGAACGCTCGCGTGGACACCCGATTTCACCGATGCGGGAACACACTCGGTGACGTTCCGCGCCGACGACGGCCAAGGAGGCACCAACTCCACCACGACCGTTATCACGGTGCGGAACGTGAATCGGACGCCTTCCTCGGATCCTGGCGGCCCCTACACGGCTTTTCCGGAAACTTCCCTGATATTCGATGGCAGCCGATCGACGGATCCCGACGGGGACGCTCTCACGTATCAGTGGACTTTCGGGGACGGGACTACGGGGACCGGCCCGACTCCGAGTCATACCTACGCGGCCATCGGCCTATATGGGGTGGCTCTGTTGGTATCGGACGGCGCCGCGACCGGCCTGGCCACCACAACCGTGTCGGTCGTCGGGCTATTCCAGGCGCGTGCCTTCACGTCGAGCGGCAACCCCGAAATCCGGCTCAACTCCGGAAAGCCGGTGTGGTGTGCTCAGGTCGAGCCTGTCGGACGTGCGTTCAGCCTGAATCTGATCGACCCCTCGACCCTGATCATGAAGTCGCAAGGGACCGGCTCGGTCGACCAGATCTCCGCCCTGACCAATAAGACACTAACCATCGGCGATCGCGACGGCAACGGCGTCGACGAGCTGACCGTATGCTTTGGGAAGGGCGATCTGCGCCTTCTCTTTGGCAATGTAAGTGGGAGCACGAGCGTGCTGATCACCATCGAAGGAAAGCTCTTCGGAGGCGGTCTCTTCCGTGCCGCCTTGGACGTGCGCGTGATCGCGTCCGGTCACGCCATCGCTGCGTCCGTCTCACCGAACCCGCTGAATCCGGAGGCGGTGCTCACGTTCGTGACGCCCCAGACCGGGTACGCGCGGGTTCGTGTGTATGATGCCGCGGGCAGGCTGACGCGCACGCTCTTGGACGAGGCTCTTGTGCCGGCGGGCTATCACGATCTGCGGATCGACGGCCTGGATGGCTCGGGGCGAACGCTCGCTTCAGGTATTTACTTTTATTGGATAGAGACTCCTTTCGGTCCCGCGCGCGGCAGGTTCACAGTCCTGAAATGAACAGGGGAGGGTCTCCGGAGAAGACGCCCGCGCGTTTGAATTCGCCTCGCTTGAGCCATAGTGCGTGTCGCCGCACGTCGCTGCATGGGGTACCTCCTCTCCGGTCTCGCGGACCTGGTCTGGAGTTACCCCTTCCTCTTTTCTGACACAAGAACTGATACATCACCCGCACGGAAGGCGTACTTGACGCTGCCGACCCCGGCTCCGTACACTCGATCACTCGACAGGCCTGCGTTCTTACTCCCAATGGTGTGGTGCCCATGTACCAAATTCTCGTGATCTGCACCGGCAATACCTGCCGGAGCCCCATGGCCCAGGCGATCTTGCGCTCGCTGCTTCCGTCGGAATTGGCGGATCTCACGCGCGTCGTTTCGGCGGGTACCGGGGCCGTCGAGGGGATCCCCGCGACGTCGCTCGCGGTCCGGGTCTGCGCGGATCACGGCGTGGACCTCACGCCGCACCGTTCCGCTCCGCTGACCCCCGCGCTGATACGGGCATCCGACCTGGTTCTGGGCATGGAGCCGCACCACGTCGAACACGCGCGCGGGCTCGCGCCCGAAGTCGCGGATCGAATCCACCTCATCACCGAAAAGGGCGCGGCGGCAGGCGCCGCCGAACCGCTCGGCGTGCTCGACCCGATGGGCGGGACTGCCGATCAATACCGGGATACCTTCAACCGGATCCGGAGCCATCTTCTGGGATGGATTCCGGTGATCCGGGAATCGGTCGAACGGCGCGAAGGCGTGCGGCGGTCGAGCGAATCGTGAATCCACGCCGGAAGGAGGAAGGCATGGCGCGTGAAGCGGGCGGCGTGATCTGGATGAACGGAAAATTCGTCGCGTACGAAGACGCGAAAATCCACGTCCTCTCGCACGTGGTGCACTACGGCTCGAGCGTGTTCGAGGGGATTCGGGCGTACGCCACACCGGGCGGCACGGCGATCTTCCGCCTCGACCGTCACGTGCAGCGCATGCTCGACTCCTGCAAGATCGCCCGCATCGCATGTCCGTATGGCTACGACGAGCTGATGGAGGCGATCCGGGAGACCGTCCGGAAAAACGGGGGGGATGCCTGCTACATCCGCCCGGTCGTCTATAGAGGGTTCAAGACGCTGGGCGTGAATCCGACCGGCGTCCCGATCGACGTCGCCATCGCCACGCTCAACTGGGGCAAGTATCTGGGGAAGGACGCCCTCGACCACGGTATTTCCGTGCGCGTCTCCTCGTGGCATCGCCAGGCGCCGAACACGTTTCCGGCGATGGCCAAGACCGGCGCCAACTACCTGAACAGCCAGCTCATCAAGCTCGAGGCGGTCGCGGACGGCTACGAGGAAGGGATCGCGCTCGACGTCTGGGGTTACGTGGCGGAGGGAAGCGGCGAGAACATATTCCTCGTGAGAGGGGAGACCCTGTACACGCCCACGATCGCGAACGCGATCCTTCCCGGGGTCACGCGCGACTGCATCCTCACGCTGGCGCGCGACCTGGACCTCGAGGTGCGCGAGGAGCAGATCCCGCGCGAGATGCTGTACATCTCCGACGAGCTCTTCTTCACTGGAACGGCGGCCGAGATCACCCCGATCACCCAGGTCGACCGGATTCCGATCGGCGCGGGAACCGTGGGACCCGTCACGCGCAAGCTCCAGCAGGCGTTCTTCGACATCGTGGAAGGGCGCGCCCGCGACCACCATGGGTGGCTCTTCCCGGTGGAGGCGCGGGGAAAAGTGCAGCGCGCCGCGAAGAAGGCGCGGTAGTCCGGTCCCGCATGACATCCAAGCTCGGTGCCGCGGCGAACCCGCGCGAGGCGTCCCTCCGGTCCGTCGATCCCGAGATCGACCGCGCGATCCGCGCGGAGGTCGGCCGCCAGCAGCAGACGCTCGAGTTGATCGCCTCCGAGAACTTTGTGAGCGAGGCGGTCCTCGAGGCGATGGGATCTCCCCTCACCAACAAATACGCTGAAGGCTATCCCGGAAAGCGCTACTACGGCGGCTGCGAGCACGTCGACCAGGCCGAGTCGCTCGCGATCGAGCGGGTGAAGGCGCTCTTCGGCGCGGAGCACGCCAACGTGCAGCCGCACGCGGGAGCCCAGGCGAATCTGGCCGCGTACCTGGCGCTCATGCCGCCGGGCTCGACGCTGCTTGGGATGGCGCTCGCGCACGGCGGACACCTCACGCACGGCCACAAGGTCAGCTTCTCCGGAATCCTCTTCAAGCCGGTCCAGTACGGTCTCTCGCCCGAAACGGGCCTCCTCGACTACGACCAGGTGTCGAAGCTCGCGCGCGAGTCGAAGCCCCAGGTAATCGTGGCCGGGGCGAGCGCGTATCCGCGGTTCTTCGATTTCCAGAGACTCCGCTCGATCGCCGACGAAGTGGGAGCCCGGTTCGTATTCGACATGGCCCACGTCGCCGGGCTGGTCGCGGGCGGGGTCCATCCCAATCCCACCCCCTACGCCGACGTCGTCACGTCCACCGCGCACAAGACCCTCCGCGGACCACGGAGTGGATTCATCCTCTGCAAGAGCGAATACGCGAAGGCGATTGATAAATCGGTCTTTCCGGGGATGCAGGGCGGACCCCTGATGCACGTGATCGCGGCCAAGGCGGTCTGCTTCCGGGAGGCCGCGGCGCCCGAATTCAAGGTCTACGCGCGGCAGGTCGTCGAGAACGCGAAGACGCTCGCCGAGGGGCTCCTCAAACGGGGATACCGGCTCGTCACCGGCGGCACCGATAACCACCTCCTGCTGGTCGACCTCCGCGAAGCAGGGTACTCGGGCGCCGATGCCGAAGGGGCGCTCCACGAGGCCGGCATCACCGTGAACAAGAACGCCGTCCCGAACGATCCTCGTCCGCCGGCGGTCACGAGCGGGATCCGGATCGGGTCCGCCGCGGTGACCACCCGCGGCATGGGCGAGACCGAGTTCAGCCGGCTCGCCGGCTGGATCGACGACGCGCTGCGCCATCGCGCGGAACCCGCCGCGCTCAAGAAGATCCGGGGCCAGGTCGAGGAGCTCTGCCGGGCCTTCCCCCTTTACGCGAACCGGAGCCTGTAAGTCCGGGTTTTGCGATCGATGCCCCAGCTCACCATCGAAGAACGGAACGCGAAGGTACGGGACGAGAGCGCCTTCGTGACGCCGCTCCTCCAGGCGGTGGAATCGGTCATCGTCGGGCAGGCGGAGATGATCCGGCGAATCCTGGTCGGGCTTCTCGCCGACGGCCATCTCCTGCTCGAGGGGGTGCCGGGGCTGGCCAAGACGCTGGCCGTGAAGACGGTGGCGCAGGCGATCCAGGCCACGTTCCACCGGATCCAATTCACGCCCGATCTTCTGCCGGCCGACCTGACCGGCACCCTGATCTTCGACCCGACCAAGGGCAGCTTCGCTCCCAAGTTCGGGCCGGTCTTCACGCAGATCCTCCTCGCGGACGAGATCAATCGCGCCCCCGCCAAGGTGCAGAGCGCGCTCCTCGAAGCGATGCAGGAGCGGCAGGTGACGATCGGGGACACCACGTATCCCTTGCAAAGTCTCTTCTGGGTTCTCGCGACGCAGAATCCGATCGAGCAGGAAGGAACCTATCCGCTCCCCGAGGCCCAGATGGACCGGTTTCTCCTCAAGATCCGGGTCGGCTATCCCAGTCCCGAGGAGGAAGGGCTCATTCTGGACCGCATGGGAGGGGAGCCCCCGCAGGCTCCGAAGCCGGTCGTCGAGGCGGAGACCCTCGTGCGATCACGCCATTCCGTGAACGCGATCTACCTCGACGAGCGGATCCGGAACTACATCGTGGACCTCGTGCACGCCACGCGTGAGCCGGAGCGGTTCGCGCTCGACTTGAGGCCGCTCATCCAGTACGGAGCCTCGCCGCGCGCGACCCTCGCTCTGGCGCGCGGCTCCCGCGCGCTCGCGTTTCTCGAGGGGCGCGCCTACGTGACGCCGGACGACGTCAAGTCGATCGCGCCGGACGTATTCCGCCACCGCGTTCTCCTCACCTATGAGGCCGAAGCCGAAGGCGTGCCGGTGGACGAAGTGATTCGCCGGATCCTCGCCCGCGTCGAGGTCCCGTGATCACGCCGGAGCTCTTGGCACAGGTCCGGAGGCTCACGATCCGCAGCCGCCGGGCGGTGGAGGAGGTCTTCGCGGGCTCCTACCGGAGCGCCTTTCGCGGCAAAGGGCTCGAGTTTTCCGAAGTGCGCGAATACGTGGCGGGGGACGACGTCCGTTCGATCGATTGGAACGTGACCGCGCGGCACGGACGTCCCTTCGTGAAACGGTTCGATGAGGAGCGGGAGCTCACGGTGGTCCTGGCCCTCGATCTCTCGGGCTCGCTCCGTTTCGGGAGCCGGGCGAAGACGAAGCGGGACACCGCGGCGGAGGCCGGCGCTCTGGTCGCCCTCGCCGCGAGCCGGAACCGCGACCGCGTGGGGTTGCTCCTCTTTACCGATCGGATCGAGCTCTACCTTCCTCCGTCGAAGAGCCGCGCGCGGTCGCTCCGGATCGTGCGCGAGCTGGTCGCCTTCGAGCCGCGGGGCACGGGGACCGACCTCCCGGGGGCGCTCGCCTTTCTGGGTAGGGTCCTGCGCCGGCGCGCGGTGCTCTTCGTCATCTCCGACTGGTTCGCGGAATCGTTCGAGCGGCCGTTGAAGCTCCTCGCGCGCCGCCACGAAATCGTCGCGGTCGAAGTCGAAGATCCCCTGGAGGAATCGATTCCGGACCGGGGTCTGATCTACGCGCGGGATCTGGAAACCGGCGCGACGCGGATGACGGACCTGGGCGTGTCGGCCGCCCGCCGGGAATGGCGGAGTCTGCGCGCGCGCCGGCTCCGCGCACTCAAGGAGTCGCTCCAGCGCGCCCGCGCCGACCGGATCCGCGTTACGTGCGATTCCCCAGTCGCTCCCGAGCTGGTCCGGCATTTCGAGCAACGCACGATCCGGGGCTGACTCCGTGTCCCCCACGGGTCGCTCGCGCATCGGAACGACGCTCCTCGCCGCGGCCGCCTTCGTCCTCGCCGCGGTCGCTTGCATCCTCGCCGGCTGCGCTGGAATGCAGGGAAATGCACCGCGCCGCGTTCTCGAGCGCGACGAGACGGTGGGGAACGCTCACGTCCTCCTGAAAAGCGAGCTTTCCCCCGCGCGCGGCACGCTGGGGGACCGGATCGCGTGGCGGCTCACGGCATCGCTCGGCCCCGGCGCCAAGCCGGGGGATGTCCGGATGCAGGAATCTCCGGCGTCCCTACAGCTTGACGCCTCGAAGCCCCCAGTCCTGGCGGCCGGGCGCGGCGGAGTCGTGTGGTCGCGCGAGTACACGCTTCGCGGCTTCGATCTCGGGGCGCTCGAGCTGCCCCAGGCGTTCCTGCCGGTGACGGTGGGGGGCAAGGCCGACACGCTCGAATTCCCGCGCGACACCCTCTTCGTCGATTCGCTCACGGCGGCCGCGACCGGGTCGATCCGTCCCGACCGCGGACCCATGGACCCGCCGCTTCGGCCGGTGGATTACGCCGTCGCGGCTCTCGTGGCACTTCTCCTCGGTGCGGCGCTCGTGTTCCTGATCCGCCGGTGGCTCGGCACGCGCGGTCGACGGCGAAGTTCCGTGGTGTCGGCGCCTCCCGAGCCCGCCGAGGCGATCCTGGATCGCGCGCTCTCAGCGCTCGAGAGCGAATTGAGGACGCTCCCGCGGGACGTCTTCTACGAGCGGCTTGCGCTCGCGCTGCGCACGTACGCCGCGGCGGTGACCGGCGTGCCGGCACCCGATCTCACGACGACCGAGCTCGACCGCGAGCTCGCGCGCGCGCCCAACGTGCTCGCCGGCGGCCGGGAGGATCTGATCGCGGCCCTCCGGCGCGCCGACCTCGCCAAGTTCGGTCGCTTCGAAGACGAGGAATCGGAGGCGAGGTCGATCCTGCGTCAGGCGCGATCGATCTCCGGAAGGCTGGTGGCCGCGCCCGCCCTGACGCAGGCGGCGGAGGCGGCATCGCGGCCGGCCGGCGCGGATTCCGGAGTCCGCTGACCATGCGCTTCGCCGAGCCGTGGTACCTCCTTCTTCTAGTCCCGTTCGTGGTCGCGTTCTGGCTCGCCCGCCGGAAGCCCCTGTGGCGCGAGCCCGAGCTGGGTTATTCCAGCCTCGCGGCGCTTCCGCCCACGATCGGGATCCGCGCGCGCGCGGCGCGCCTGTGGCCGGCGCTCCGGCCTCTCGCGGTCGGGCTCATCCTCATCGCCGCCGCCCGGCCGCAGGGGGGACGCGAGATCCGCGAGGTGGTGAGCGAAGGGATCGAAATCATGCTCGTGATCGATGTTTCCGGAAGCATGCGCTCCGAAGACTTCCGCCCGAAAAACCGCCTCTTCGTCGCGAGGCAGGTGGCGAAGGAGTTCGTCCGCGGAAGGCGGCAAGATAGGATCGGTCTCGTCGCCTTCGCGGGGCAGAGCGAGCTCATCTCGCCCTTGACGCTCGACTACGACGGGCTCTGCGGGCTGATCGACGGACTGGACTTCGGGCAGCTCCCGGACGGGACCGCGGTGGGCTCGGCGATCGCCCTGGCGGCGGAGCGGCTGCACAAGGCGCCGGGGAAGAGCAAGGTGATGATCTTGCTCACGGACGGAATCAACAACGCGGGCGCCATCGATCCGGTCACCGCGGCCAAGCTCGCGAAGGCCGTCCAGGTCCGGATCTACGCGATCGGCGCCGGAGCCCAGGGAATGGCTCCGTTCCCGGTCGATGATCCCCTCCTCGGACGGCATTACGTCTGGGTGGCCTCCGAGGTGGACGAGGCGACGCTCCGCGCCGTCGCGAGCGAAACCGGAGGCCGCTATTTCCGCGCGACCACGGCGGAGCTCCTGAGCCAGGTGTACCGGGAGATCGGCGCCCTGGAACCCTCGCGCGTCGAAACCCGTTCCTATACGAAGTGGGCCGAAATGGGGCCCCTCGTCTTAGCGTTGGGCGCGGCGCTTCTCGGACTGGAACTCGCCGTCGGGCTCACGCTCCTCAACCGGTACCCCTAGGCCCTCATGCGCTGGTCTACGCCGCAGCTCGTGCATCTGCTCTGGGTCGTGATCGCCGTGGCGCTGCTCGCGCTCGCTGCCGGCCGCGAACGCCGCCGCACCGAGCGGGCGCTCGGCGACCCTGAGGCGCTGCGAGCCCTGAGCGGCGAGGCGGGACCCCGCGCGCGCTTCTGGCGCACCGCGCTGACCCTCGCGGCCCTGGCGCTCGCCGTACTGGGACTCATGCGGCCGCAGGCGGGCTTCCGGCTTGTGACCACGACGACGCAGGGAGTGGACGCGGTGATCGCGCTCGACGTGTCGCGGAGCATGGATGCCCGCGACGTCCGTCCCGACCGGCTCTCGGCCGCCAAACGGGAAGCGCTCTCCCTGCTCGGCGCGCTCGAGGGTTCGCAGGTCGGGCTCGTGGAGTTTGCGGGATCGGCTCGGATCATGAGCCCGCTCTCCACCGACCGCGAGGGGCTCGCCTCGCTCGTCGAGACCGCGAGCACGAGCGACCTCGACCGGCCCGGCTCGAATCTGGGTCTCGCGCTCGAGCGCGCCGGCCGCCTGCTCACGCGTCCGGGGGACCGGCCCCGGGTCGTCGTGCTTCTCTCGGACGGAGAGAATCTCGAAGGGGATCCTCAGCGGGCCCTGGACGAGGTGAAGCGGGCCGTCGCGAAGCTCTACACGATCGGGCTCGGCACGACCCAGGGGACCACGATCCCGGTCGTGGATACCACCGGCGCCGTCCGCGGCGTGAAGCGCGATCCGCAGGGAAACGTGGTGATCACGCGACTGGATGAGAGGACGCTCCAGAGTCTGGCGCGGGCGGGGGGCGGAAGGTACGAGCGCGCGGACGGGACCGGGCGCGCTTCGCTTCGTCTCGCGGACCCGATCCGCTCGGGTGGAACGTACGAGGCAAGGGGACGGACCATCCGCGCGTACGACGAGCGGTTTCCGTGGTTCGCGGCGGCGGCCATCATCCTGCTCGTCGCGGAGCGGCTCGTTCCACGCAGGAGACTCCGGTGAGGCGTCTTCCGGCGCTGCTCCTCCTCGCGCTGGCCACCGTCGGCGCCGTCTACGAGTGGGGAGGTCCCGCGCGGCGGGGAGTGCGCGCGCTCAGGGAGGGCCGGTTCGAGGAGGCGCTCCGGGCGCTCGAAGCCGGGCACGCCGACATGCCCGACGCGGCGGTCATCCCCTACAATGAGGGGCTGGCGCACCTCGGGAAAGGGGAAGCCGACTCGGCGGCGATCCGCTTCCAGGAGGCGATGGGGCTCAAGGGAGATCCGGCCCGCGAAGCCGGTGCATACAATCTCGGAAATCTGTCGATGCGCGCGAAGGAGTACGGCCGCGCCGCGGGGTACTACAAGGAAGCGCTGAGGCTCAAACCGGACGATCTCGACGCCAAGAGGAACCTCGAGGAAGCGCTGCGGCGGATGCGCGAAGGGCGTCCGGGACGCAGGCAGGAGCCGCCTTCGGGCGGCGCGGGCCCCCCCGCTCCCGGTGGAGCGCAGCAGGTGATGCCGCGGCCGGGTCCGGGCGCAAAGGAACCGCCGCCGAGCCCGCGTGCCGGAGAGTTCACCCAGGAGGAGGCGGAGCGATGGCTTCAAGCGCTGGAATCGGAGCGCCGCGCCCGGAGGCAGGAGGGGAAGGCGAGGCCCGACGAGGAGACCGGGTACCGTGACTGGTAGCTCCGCGCGCGCGCTTGCGGCCGCCGTGATCTTCGCGCTCGCGTCGGCCCCGATCCAGCTTGGGCTCCCGCCCGCGGCCTTTGGCGGTGGCTCGCCGAGCGGAAGGATCTCCATCGACGCCACCCTCGATCGCGACCAGGTCGCTCCGGACGAGGTGGTCAACCTGACCGTGCTCGTCCGGGGCGAAGGCTTAGCACTTCCCACCGTGTCGCTTCCGGTCCTTCCCGGGGTCGCGGTGGAGCGCGCCGGAGACACGCAGAATTTCTCGATCGTGAACGGCCGGGTGGAGCGTACCTCCACGACGGTCTACCGGCTGATTCCGCATCGTATCGGCCTCGTTCAAATTCCTCCGCTCCGGATCTCGGCCGGGGGAGAGAGGGCCAGCACTTCGCCGCTCACGCTCACGGTGACCCGGTCCGCGGCCTCCAAAGCGACACGAACTCCCGCCGCGCCGCCCGCCGGAGGCGCTCGGGCGGGCCGTCCCTCCGGAGGGTCGCCCGAACTCTTCGTGAAGGCGACCGTGGACCGTCCTCGAGTCTTCTGGAACCAGCAACTCATTCTGAGACTCACGCTCTACTCGCGCGTGGACCTCCTCGGCGACGTGGACTGGAAGCCGCCGAGCACGAGCGGCTTCTGGACCGAGGGGCTGGGGCCGTCGAGGCAGGGCCGGGCGACGGTGAGCGGCGTCGAGTACGCGACGCTGGAAATTCCCACGGCGCTCTTCCCGACGAGGACGGGGACCCTGACGGTCGGATCGGCCCGGATCCGCTGCCGCGTGGCGCGCGTGATCCAACCTCCCGACCCCTGGAGCATGCTCGCGCAGCCCGATGTCGTCGCTCAGGACGTCGCGCTCACGACCGATCCCCTCACGATCGTCGTCGATCCCCTCCCGCGCGGGGCCCCTTCCGGATTCCAGGGCGCGGTCGGAGATTTCCATCTCGCGCTTCGTGTGGATGGGATGACGGCGGGCGCGGGAGAGCCGATCCCGGCGCGCGCCACGATCCGCGGAACGGGAAACGTCTCGACGATCCGCGATCCCGAGATCCGCGCGCGCGGCGCGTCCCGGCAGTACGTGGCGGGATCCTCGACCCGGATCGACCGGAACGGAGACCGGCTCGTCGGGGAACGGGAGATCGATGTCGCGTTCGTGGCGGACCAGCCCGGGATCCTCGAAATCCTGCCGGTCAAATTCGTGTGGTTCGATCCCGAGGCCAACCGGTATCGCGCACAGAGCTCGGAGCGCGTGAAGGTAACCGTCCTGCCCGGGACCGCCGCCGAGCCGGGGCCCGGCCGCGTACAGCCCGGAGGTCCGGCGATCGCCGCCCCGAGGACGACGCAGGGTCCGTTCGGGACGCTTACGCTGGACCCACCCGCGGGAAGTGCTGTCCTCCTGACGCTCTCCGCTCTTGCCTACGGCGCCGCGGTCGCGACCGGAAGGGCGAGAGGGCGGCGCTTGCGCGACCCGCGCCGGGTGCGCCTGCGGTCGATTCAGCGGATCCTCGAGCGCGACCTTTCCCGGGCACAGGCGCTCGCGTCGCGGAACCAACCCGCCGCGGCCGTAGTACTCGCCGAGCAGGCGCTTCGTGCCGGCGTGGGCCTGCGCTACGACGCGGAGGTCGCGGGACTCGCGCGGACGGAGCGAATCCGGACGCTGAAATCGCGCGGGGCGGCGGACGCCGAGATCAGGGCGCTGGAGTCGCTCTTCGATTCGCTCGGAGCGATCGCGTACGCGCCCCCGGAGACCCGAGGCACCGACGCGAAACAGGCGATCCGCGAGGTGAAGGAAACGCTCGAGCGATTCTACCGGGAGCTTTTGCCATGAGCCTCCGGTGCGCGATCACGATCCTCGCCCTGGCGGCGGCGACGGCGGTTTCCTGGACCCCACGGACGGAGGCGAAATCCGCGCGGGCCGCGCGCGCCGACAGCGCCGCGACTTCCGCGCCGGCCGCGCGCGCCGACGCGGCGGCCCTCTACAACGCGGGAACCGACGCGCTCTCCCGCGGGGACCTGGGGCACGCCGTCGCGTTCCTCCTCGCGGCGCGCCGGATCGATCCGCGCGCGCGCGATATCCGAACCAATCTCGCGATCGCGCGGGCGCGCGTCGAGGAGGTTCAAGGATCGGGCGAGCACGGGCCCATCCGCCCGCCGTCCGCCCTCGCCCTTACGGCCGCCGAGGCCGGGTGGCTTTCCGCGGCGCTGGCCCTTGCGGGTGCGCTGCTCGTCTGGGCGGCCTCGCGAAATGAAGGATCGCGGAGGCTCTTCATCGGCGGAACCGCGACCTTCGCCGCGGGGGTTTTGTTCTGCGGCGCCCTGCTGCTTCGCGCGCGAGAGGAAGCGAGGCACCCCGAAGCGGTCGTGGTGGCAAAGGTTCTGAACGTGGGGAGAGCGCCCGACGAGAGACCGCTTCCGCCGTACCTGCTCGTCGCGGGTGAAGTCGTTCGCATCGGCCGCGTCCGGAACGATCTCGTCGAGGTCCGCGTGAGCGGCAATTCGATCGGGTGGGCGCAGCGGTCGGGGCTCTGGCGCGTCGCCGAGGCCGCACGGTATACTGCGAAGTCTGAGTCGCAATGAGGCTTGGAGGGCAACCGTAGATGGAGTCGGATTCCGCGTTCGTGACGGGTGGAACCGGGGCCCTGGGCCGGGCGGTCACGCACCGTTTTCTCGAAGAGGGATACCGCGTGGCCGTCACCTATCGCTCCGAGAACGAGTGGGACGCGCTTAAGCGGGAGCATGAGCGCCCGGCGCGCGAGGGCGCGCTCCTCGGGCTCCGATCGGACGTGACGCGGGAGGACTCGGTGCGGCAGGCGATCGGCTCTACGGTCGAGCGCTTCGGCGCTCTACGAGTGCTCGTCCACCTGGCAGGAGGCTACCGTGGCGGCGAGCCGGTCGAACAGGCGCAGGAAAGCACGGTACGCGGCATGATCGAACTGAATCTGGTGTCGGCGTTCTGGTCCGCGAAACACGCGATCCCTCATTTGAAGCGCGCGCCCGATGGAAGGCTCCTCTTCATCTCCTCGCGGGGCGCTCTCGAGTGCTACCCGGGCGCCGCGGCCTACGCGGCCGCCAAACTCGGTCTCCACGCGCTCGTGCAGACCCTCGCGAAAGAGCTGAAGAAGAGCGGCGTCACGGCAAACGCGGTGCTCCCCAGCATGATCGATACGCCGGCGAACCGGGCGGCGATGCCGTCCGCCGATTTTTCGACGTGGGTCTCGCCGGACTCCGTCGCGGGCCTGCTCGCCTATCTGGCATCGCGCGGCGCGGGCGCTACCTCGGGCGCGCTCGTGCCCATCTACGGGCGCGCGTGATGGGGACGAAAAAGACCGCGGTGAAGAAGGGACCCAAGATCGCGCCCGATCCGGTCGTGAAGGGGATGACCGTCGAGCAGATGGTGGACACCGCGTTCCTCGCCTACAATGCGGCGCGCCTGCGCGAGGGCTGCCGACTCTTCGTGGAGCGGATGCTCGAGCCGGACGTCACGGTCGGGCTGACGTTGAGCGGCGCGCTCACGCCCGCGGGACTCGGCCGATCATGCCTGATTCCTCTGTTGAAGTCCGGATTCGTGGACTGGATGGTCTCGACCGGCGCGAATCTCTACCACGACACCCATTTCGGCATCGGCCTCACGATGCATCAGGGCCGGAGCGACGTGGACGACGTCGAGCTTCGCGATCAGGGCATCGTTCGGATCTTCGACATCTTTTTCGACTACGAGGTGCTCCTCTCGACCGACGCGTTCTTCCGCGAAGTCCTGCGATCGCCGGAATTCCGGAAGCCGATGGGGACCGCCGAGTTCCATCACCGGGCGGGACGCTACGTTCTCGAGCGCGAAAAGGCGCTCGGTCAAAAGGAGACGTCGCTCTTGGCACAGGCCCATGCGCTCGACGTGCCGGTCTACACTTCCTCGCCCGGCGACAGCTCGATCGGAATGAACGCCGCCGCGCTCGCCCTGAGCGGGGAGCCTATTCAATGGGACGTCTTCCGCGACGTGAACGAAACCGCGGCGATCGTCCACGGCGCGAAGAAATCGGGAGGGAAGAGCGCGATCCTGGTCCTCGGGGGCGGGTCGCCGAAGAACTTCGCCCTCCAGACCGAGCCCCAGATCCAGGAAGTCCTTGGGATCGCCGAGGCGGGCCACGACTACTTTCTCCAGATCACCGACGCGCGCGTGGATACCGGCGGGCTGTCGGGCGCGACCCCCGGGGAAGCGGTGAGCTGGGGAAAGATCGATCCGAACCGGCTGCCCGACGCGGTGGTCGCCTACGTCGACTCCACGATCGCCCTCCCGATCCTGACCGCCTACGCGCTGAGCAAGCGGCCGGCGCGGCCTCTCCGGAGGCTCTACACCAAGCGGGAGGCGCTGATGGAGGAGATCCGCGCGGCCCACCTCGAGGCGACCGCCGCCACGAGCGCGGTCCCGAACCGGACGACGAAGGGGAACCGCTCGTGACGGGGGCGTCCGCGACGTTTCTCGGGCGGATGCGGGCTTCGCGACGGGTGCTCTTCGCCTTCGCCGTGGCGTGCTCGATGACGTGCGGCGGGGGGGAGGCTTCGGCGCAGGACCTCCGTCCGGCGCGCTTCTGCGGGGCGTGCCACGGACCGATCCGCCGCGAGTGGGAGACTTCCGCGATGGCGAAATCCTGGAAGAACCCCGTGTTTCAGGCGTTCCTCACCGACGCGAAGGCCGCCCTCGGAGACAGCGTGCTGGCTTCGTGCGTCGCGTGCCACGCGCCGGCCGCAGCGGTCACGGCGGACTACAAATTCGAATCGCCGGTCAGCCAGGAAGGCGTCACCTGCAACTTCTGCCACAACGTGACCGCCGTGGACCCCTCGCCGTTACCTGCTTCCTACACCTTCGACGCGAGCGATCCGCTCCTCATGCGCGGTCCCTACAAGGATTCCGACCCGGGGAGCGCGCACGGCTTCGTCTACAGCGAAATCCACACGAAGGGAGAATTCTGCGCGGCCTGCCACGAGCACGCGGCCGGCGGGACGGGAGTCCCGATCGAAACGACCTACAGCCGATGGAAGAAGTCGGAGGCGGCCTCGCAGGGCAAGCAATGCCAGGACTGCCACATGCCTCCCTACGCGGGGCAGGCCGCTCCCAAGATATCGAAGAAGAACCGCGAGAAGGTCCACGCGCACAGCTTTCGCGCCGCGCACACGCCGGGCGTGCTCGATTCGGTGGCGACCCTCAAGGCCTCCGTGGAAAAGGGCCGCCTGAGACTCACCGTGCGGAATCGCCGCGTGGGTCATTCGCTCCCGGGCGGTGGGGGAGGGATGCGCGTGATTAGGCTTACGGTCTCCTTCTTCGGCGCCGCGGGGGAATCGCTCGGCACGACCGAGGTTCAGACGTACGGCATCCGCTATGCGGACGCCAAGGGCGTGACCCCCGTCCCCAAGTGGCTCGCGCGCGCGATCGCTCACCAGGCCGAGGTCGCGGCCGACAGCGCCGCGGTCGAGTGGTGCGAGATCCCGGCGAAGGCGAAGCGGGCGCAGGCGAGTCTCGTGTATTACTTCATCGATCCCGCCTACCTTCCCTCGCTGAAGAAGCGGAAGGTGGATCTGAGCGCGCACCAGCCGGTCGTGATGGCTCGCGACGCGACGAAGCTCCCCTGAGATGAAGACGTCGTTTCTCTCGCCGGTTCCTCTGCTCGACCTCGGCGCCGTGCACGGTCCTCTGGAGGAGGAGCTGATCCGGGATTTCGAGCGGGTGCTGCGCTCCGGCCAGTTCATTCTCGGGCCCGAGCACGACGCCTTCGAGAAGGAACTCGCCGCCGCCTGCGGGGTCACGCACGCGGTCGGCACGGCTTCCGGCACCGCGGCGCTCTCGATCGCGCTTCTCGCGCTGGGTCTGGGACCCGGGGACGAAGCGATCGTGCCCGCGTTCACGTACTTCGCGAGCGCGAGCGCGGTCACTTCGCTCGGCGCGCGCCCCGTGTTCGTGGACGTCGAGCCGGAGCGCTTGGGTCTCGATCCCGCGAAGGTGGAAGCGGCGATCACGTCCCGCACGCGCGCCATCATGGCGGTGCACCTCTACGGGCTCTCCTGCGCCATGGCGCCGCTCCTCGAGATCGGAGCCCGGCGTTCGATCCCCGTGCTCGAGGACGCGGCGCAGGCGATCGGCACGAGTGAAGCGGGCCGTCCGGTGGGGACGGCGAGCGCCGCGGCCGCGCTGAGCTTCTTCCCGACGAAGAATCTCGGAGCCCTCGGGGACGGCGGCGCGATCCTCACCCAGGACGCGGCCATGGCCGCCCGCGCGAGACTCCTCCGGGTGCACGGCGACGCGGGGGAGTACACGCACGTGGCGCTCGGCACGAACGCGAGGCTGGACGCGCTCCAGGCGGCGTTCCTGCGTACCAAGCTCCGGCGTCTGCCTGCCTGGACCGAGGAGCGGCGGGCCCTCGCGGCGCGGTATCGAAACGGGCTCGCGGGGTCGCCGGTCGGGCTCCCCCCGGATCCGGAGAGCGCGATCCACACCTACCACCAATTCACGATCCGGGCGCCGTTGCGCGACGCGCTGGCGGCGCACCTCCGGGAGCGCGGGATCGCGACCCGGATCTACTACCCGAGGACCGTGCCCGCGCAGCCCTGCTTCGCGCACCTGGGCTTGGCAACGGACGCGTTCCCCGTGTCGGAACGTCTCGCCCGTGAGGTGCTGTCGCTCCCGATCTATCCCGGCCTCGCGCCGGAGCAGGCGGACCGCGTCGCCTCCGAGATCCGGTCGTTCTACGAAGGTTCGCCTGCGAAGCCTCAGGGAAGCGGAGGCCGCGCGTGAATCGTGCCGTCCGCATCGCGATGATCGCGGTCCTCACCGCGGCGGGGCTCGCCGCTCTCGTGTTCGCGCTCGCCTGGTCGTTGATGCCGCGCGATTGGATCGATCGGCAGGCGCGCATCCAGGTCTCCCAGGTCAAGGGGGCCGCGGTGCGCTGGACGCGCATGACACCCGCATTCAAGGGGCTGTCGATCGGAGTGAACCTTGAAGGGCTCGCGATCCGCGTCCCCGCCACCGGAGATCCCCGGACCGACCTGCGCGCGAACGAGGTCTTCGTCCGGATGAAGCTGATCCCGCTTCTCTTCCGCCGCGTGGAAGTTTCTTCGGCGAAACTGGACGGAGCCTGGATCACGATGTACGAGCAACCGCCGCAGCCGGAGGCCGCTGCGGAATCGATCCCGGCGCCCCGCTTCAGGATTCAGGTCCCCCGCTTCGACTTCCACAATCTCAACGTCCGTACCCGCGACGCGGCCGGAAGCGGCACGGAGCTGAAGGGGCTCGAGGGCAACGTCGAGCTTAAGGGATCCTTCGACGCGCCCACCGCGATCCAGGTCTCCGCGAAGGCGGAAAGCCTTTACTGGAAGCCGTCGGCCGCGGCCGCCTCGGTGCCGCTGCCGTCTCCGCTCGCGCTCGACGCCGCCCTGGAATCGAGGGCCGGGAGCGGGATTCTCAAAGTCACGCGCGGCTCGCTCGACGTCGGGCCGCTGACGAGCGCGGTCACGGGCACGGTGCGCTTTCCCAAGAGGGAAACCGGAGCGAGCGGCGCCGCCGAAGTCGATCTCCGCCTCACGGGGAAGCCTCAGAAGCTCGACTCCGGCGACCGCGTGTTCCGGGCGGTCTCCGGGAGTCTGCCCGCGAAATGGGAGGGGACGGCGTCGTGGGACATCCACGCGGGAGGCCGCGCGCCGGGCATCGTTACCGATGGAACGCTCCTCGTGAGCGGACTCTCCGTTCGCGCGAAGGAGAATGCGTTCCTCATCAATCAGGTTCGGACCGTCTGGAAAACCAGGGCCGACCGCACCTTCACCGCCACCGGCAGCGGCGCGGGCTCGGGGGTCGCGCTCGGCTTCGCGGCGAAGGGGCTCCTCGCGCCGGGTGGCAGCACGTCGGGCACCCTGGTCCTGCGCGCTCCCGCGACCCGGCTGAACGGGCTCCTGCCCAACACGCCGACGTGGCGTTCGGGGAATCTGGAGTGCCGCGTTTCCTTCGAGCTCCGGCCTCCCGCGAAGCCTACGGTCCACTGGTTCATCCGTGGCTCGGGCATGGACGGGACGGTGCAGGGGCTCGCGCATCCCGTGCGCGGGCTTCAATTCGACGCCGACGGGACGGAAGCGGGGGCGAACGTCCGCTCCCTCAAGGCGAGGGTCGGCTCGTCGAGCATGAACGTGAGCGGCACGCTGACGGCCGGAAAGCCGCTCAGCACGGGCACGTTCCGGATCGCGCTCGACCGGTTCGTCGCGGAGGAATGGGCGCCTCCTGTAGGAAACAAGGCCCCCACGAAAGTCGTCGCGCCGCCTCCGACGAAGCTTCCCGTTCCGATCGGAGCCTTCACCGGTCTCGTGGAAATCGGAGAGGCGCGCTCCGGCGGGATGCGCGCCACGAATATCTCGACGCCGGTCCGGTACGACGGCAAGGACCTCGTCGCACAGCCCATCAAGGGCGCGATCGGCACGGGCACCTTCGAAGGTTCCTTGAACATCCAGAGGCCGTTCGAGAAGCCGAGCTACGCGCTCCACATGGACGTCAAGCGCGCGCCGGTCGAGCAGGTGGCCGCCGGGACGATTCCGTTCTCCTCCGCGGTGACCGGGTTCATGAGCGGGGTCGTGGACCTGACCGGAGAAGGCTTTCCAAGCGCGCGCCCGAACGACACGTTGAAGGGTCTCCTCAAGGGATCCCTGGAGGACGGGAGGGTCAAGGTTTCGCCGACCCTCATCGCGATCGCCCGATCGCTCGGAATCACCCAGCAGTCCGACGTTCCGGTGACCAAGGCAAGCCATACCGTGCGCATTGTCGGCAACAAGCTCGTCATCGACCAGGCCCGCGGCGACCTCGGAGAGGACAAAGCGGAAATGACCGGGTCGGTCGGGTTGGACCACGTCCTCGATCTGAACCTGCTCCTGCGGCTCGCGCCGAATCGGGTCAAGGGGAGCACGGTGCTCGCCAAGCTCGCGCAGTACGCGCGTGACTCCGAGGGAAGACTTCCGGTCGTGGTCAAGATCACGGGACTGGATCGCGCGCCGAAGATCACGATCAACACCCAGCAGCTCATGGAGACCGCGACGAAGCAGCTCGGGAAGAAGGTCGGCGAGAA
>DASXQO010000056.1:0-1513 GCA_036507115.1 Candidatus Eiseniibacteriota bacterium | reverse complement strand
GATCGGTTCGTTCTCGGAGAGCACGAACTTGAGTCCGGGGAAGCCGCCGGTGCGGGCGTAGAGGCAGCGCTCGGTGGACCAGAAGACCCACCCGCGCTTCGAGTCTTTCAATATTTCGATCCAGTCTTCCTGGCAAAGGATTCCGATTTCGGGGAACGTCCGCGCGAGTTTATCCTCCAGAGCATTCCCCTCCAGACCCTCGCGCTCGAGATCGATCCGGTAGCGGCGCTTTAGCTCGAGACGCCGGTAGACTTCGTTCCGCTCGGCCCAGAAGGCGCCGGCGGTCGTCTTGCCCGTTCCCGTCGGTCCGGTGAAGGTGGTCGCCGTTCCTTCGCGGTTCAGGACCGCGGCGCCCGCGTGCGCCGAGATGATGTCCACCTTGGAAAGAATCGCCATCAAGGGGGAGAGCACGCCGCGGCTCTTCACCTCGCCGTGGTAGTCGGTGTTCACCGTGAGGATGGTGACCTCGTCCCCCAGCTCCGACAGCGGGCAGAAATAGACGAAGTTCGAGGTCACGACCGCCTTCGACTCCGGGTCGTACAAGCGCGAATCGCGCAACCGCGCCGGCAGGCCCACCTTCGCCGCCGGCACCCGCGCCCGCCGGAGCTTCGCGAGGAACTTCGCGTACTCGGGCTCGTTCCGCGGCACGTTCATCAGCGAGAGGATGGTGACGCGCGGGGCCTTGTGCGCTCCGCGGTCCCGGAAGCGCTCCTCGATCTGCTTCTCGATGACCTTCATTTCGGGGTCTTGCGGCGGGAAGAAATTCGTCTGGGAGGTCTTCTTCAGATAGGGAACGTTCCCCTTGTGCGTGTACTGCACCCCCGCGCAGGAGAAGCGGCTGACCAGGGTCTTCTGCTTGGAGACGGCTTCGAGAGCCCTGAGCCAGGCACCTGCCTCCTTCACGTCCTCCTTGTGCGCATCGATCGTCAGGCGGGTAACGAGCCGTTTCGCGCGCCCCGTAATCACCGTGTTGAACGCGTTCCAGACCGGCCCGGCCGTCGAATCGTCCGGCGCGCCGCATCTCAAGAGTACGTCCCCGCGGTCGTTCACGCCCAGCTCCGCGATGCCCGGAGCGAATTTCAGATAGAGCCCGTGGTCGTGGACGAGCTCGCCGAGCGGGAGCTTCAAGCCGTCGAAGTTCTTCGGATTCTCGCGGGAGCGGTGGATCACGTCGAAGGGGGCGATCCAGCGTTCCTGCTCGGTGATGCCGTCTTCGCCGACGACGCGGAAGCGGCGCCCCACGTTGTGGAGCGGGACGCCGTTCGCGCGGAAGAGATCGAGGTTCAACGCGTCTTCCCGGACGAGCGCGATTCCGCCCGAGCGATCGCGGACGACGCGCTTCCCGCCCTTCCGGTCCCGCGCGTTCAGATAGCTTTCGAGATCGACGGACGGGTAGCCTTGCTCGCTCACTTGGATTCCTTTGGATTGGGTACGGTCGGCGCGGGCGGGCTGCGACGCGGGCGGAGCGCCGGTCGCACCTCCGACCGGACGGACCGCATCCGCGGTCGCCGGA
>DASXQO010000055.1:0-8930 GCA_036507115.1 Candidatus Eiseniibacteriota bacterium | reverse complement strand
GGGGACGGTGCGACCTCGGGCCTGTGGGAGCGCGCCGATCCGGTGGGTACGTCGCAAGGGAGCCCATCCCCGGTGGCGCGCCTCGCGGCGTCGCTCTACGAGAGCGGATCTCCGCACCGGGCTCCGCAGCACGAGGAGCCGTCGGAGGGTTCGCTCGCGTCCGGGCCCGTCCAGCCGGAGGACGACCACACGCCCGGGAGCGGCGGTTTCTGCTTCGTCACGGCGAACGGCATCCCGGGACAGGCGCCCGGAAACAGCGACATCGACTTCGGGAGGACCACCCTCACGACGCCGGCGCTCAACATGGCGGCGATGGCCGATCCTCACGTCCATTTCGCCCGCTGGTTCTTCATGAACTCTCCCGGAGAGCCCGATTCCTTCCTCATCGACGTTTCCGCCGACGGGGTGAACTGGGTCAAGGTCCGCACGATCCGGACGAGCCAGCCCGCGTGGCGGCACGACACCTTCCGGGTGCGTGACTACATCACGCCCTCTTCGACGGTGCGCGTCCGCTTCATCGCGCAGGATCAACCACCGGAGGGAATCGTGGAGGCCGCGATCGACGACTTCGAGTTCTACGACGCGGCCCTGACGCCGGCGGGCGCCGACAATTCGGAGGCCTTGGCACCGGTCGTGGCGGTGAGCGCCCCGCGTCCCAATCCGGCCGGCAGGACCGCGAGCCTCACGCTTTCCCTTCCCTCGCCGGGACGCGCCCGCGTCGCGGTCTATGATCTCGCGGGGAGGGAAGTCCGCGCGCTTCTGGACGGGATGGCGGCGGCAGGACCCACGACGCTCGTGTGGGACGGAAGGGACGCAAGGGGCCGGCCGGTCTCGAGCGGGGTCTACTGGATCCGCGCGCTGGCGAGCGGGAAGGCGTTCGATCGAAAGGTCGTGTGGGTGCGGTAGAAGGGTGGGTGTCGCGCCAGCGGCCCGGCCCGGCGCAGGCTAGAAGATGCTGAACTTGAAATACTTCTTGGGATCCTTCTCGATTTCCGCCATGAGACGCTTCATCGAGGCCATCAGCGCCTTCGTGTCGTCGTAGAGTGTCGAATCCGCGTAGAGCCTTCCGAACGTCCCTCGGCCCGATGCGATTGCGCCCAGGATCGAGTCGGCGCGCGCCGTGCTCGACGTCAGTTTCTGATGCAGCGTGGCGTCGTTCATGAGCTGCGCGATCGTTCCTGGGCCGTGCTGCATCCTCTGCACGAGGCTGTCGAGGGAACCCGCGAGGACGTAGAGCTGGTTCGACACGCGCGATTGGTTCACGTCGATCTTGGCGGCGAGCACGTTCGCGTTCCGGCTCAGATCTACGAGCTCCCGGTAGAGGCGCTCGTCCTGCGCCAGGCGCCCGAGCGTGCCGCGCCCGCTGCCGAGCGCCCGCCCCGCGATGTTCAGATTCCCGAGAAGCACCGTGAGGCTGTCGGTGATCGACTGCACTTTCCTCATGGCCAGACTGGGATCGGGTGCCGAGGAGACCGCGATCTCGCGGTCGCTCTGGATCAACGGCCGCGTGGGATCGCCCCCATGCAGCTCGACGTAAAGCTCCGCGAGAAACCCCGTGGAGGTGATGCGCCCGGTCGCACCCTGGTGGAGCCTCTCGCGCGTGCCGCGTTTCACACCCAGCTCCACGACCACGTCGTTTCCGCCCTTCTCCAGCGAGATGTCCCGAACGTGGCCGACCGGCACGCCGTTCAGACGCACCGTCGCGCCCTCCTCGAGGCCACCGACGCTTTCGAAGACGAGGTGGATCTTCTCCTCGCGCGAGAAGAACTTGATAGTCCCGGACTGGAACGTGGCCCACAGCACGAGCCCGAGGGCCACGAGCACCCAGAAGCCGATCTGGAGCTCCATGAACGGAACGCGGCCGGTTCGCTTCAAACGGATCCCCCTGGTTGCGGCCTGGACCCGCCGAACTCGCCGCGTCCCGGGTCGGACGGAGGCGGGCCGGACTCCATGCGCCGGGTCGCTGCGGCCACGGCCTTTCGGAAGGGCGCCAAGAACTCCGCGATGAACGGGTTGTCCGCCGAATTCAATTCGGCCGGCGTACCTTCGAACACGACGATGCCCCGATCGAGCACCGTGATCCGATTTCCCACCTTGAATGCATCGGCAATATCGTGCGTAACCATGATCGAGGTCTTGCCCAGCCGGTCCCTCAAATCGTTGATCAGATCGGTGATCCGCTCGGCGCTCTGGGGGTCGAGACCGGTCGTCGGCTCATCGTAGAGCAATATTTCAGGGTTGCGCGCGGCGAGCGCGCGCGCGATGGCGACCCGGCGCTGCATTCCCCCCGAGAGCTCGTCCGGCATGCGATCCCGGAGCTCCGGGTCGAGCCCGACTCGAGTCAGATATGTCTCGACCGCCTTCTCGATCTCTTCCTCGTCGTGCTTGTCCTCGAGCAGGGTGTAGCCCACGTTCTCTCCAACGGTCATCGAGTCGAAGAGAGCCCCTTGCTGGAAGACGATCCCCATCATCTTCCGGATCTCGCGCAGACGCTCGGGGGTCGCTTGCGTGATGTCCTCCCCGTTCACGAAGATATTTCCCGAGTCCGGCCGCCAGAGTCCCAGGAGTAAACGCAGGATGGTGCTCTTCCCCGACCCCGAGGGGCCGAGGATGGCCCTCGTCTGTCCGCGCGGAACGGTGAACGAAACGTTGGTCAGGATATCCTTCTCGTCGATCGAGAAATACACGTTCCGGAACTCGATCATCGGCAATTCGATCATCGGCTCACCAGCCCAGAATCCGGAAAATGAGCTTCGTGCAGATGAAATCGGTCACGAGGATCCCCACCGAGGAGATGACGACCGATTCGGTCGTGGCGCGGCCGACGCCCTTGGCGCCTCCTTCGGAGGTGAGGCCCTTCCAGCAGGCGACCGTTGTGATCAGGATCGCGAAGAAGACCGGCTTGATCATGCCGACGAGCAGGTTCGACGGGGTGAGGTATTTGGTGACGCCGTTGTAGTAGGACTGGAGCGTGATGTGGTAGCCGAGGCCGATGAACCCGCCGCCGATGACGCTCAGCGTGTCCCCGATGATGGTCAGGATTGGAAGCGCGATCCAGAGGCCGATCATCCTCGGAGCCACGAGCCGCTTCATCGGGTCGGTTCCGAAGGCGACCAGGGCGTCGATCTGGTTGCTCGACTTCATCGTCCCGAGCTCCGCGGTGATTCCGGCCGACATCCGCGAAGCCACCACGATGCCGGTCAGCACGGGACCGAGCGCGCGCACGGACGAGATGACCATGAAGTGGCCGAGCTCCGACTTCGCTCCGGTTTTCGCCAGCTCGCGCGCGAGCTGGATCGCGAGCGCCTGGCCGGCGACCAGGGCGGAGAACATCACGATGAACAGAGAACCGATCAGCGAGAAGTGGATCTGCTCGACAATCTCGTGCTTGTAGTACGGAGGGGAGAAAGCGGAGCGGAGCACCGAGACACAGAACAGCGTGACGTCCTGGACCACTTCCAGGACACGGCGTACACGGTTCCCGACCGCGGCAAGAGCTTCCACGGCGTCAGTATAGTCCGTCGGCGCCGCATCCGCGGGAACGAAAACCGGTCCGCCGGAGACCCGACCCCGTCCCTGGCTGGATCAAACCAGGAGGTCAGGAATCCCTGGGCTTCGTCCGGAACACCACATCCCAGACCGGAGAGCTCACGCCGAAGCCGTGGTTCGGATTCTTGAAATGGTGCCGGAGGTGGTAGCGCTTGAGGTACTTGAGAAAGCCCCAGCGCATCGAGAGGTGGTGTTCCGCGTAGTGGATCATGTCGTAGAAGAGGTAGCCCGTGAGAAACCCCGCGAACGCGGGGCCGGACAGGCGCGGCATTCCGAGGACCGTTCCGACCACGAGCCGGAACAGCCCATAGAAGAGGAGCGCGAGCGGGATGCTGAGGATCGGCGGCATGACCAGGCGGGTCTTGCACTGGGGCTGCTCGTGGTGGACACCGTGGATCAGATACCACACGCGCTGGAGCCACGGCTGGGTCGGCTCGTAGTGGAACACGAAACGGTGGAGCACGTACTCGCTCAAGGACCAGACGAAGATCCCGGCGGCATAGGCGACGAAGATCGGCGCAAGCGGAGCCTGAGTCCCCGAGAGACAGGCCCGTATCATGAAGAAGAGCACAACCGGGACGAAGAGCAGCAGCACCGCGAGGGGATGGATGTGGGTGAAAAACTCGAGAACGTCGGACTTGAAGAGACGGATGGGCGCTTCGCTGTGGTTGATGGGAAGGTTCGCGTACGTGGTCTTTTCCATGGCTTCCATGCTCCCCCGATGGCGCCGTGGCGCCGTGTGCCCGAACCAATAGTCGGCGATTCTACGGAGTAGGGTTTTTCGAGTCAACGCCGCCGAAACCGGGCACGCGGGGAGGCCCCCTTTGCCCTTTCCCGGCGCGCTTTTTCGGCCCCGAGCCCCCTAACCCGGAAGCCAACGGAAGCGGTATCATCCAGGCGTGCAAGAATTACCGGATTTCAGGATCAACGAAATCTTTCTCTCCGTGCAAGGGGAAGGTCTGCACGTCGGGGAGCGCACCGTCTTCGTCCGATTCTACGGTTGCCCGCTCCGCTGCGTCTGGTGCGACCAGCCCGAGGCGCTGACCCACACGGGCGTGGGGAAGTACGAGGTCATGACTCCGGGCGAGGTGAGGGACCGCGTGCTCGCCTTCGCCGCCGCCCGCCGGATCTGCCTCACAGGCGGGGAACCGGTCGTGGCTCCTCGCGCGGGGCTCCTCTGGCTCATCCGCGAGTTGAAGTCGGCCGGGTATTGGATCTCGATCGAGACGAGCGGCGCCCGGGTCGTCGAGGCGCTGTTCGACGCGATCGATTTCTGGACGGTGGCTCCGAAGGGGAGGAGCGCCGAAACATTCGAGGGGGACGTCGTGGAGGCGCAGGCACCCACGCTGAGGCGTTATCTCGAGCTCCCCGACGCGCGGCGCCAGTTCAAGTTCGTCCTGCAGACCCGGGAGGACGTCTCCGACGCGGTACGCCTTCTGGAGCTGCTCCGTTACGAGGGCGCGATCGTGCTTCAACCCGAGCACGAACGGGGAGACGCGCGGCGGATCTTCGAGTGGTGGCCCTGGGACCGCTATCCGGAAGCGCGGCTGATCCCGCAAACCCACAAGATGGTGGGGTTGCATTGATGCCGTCGCATGGGCTCGTCGGAGAGGGGTTCGCATGCGCGTCCGCCTGACCAAGGATTTCACCTTCGAGGCCGCGCACCTGCTTCCCAAGGCGCCGGAGGGACACAAGTGCCGCCGGCTCCACGGGCACTCCTTCCGGGTCGAGATCACGGTGGAAGGGGAGGTTGATCCCGAAACCGGCTGGTTCCTCGACTACGGCGTCATCGGGAGCCTGGTCGAGCCGATCAAGGTTGAGCTCGATCACCGCTACCTGAACGAGGTGCCCGGCTTGGAGAACGCGACGTCGGAGAACCTCGCCCGGTGGATCTGGGAGAAGCTCGAACCCGCGCTCCCCGCGCTCGTGAAGATCACGGTCCACGAGACCTGCGAAGCGCGCTGCGAATACGAGGGGAAATGAAACCCGCGACCGCACGTCACCGCGCGGCGTGCAGGCGCCGGTCGCGGCCGCACGTCACCGCGCGGCGTGCAGGAGCCACCCCGCGACGCGGTCCGCGTCCTCCACGATCGAGCCCACCGATACGCCGCGATAGGCGTTCCCCGCGATGTAGAGCCCCGGGAACGAACCCAGCCGCTTCATGACCGACGCGATCCGCTCGCGATGCCCCAGCGTGTATTGCGGAATCGCCCCTTCCTGCCGCATCACCCAGGTCCGCTCCGGGCCGCCCTTCAATCCCACCGTGCGGTCCAACCCCTCGCACGCGAGCCCGATGAGCTTCGCTTCGAGCTGGGTGATGAGGTCCGGCCGATCGACGCCCCCCAGAAAGGCGCGAACGAGGGTGAACCCCTTCGGGGCGCGCTCCGGGAACAGGTTCGACTCGAAGAGCGCGCCGAGGACCGGAAGGTCTTCCCCTGGTGCTACGAGGAATCCGTAGCCGTCGGGCCTCGACCGGAATGCTTCGTCGCGGAAGGCGAGCGCCACGACGGCGACTCCCGCGTGCGGGATGTCGCGCAACGCGTTCGCCGCCTCGAAGTCGAGATCGCGCAGGAGCGCCGCGGCGTCCGGGGCGGGGGTCGCGACCACGACTGCGTCGAAGCTCCGCGCCTCGCCGCTCGCGAAGCGGACGGTGAAGGGCATAGGCGCTCCGTATTCGGGCAGGCGGCTGAGACCCAGCGCGGGCATCCTTAGCTCGAGCGCGGAACCGAGCGATTGAGCGAGCCGATCGGTAAGCGATCCCATTCCGCGCGCGAGCGACCAGAGCTTCGGCCCGGCCGCCCCCCGGCCGCGCTCCTTCGCCATCGCGACCACGAGCGAGCGGTGCTTCTTCTCCATCTCGCGCATGCGGGGGAAGGCGGCGTCGACCGAGAGCTTCCTCGAGTCCCCGGCGTAGACGCCGCGGACGAACGCGCCGAGCATCACGCGCGCGGCCTCCTCGCCGATGTGGCGCGCGGCGAACCGGTGCACCGATTCCTCACGGGAAACGCGGCCGGCGAGGACCGGCTCGGCGAGTAGGCGCATCCGTCCGGCGGGGGACAGCGCGGAGAAGCGAAGGAGCGAGGCGGGTCCGCTCGGGAATCGATGCAGCCGCCCTCTGGAGAATACGTACCGCCGCCCGGCATGCGCCGACGCTTCGACGCGCTCGCCGGAAAGCCCCAGCTCCTCGACGAGCGCTCGCGCGGGGCCGGGTCCGGTTTGAAACGCGTCGGCCGCCCACTCGACCCGAAACCCGTCCTCATCGGTGGTCCGGATGCGGCCGCCCGCGCGCGCTCCCGCGTCGAAGATCTCGACCTCGAGCGGCCGGCCCCTACCAGACTCTTCGCGTTTCAGGGCGTGGGCCACGGTGAGCCCGGCGATCCCCGCTCCGAGGACCGCGACCCGCATCTAGCGGAGCTTCGGCTCGACCAGGTCGGCGAGCGCGTCCAGGAACGGCGGGAAGTCGTTCAGGGATTGCATGCGCCGGAAATTGGTGATCCCGAGGGCGCGTGCCTGATCCCCATAGAGAAGGTCGATCTCGTAGAGGGTTTCGACGTGGTCCGAGACGAAGCTGATGGGGACGACGAGGACGTCCTTGGCGCCATCGCGCGCGAGCGAGCGGATCACCTCGTCGGTGCTCGGCCCGATCCACTCCACCGGACCCACGCGGCTCTGATAACCCAGGACGTGGGGCAGCTCCGGCAGGCGACTCAGGAGGCCTTCCATCGTGATCCGGATGTGCTCGCAGTAAGGATCGCCCGCCTCGATGAAATGCTTCGGCAGACCGTGTGCGCTCACGAGAAGGATGGGGCGGGTATCGGGGAAGAAGCGCGCGAGCGCCACCTTCGCGCGGTGCGCCAGGGCGTCCAGGTAGCCCGGGTGGTCGTACCACGTGTCGATGCGGTCGAGCGGGAGCTTCGTCCCGCGTCGCTTCATGACGCGCCGAAGCTCCCCTACGCTCGAGCCCGTCGTCGCCATCGAGTAGTGCGGGTAGAGGGTGAGCGCGAGGAGCCTCTCGACCCCGGCGCGCTCCAGCTCAGCCAGCGCCTCGTCCGTCGTGGGATTCCAGTAGCGCATCGCCATGGCGAAGGCGACGTCGTGCCCTCGCGCACGCAGCCGCTCGACGATGCCACGTCCCTGGAGCGTGGTCCAGCGGACGAGCGGAGAGCCTCCCCCGATCCTGGCGTAGTTCTCCCGCACTTCGCGGGTGCGCTTCCACGCGATCATCCGGCCGATCGCCGCCTGGCCGATCGGCCCGCCGGGCAGGCGGATGATCTCCCGGTCCGTGAACAGGCGGGTCAGGAACGGGCGCACCGCGTCCAGCGTGTCCGGACCGCCGAGATTGAGGAGTAGGATCCCTGTCTTCAGACCGTGCGCGAGAAAACCTGTTTCTCGCCCTCATGGCGCTTCAAGTAGGCGTCGAACGCCATGCAGATGTTCCGGATGAAGAGCCGTCCCCGTTCGGTGACCTCGATCGCCGCCGGCGTGCGCGAGACGAATTCGCTCGAGCCCGGGCCCCGGTCGAGCTCGCGGAGCGACTCCGCGAAGTAGGAGGCGAAGTCGATTCCGTGCGCGCGCTCCACCGCGCGGACGTCGAGGTAGAAATTGCACATGAGGCTCTGGATCACGTCGCGCCGGATATCGTCGTCCTTGCTGCGCTCGAACCCGCGCTCGATGGGGGGAAGGCCGGAATCCAGAGCATCCTTGTACCGGTTGAGTTTCTTCGTGTTCTGCGCGAAGGCGCCGCCCAGATCCCCGATCGCCGAGACGCCGAATCCCACCGAGTCCTTGGCCGGGTGCGTCGTGTATCCCATGAAGTTTCGGTAGAGGGTGCGCTCGCGGGCCGCCTGGGCCAGGGAATCGCTCTCGAGCGCGAAATGGTCCATCCCGATCTGTCGATATCCGGCTCCGGTGAAGAGCTCGTGCGCGATGCCGAAGAGCTGGAGCTTCGCCTCCCGCGGCGGAAGATCCTCGAGATGGATCGCCTTCTGATGCGCCTTGATCCACGGCACGAACGCGTAGGAGTAGACCGCGACGCGGTCCGGCCGAAGCTCCAGCGCGAGCTGGATCGTCTTCCGGAAGGACGCGGGCGTCTGGTGCGGGAGCCCGTAGATGAAATCGAAGTTGATCGATTCGACCCCGAGCCCGCGCAGATGCTCGTGGAGGTCTTTGGTCTGGTTGAAGGTCTGGTAGCGATTCACGGCCTCCTGGACGTCGGCGTCGAAATCCTGGACGCCCATGGAGATCCGGTTGAACCCGAGTTTGCGCAGGAGCTCCGCCTGTCGGTGGGTCGTCACGCGAGGATCGACCTCGATCGCGATCTCGGCGCCCGGCTCGAAGGTGAATCGATCGGCGAAGGCTCTCCAGACCCGCGACAGCTCCTC
>DASXQO010000054.1:0-9846 GCA_036507115.1 Candidatus Eiseniibacteriota bacterium | reverse complement strand
AGCACGTCAGCATTTGAGACGACGCGCGCGGGTCCCGCCCGCGCGCGTCGGGAACAACACGTCGCGGGGCGGACCTTACCGCAACCGAACGATCTTCGTGACCACCGCACCGATGAAGATGAGACGCCCATCGTCCAATAGCGAGGTGACGTGGCACCCCTGCTGGGAAGGAGACGAGAGCGGGAACGACTTTCCACCCGTTACCGGATTGAATATCACCGGATCCTTCGTGTCATGGCAGTACAGAATGCTTCCGTCCGGAAGTAGGCTCCCGGAATTGGTCGCGTAGAGGTTTTCAGGATCCGTCGTGCCTATCACGGACCAGCGGTACGACTCACACCCTCGATCGGTTCAGTCTCAGGGCGTTCCCCACCAGAGCCGCTGTTCAGGAATCTTTCGCACATATCCGATCTTGGTACGAAAGAGCAGACTCCCTGCTCTGGTTTCTAAACCGCCTTCACCGCCTGCAGCAGCTTCATGACGGAGTCCTTCGCGTCCCCGAAGAGCATCATCGCCTTGGGATCGTAGAAGAGCTCGTTTTCGATCCCGGCGAAGCCCGGTTTCATGCTGCGCTTGAGGATGATGATGTGCTTCGCCTTGTCCGCGTCCAGGATCGGCATCCCGTAGATCGGGCTCGAGGTGTCGTTCCTCGCCGCGGGATTCACGACATCGTTCGCGCCGATGACGAGCGCCACGTCCGCGCTCTCGAACTCGGGATTGATCGCTTCCAGGTCGTAGAGCTCCGGGTAGGGCACGTTTGCCTCCGCGAGGAGCACGTTCATGTGACCGGGCATGCGCCCCGCGACCGGATGGATCGCGTACTTCACCTCGACGCCGCGGGATTTGAGCAAGTCGGCCAGCTCGCGGACTCCGTGCTGCGCCTGGGCGACCGCGAGGCCGTAGCCCGGGATGATGATCACCTTTCGCGCGTAGGCGAGCAGGGTTGCGGCGTCCTCCACGGAAACGTCGCGCACCGCTTTCCCCGCGGCGGCTCCCGGCCCTCCCGCCGCGGCTGGTCCCGCCGCCTTCACGACCGCTCCGAACGCCCCGAAGAGCACGTTGGTGATCGGCCGGTTCATGGCCCGGCACATGAGGACGGTGAGGAGCGTTCCGGAGGCTCCGACGAGCGTGCCGCTGATGATGAGCACATTGTTGTGGAGGGAGAAGCCGGTCGCCGCGGTCGCGAGACCCGTGAAGGAGTTCAGGAGCGAGATCACGACCGGCATGTCGCCCCCGCCGATCGGAATCACGAAGAGGACGCCGAAGAGAAGCGCCGCGGCCGCGAACCAGGCGTACACGGCCGGGTTGGGCTCTCCTGTGGCGATCAGCCAGACCGAGACCGCGATGATCCCAAGGAAAAGGACGAAGTTGATCGGCTTCTGCAATGGATAGGTGACGGCGCGCTCGGTCACGAGCCCCTGAAGCTTCCCGAACGCCACGATGCTGCCCGTGAGCGAGATCGCCCCGATCAAGGCTCCGAGGAGGATCGTGACCCCGCTCTCGGGCGGCACCGGCACGCCCGCCCGCGCGAAGCGGAGGTATTCGAGGCTCGAGACGATCGCCGCGGCCCCTCCCCCCGAGCCGTTGAAGAGCGCGACCATCTGCGGTATCGCGGTCATCGCGACGCGCCGCGCCGCAACGGCTCCGATCACGCTGCCCAGGACGATCCCGGCGGCGATCGTTCCGTAGCTCAGGATCTGACGGTCGAGCAGCGTGGAGACGATCGCCAGGAGCATGCCCCCCGCGGCAAGCGCATTCCCGTGGCGCGCGGACTTGGGAGAGCTGAGGCGCTTGATTCCGATGATGAAGAGGACGGAGGCGATGAGATAGGCGGCGCGTACGACGTTCGGCGGAAGGTGCGGAAGGGGCACGGTCAGCGCGGGCCCGGTGTCTTCACCGCAGGCGCCTTGGCCGCGCCGCCCTTGGGCTTCGCGGCGAACATCTGGAGCATCCGGTCGGTGACGAGGAAGCCGCCGACCACGTTGATGGCTCCGAGCACGACCGCCAGGAAGCCGAGCGCCGTGACGAAGGGCCCCTCCGGCGTCCCCGCGACCAGCATCGCTCCGACGAGCACGATCCCGTGGATCGCGTTCGTGCCTGACATGAGCGGCGTGTGGAGGATCACCGGGACCTTGGAGATGGTCTCGTAGCCGACGAAGATCGCGAGCATGAAGATCGTGAGATCGGTGAGAAGCTGTTCGAGCACGCCGCCCCTTCCCTTAGCCTGCCGCCGCCGTGGCGGCGCCCTCGGAGCGCGCCCGCGTCGCGGCATGGACGATCTGCCCGTCGCGCGTCACGCAGGTTCCGCTCGTGATGTCGTCCGACCAATCGAGATGAAGCCTCCCCTCCTTCGTGAGATGGAGGAGAAAGGTCGTGATGTTCCTGGAATACATCTGGGTCGCGTGGATGGGCACCGTGCTCGCGAGCCGCACCGGCCCGTGGATCGTCACGTTGTGGCGCACGACCGTTTCGCCCGGCTGCGTCAGCTCGCAGTTGCCTCCCATGTCGGCGGCGAGGTCCACCACCACCGAGCCGGGCTTCATCTTCGCGACCACGCCGGCCGGGATGAGCCGCGGCGCCGGCAGTCCCGGCACCCGCGCGGTGGTGATGACGACGTCGGCGTGCGGGATACGCGACTCGAGGAGCTCCTGCCCCTGCCGCTGCGCCTCGGCGGAGAGCGGCTTCGCATAACCCTGCGCGTCCTGCGCCTCGCTCTCCTTCAGCTGCGGCCCGACGAAGGTGGCGCCCAGGCTCTCGACCTCCTCCTTCACCGCGGGGCGGACGTCGTAGGCTTCGACCACCGCGCCGAGCCGCCGCGCCGTGGCGATCGCCTGGAGCCCGGCGACGCCCGCGCCCACGATCAGGACACGCGAGGGTGCGATCGTGCCCGCGGCGGTCACGAGCATCGGGAAGAGCCGGGGCAGCGTGTCCCCGGCGATCAAGACCGCCTTGTAGCCCGCGATCGTGCTCATGGAGGAGAGCGCGTCCATCCGCTGTGCGCGCGTGGTGCGCGGCATCATGTCCATGCTGAAGCTCGTCACGCGCCGCTTGGCGAGCATCCGCACCGTGTCGATGTGGCTCAGGGGGCGGAGCATGCAGATCAGGGTGGCTCCCTCGGCGAGGAGATCGGCTTCGTGCATGTTGAGCGAACGGTTGGGAAGCGGAGGCTGGATCTTGAGGAGGATCTCCGACTGCGACCAGAGGTTCGCCGTGCTCGAGACGATGCCGGCGCCCGCCTCTTCGTAGGCGCGATCCTCGAGGAACGCGCCCGCGCCGGCGCCCGCTTCGAAGAGCACCTCGTAGCCCGCCGTCTTGATCGACCGGATTGAATCGGGCGTCACCGCGACGCGGCGCTCGTTGGGTCCGATTTCCTTCGCGACTCCGACCTTCACGCTCGAAGGGCTCCCCTGGAAACGCCGCCCGCAAATCCATTACGATGGGTGTTCCGACAGACGGAAGCCGGAATCCTACCAAAAGAAGGAGAGCCTTGTGAAACGATTCCCAAGCGCGCGGCGCGCACGGTCACGCCGCGCACGCCCCGGGGCGAAAGCCCGCGCGAGGAAGTCGCGCCGCGTCACGATCACGCCCGAGGTACGGGCCTACATGAGAAAGCTCGATACCTACCGGGCGGGCCGCGACCCGATCCCGCTCATGAAGGTAGCGCCCAGCAAGTTCGCGCGGGCCGTCGCGGGCCTGAACGCGGCGCAGATGCGGCGGAGGCCCGCGCGGGGAAAGTGGAGCATCATCGAGATCCTTGGGCATCTCAACGACACGGAAATAGTCTATGGCTATCGAGTGCGTCTCTCCCTCAGTCAGCCGGGTGCGACAATCCTGGGATACGACCAGGCGATCTGGACCGACCAGCTGCGGCACCGCCGCGGGAACGCGAAACGGCTCCTGGATCGGATCCGCGTCCTCCGCGAGGGGAATCTCGAGACCGTCGGGCAGGTGCCACGTCACAACTGGAAGCGCCATGGTGTCCACAACGAGCGGGGGAGGGAGACCGTGCGCCGGACGCTCGAGTTGGTCGCCGGCCACGATCTGAATCATCTGAATCAGATCAAAGCGATCCGGAAGAAATACGGCTGGTAGAGCTGAAGCCACGCCATCGGAACCGTGTGCGACGAAAGAAGGTCTAAGTTACGGGATTAGACTCTGCTACGGCTCAAGCTCCGAACAATTGAGTTGAGTTTGGATCCACGCTAAAGGAACCTCGATAAGGCATGTTCCTCTTCAGGATCGATTCACGCCGGTCACGCGGCGCCGTCTCCTGGGTCGCCCTGGGGGCGATGCTGTTCGGCATCTGGCTCGCGCCCGCCTGTGCGACCCTCTGCGCGAGCCGGGAAGCGGCCGAGAGCGCCTCGAGCTCCTGTCATGCTGGAAGCGAGACGGGGCACAGGGACGCTCCAAAGTCGGCAGAGCACGACTGCCAGACAGCCATGTGCTCTCCCCAGGAAGCAGCGCTCCAGACGAGCGCCCGATCCGACCTCATTCCTCCCTCTCCAACTCACGGAGTATCCTTCGAGGCGGAGGTAGCGCGGCATGGGTCCCTCCAGACGAGGGGCGCTCATCGGCCATGGCTGCCGACGCTGGCCCTCGGCCCGCCTGTTCCTCCACCCCTCTTCACGGTTCTTCGCGCCTAAAAGCTCCACCGGGCTGACGCACGCCCTACAGATCGAATCGCGCCGGTCCGTGCTGTGCCTTCCGTATGCGCGCGTATTACGCAAGAAATCTCGAAACGTCTGAAGCGCACGCCCGACCCGTTCTGCGCCGCCTGGCGCGGTCAAGCCGAGCGGATGGCGGTCGCATGGAGAACCAAGATGAGAAAGCGAATCTTTGCATTCGTAATAGCCTCGGCGATCCTTGCGGGCTCCGCTCGGGCCCATGAGGCCTCGAAACACCGCGCGGCGACGGTGACCGGCGAGATCGTGGACACCGGCTGCTTCCTGGGTCACAGGGGCCAAGGTGCCAAACACGTCGGCTGCGCGACAAAGTGCATCAACGGCGGAATGCCGATGGGTGTCCTCACCCGCCAGGGCACGCTCTACCTCGTCACGATGAACCACGACAATCCCGACCCTTACAACAAGCTAAAGGGCATGGCCGGCAAGAGCGTCGCTGTCACCGGCCAGTCCTATACCCGCGCCGGCATGAAGGCGATCGAGGTCACGGGCTTCAAACCGGCACGGGGCGCGTAGGCAGCAGCCGAAATTGCCAACACACGGGTGCGTGGGCCGGAAGCTCCCGCGCACTAGGAGGGATGGATGATGGCTCTCCGACGGCTCGGGGGTCTGGCCGTGTTGCTGGTGATGGGCGTAGCTGTCGCCGCCTATTTCTTCCTTCGTCCTCAACTACCCGCCGCGGAGCGAGGGCGGCGCCTTGCGGAACGAACGGGGTGTTATGGCTGCCACGGTCCGGAAGGGATCCGGGGCGCCGCGAACCCGGGACGGACCGATCAGACGGTGCCGACGTGGGAGGGGGAGCTCATGATGTTCGGGCACGATCCGGGGGACATCCGCGAATGGATCCGGGACGGAGTCACGCGGAGCCGGGCGCAGAGCGAGACGTGGCGCCGGGAGCGCGACCGGGGGACCCTCAAGATGCCCGCATTCAAGGATCGTCTCTCCGAATCCCAGATTGACGATCTCGTGGCTTTCGTGAGCGCGGTGCACGGCATGCCCGAGCCCGAGGAATCGACCGTCGTACGTGGGAAAGAACGCGTCGCGGCGCTCGGGTGCATCGGCTGCCACGGCTCCGGCGGCCGGCTTGCGCGGGCGAACCCGGGATCCCTCAAAGGCTATGTTCCCTCGTGGGACGGCGCCGATTTCCCGGACCTTGTCCGGAACGAGGAGGAATTCCGCGAGTGGGTGGAGCGCGGCGTGAGTCGGCGATTCGAGCGGAATCCGTTCGCGCGATTCTTTCTCGACCGAGCCGTCTTGAAGATGCCGGCTTTCCAGGATCATCTGGAGGCCGGAGATATGGACGCAATGTGGGCGTACGTCCGATGGTTGCGCTCTCCGGCAACGCAGGAGGGAAGAGGAACTCACGCACATGGACACTAGACCGGTTTTCCAGCGCGTCACGATAGGAGAAATCATGCTGACCCATGCCCGTGTGTGGTGGTGTCTCGCGATCGCCGTAGGCCTGGTTGCGGGCCGGCCGGCGCTCGCGCAGACGCATCGCCACACAGGTTCCACCGCCGACTCTACACATCATCACGCGACCCCGAAGCGGCCGGCGGCGACCGCGAAGCGTCCTGCCCCGACCTCGAAGCGTCCCGCGGCGGCCGCGAAGCGCCAGACGCAGCAGAAGCAAGGTCACGAGCACGGAAAGCAACCGTCGGGTTCCATGCAGGGCATGGATCACGGACGTATGGCGCAGACGATGGATCATGGAGAGCAAGGGACCATGGGCGCCATGTACGGCCCCTACCCCATGACGCGCGAGGCCTCGGGGACGGCGTGGCAACCCGACCGGGCCCGTCATCGCGGGCTCCACTGGATGAGGGGGTCCTGGATGCTCATGCTTCACGGCGCGGCCGACCTGGTGCTCGACACCCAAGGGGGACTACGGGGAGACGACAAGATATTCAGCAGCAACATGCTGATGGGAATGGCCCAGCGTCCGGTTGGGCCGGGCAAGCTCGGGTTGCGCGCGATGCTTTCCCTGGAGCCGGCGACCATCGGCAAGAACGGCTATCCACTCCTGCTTCAGACCGGGGAGACGGCGGACGGCCAAACCCGCCTCATCGACCGACAGCATCCGCACGACCTCTTCATGGAGCTGGCCGCCTCCTACAGCATTTCGAGCGGGAATCGGTCGCTCTTCCTCTACGGTGGCTTGCCGGGGGAGCCGGCGTTGGGACCGCCCGCGTTCATGCATCGTTTCTCGGGGATGGCGGTCCCGCAGGCGCCCATCACGCACCACTGGCTCGATTCCTCGCACATCACGTTTGGGGTGCTGACCGCCGGGGGGGTCCTGGGGCCCGCCAAGCTTGAAGCCTCGGCCTTCCGCGGACGGGAACCGGACCAGAACCGGTACGACATCGAATCCCCGAAACTCGACTCGCACTCGTTTCGCTTTTCGCTGAACCCGACCCCTTCCTGGGCCCTCCAGGCGAGCTACGGCCGGTTGACGAGCCCCGAGCAGCTCGAGCCCGACGTGGACGTGGACCGCACGACCGCTTCCGCGATTCACGCCGCCGATTGGGGGACGGGGCACTGGGAGACGACGCTCGCCTGGGGACGGAATCGCAGCCGTCCCGGGCCGACGCTCGACGCGATCGTCTTGGAATCGGCGATGCAGCTGCGCGAGAGACACACTCTGTTCGCACGCGCGGAGCGGGTCGAGAAGAACGAGCTGTTTCCGGAGGGAGATCCCCGCGACGGCCTCGTGTACCGCGTTGGCCAGCTCGCCGCGGGCTATCGCTACGACTTCTGGAGGAGCGAGCGCGTGGCGCTCGGCCTCGGAGCGCTGGGCACCATTTCCTTCGTGTCGAGGTCGATCCGGGATGTCTACGGCGGCGACCCGACTTCCGGAATGGTCTTCGCGCACGTGGAGCTTCGGTGATGGGCCGCACGCCGCGGGAACGGGCGTCACGTTTCGGCTTCATGCTACTGTGGCAGGCAGGATGAATCACAAGCACACGACCGCGATTTCGCCACCCGCCGCCGGCGCGGGGACTGCGCTCTTGGACCCGGTCTGTGGAATGAGGGTCAAACCCGAGACGCCGCACCGCAGCGAGTACCGGGGCCGCACGTATCTCTTCTGCAGCGCCGGGTGCCGGGCCAAGTTCGAGGCGGAACCGGAGCGGTTTGTCTCGACCCCCGCGTCCGCAGGGGATGGATCGCGGGGTCAGGCGCCGGCTCCGCCGGCCGGGACGAAGGCCCGGCTCTGGACCTGCCCCATGCATCCCGAGATCGTTCGCGACGCTCCGGGGAGTTGCTCCATCTGCGGCATGGCGCTCGAGCCGCTCGTCCCGACGGAGCACGAGGGGGAAAATCCCGAGCTCGCGGACATGTCGCGGCGCTTCCGGACAGGCGTCGCCCTGACCGTGCCCCTTCTGTTGGTGGCGATGGGGCCCGGGATCCCGGGCTGGCCCCTGGCTTCGCTCGAGGGCTCTCCGACTCTGCGTTGGATCGAGCTTGCGCTCGCCGCTCCGGTCGTTCTATGGGGCGGTTGGCCCTTCTTTGTCCGTGCCTGGCAATCGCTCCGGAACAAGAGCCCCAACATGTTCACCCTCATCGGGCTGGGGGTCGCGGTTGCGTTCCTCTACAGCGTCGCCGCGACCGCGATGCCGAGCTTGTTCCCACCGTCCTTCCGGGACGAGCACGGCCAGGTTGGCGTCTATTTTGAGGTGGCGGCCGTGATCGTCACGCTGGTTCTGCTCGGACAGGTCCTGGAATTGAAGGCACGAGGGCGCACGAGCGCCGCCATCCGGTCGCTTCTGGGGCTCGCCCCGAAAACGGGTCGGCGTCTCGGGGACGACAGCACCGAGGAGGATGTGCCTCTCGACCAGATCCAAGTTGGGGATCGCCTGCGCGTCCGGCCGGGAGAAAAGATGCCCGTGGACGGGATCGTTCTCGAGGGGGTGAGCGCGGTCGACGAATCCATGGTGAGCGGGGAACCAATTCCGGTGGAGAAGCGACCGGGAGACCGGCTGGTGGGGGCTACGATCAACGGCACCGGATCCTTCGTGATGCGCGCGGAGCGCGTCGGCTCGGAAACGCTCCTCGCGCGCATCGTGAACATGGTCGCTGAGGCTCAGCGCAGCCGGGCTCCCATTCAGAAGCTCGCGGATCGCGTCTCTCGGTATTTCGTGCCGGCCGTGATCCTCGTCGCCATCCTGACCTTCGGGGTTTGGGGGATTCTGGGTCCCGAGCCCCGGATGGCGTACGCGCTCGTCAACGCCGTCGCGGTGTTGATCATCGCCTGCCCGTGCGCGCTCGGCCTCGCGACTCCGATCTCGATCATGGTCGCCATGGGACGCGGAGCGACGATGGGAATCCTCTTTCGGAACGCCGAGGCCATCGAAATCCTATGTAAGGTCGATACGCTCGTCGTGGACAAGACAGGGACGCTGACCGAGGGGAAGCCCAAGCTCGTGGCGGTCGTCGCGTCCGACGGGAGGAGCGAGGCGGAGGTCCTTCGCATCGCGGCGGGGCTCGAACGAGGCAGCGAGCATCCGCTCGCGGCGGCGATCCTCGCGGGTGCTGCCGAACGGAAGGTGGAGGCAGCGCCGGTCCAGGGGTTCGCATCGATCACCGGTCAGGGGGTCAAAGGACGCATCGACGGCCGGGTCGTCGCGCTCGGGAACCGGGCGCTGATCGAAACACTTGGAATCGACCTCCGTGAGCGGCTCGACCCGGCCGAGGCGATGCGCGCCGACGGCCAGACTGTGATGTTCGTCGTGGACGGCGATCGTGTGGCCGGCCTCCTCGCCGTGGCCGACCCGATCAAAGCGACGACTGCCGAGGCGATCGAGGATCTGCACCGCGAGGGCGTGCGGCTCGTCATGCTCACGGGGGACAGCCGCACCACCGCAGAGGCCGTGGCGCGGCGCCTCGGGATCGACGAGGTCCTCGCTGAAGTTCAGCCCCAGGACAAAGTCGAGACGGTCAAACGGCTCCAGCAGGAGGGACGCGTCGTGGCGATGGCCGGCGACGGCATCAACGACGCGCCGGCCCTTGCCCGGGCCGACGTGGGGATCGCCATGGGCACCGGAACCGACATCGCCATGGAGAGCGCGGACGTTACGCTGGTACGGGGAGATCTCCGCGGCATCGTCCGCGCGCGGAGGCTCAGCCGGGCCACGATGCGGAACATCAGGGAGAATCTCTTCTTCGC
>DASXQO010000053.1:0-6832 GCA_036507115.1 Candidatus Eiseniibacteriota bacterium | reverse complement strand
CCAGGAGTTTTTTGTCATCCCGACAGAGCTCGGCTCCTCGATCGAATACGAGGACGTCCCGTTCAAGTGGATGACCGGAAACTACGCGACGATCCAGTCGAAGGTCCCGCCGATGTTCATGGTCTTCATGCCGACCTTCGTGAGCGGGTGCTACGTCGATCGGCTCGAGTCCGCGAAGGCTTTCTTCGCGGAGCCCTCGCATTCGGTCGCGGGAACCGAAAAGGAGCTGGCGAAGGTGTCGGACGCGGTGCGTGATTGCGCGGGACTCAGGGAGCGGGAAGGCGCCGCGGTCGCGTCGTATCTGAAGGGGCTCAACGGTTCGGGGGGCGAGCCCGCTTCGCCCGCAGCCGGAGGCGCTCCCGGGCGCGGCATCCGGTAGCCACGGTTCGCAGGGCCGCCGGCCAAGAAAACAGGGGCCCGGAATCCGGGCCCCTGCGGCTTTCATGGTTGCGGGGAGAGGATTTGAACCTCTGACCTTCGGGTTATGAGCCCGACGAGCTACCAGGCTGCTCCACCCCGCGCCGGTATCCTGCCTCAGCCCCGGGGTGTTGTAAAGGCCCTACTTGGGCCGCGCCGGCGGGCGCCCCGCGCCTACTTGGCCGAGTCCTCGTCCTGGTAGCGGTAGAGAATCTCGTCTTTCTTGACCATATGGAACCGCTCCCGCGCGACACGTTCCTCGAGGAGCGGGTCTTTCGCCACGTTCTTCCGATTCTGTTCCACCCGGTCGGCCTCCGCCGCCAGCGCGATCTTCCGCGCGCGCAGGGCCTTTGTTTCGTGCTGTAGGGCGCGGATCCGGATCAGGCCGCTGTCCCCTCCCACGAACGAATAGACGAGATAGCCGAGGATCAAGCCGGCGCCCCAGAGGAGCACCCGCCGCTTCTTCCGTTTCATCTCGGTGGGCGGGAGGCGCAGGAAACGCCGGGAGGGCGCTTCCTTGGGGCTCTTGTAGGGGGATCGCATCATCGCAGGGTTCCCCTCACGCGCTCACCGCGCACCGGCGGTCTCGCGCGAGCCGCCGCTCAAACGTCGGAACGCGGCCGCGCCCAGGTAGACCGCTTCGTCCGCGAGCTGCTCCTCGATCCGGAGAAGCTGGTTGTACTTGGCGATCCGCTCGCTCCTCGAGAGCGAGCCGGTCTTGATCTGCCCCGCGTTCGTGGCCACCGCGAGATCGGCGATCGTTACGTCCTCGGTCTCGCCGGAGCGGTGCGAGATCACGGTGGCGTAGCCGGCGCGCTTCGCGGTCTCGATGGTGTCGAGGGTCTCGGTCACGGTCCCGATCTGGTTGAGCTTGATCAGAATGGAATTCGCGACCCCGTCCTCGATGCCGCGCCGGAGGATCTCGGGATTCGTGACGAACACGTCGTCTCCCACGAGCTGGGTCGTGGCCCCGAGCGCGCCCGTCAGATGTTTCCATCCCTCCCAATCCCCTTCGGCGAGGCCGTCCTCGATCGAAACGATCGGGAAACGTTCAAGGAGGTCCGCCAGGTACTGGGTCATGACGCGGGAGTCGAGGCCCTTGCGGCCGTCCAGGCTGTAGGAGCCGCCCCGGTAGAGTTCCGACGCCGCGACGTCGAGCGCCAGGGCGACGTCTTCGCCGGGGCGGTATCCCGCCTTCTCGATGGCCTGGATCAGGAGCTGGAGCGCGTCGGCGTTCTTCCCCAGATTGGGGGCGAAGCCCCCTTCGTCCCCGACCGCGGTCACGAGCCCTCTCTCACGTAGAAGTTCTTTCAGGGCGTAAAACACCTCCGACCCATAGCGCAGGGCCTCCGAGAAGGAGCCCGCGCCGACCGGGACGATCATGAATTCCTGGATGTCGAGGTTGTTGTCCGCGTGGGCACCCCCGTTCACGACGTTCATGAGCGGCACCGGGAGCGTCTTCGCTCCCGCCCCGCCGAGATACCGGTACAAGGGGAGGACGTGGGCGTCGGCGGCGGCTTTCGCGAGCGCGATCGATACGCCGAGGATCGCGTTCGCGCCGAGGTTTTTCTTGCTCGGGGTTCCGTCCAGATCGATCAGGAGGTGATCGATGTAGGCTTGGTCGCCGGCGTCCTCGCCCACGAGGTGCCCGGCGATCGTCTCGTTGACGTTGGCGATCGCCTTGGTCACCCCCTTGCCCAGGTAGCGCTTCGGGTCCTGGTCTCGAAGCTCGAGCGCCTCGCGCGAGCCGGTGGAGGCGCCCGAGGGGACCGCGGCGCGGCCGATCGCTCCGCCCCGGAGGGCCACCTCGACCTCCACCGTCGGCATTCCTCTCGAGTCCAGGATCTCCCGGGCGTATATCGATTCGATCTCGGTCATGGAGGCTTCGGACGCTAGGGTGGGCACGGGCGGCCCGTCAAGGGAAAAGCCTTGACGAACGCGGGATAGGGGCACTAGCTTGCGCGCCCGGTGCCCCAGGTCGGCGAAACTTAGCGCGGCGGCGGGACGTAGAGATTCGTGAGAGGCATCGAGGACTCGAGGGCTTGCGTTGTCCGACGAACGGGACCTGGTCCGGCGGTGCCTGGCGCGCGAGGAGCGCGCCTATCGTGAGCTGATACGCCGGTACCAGACGCCGGTCGTGAACCTCGCGTGGCGGATCACCGGAAATCCCGAAGACGCCGCCGAGGTGGCGCAGGAGACCTTCATCCGGGTCCTACGGTCGCTTCACACATACGATCCGGAGCGCCCGCTCAAGACCTGGCTGTTCAAGATCGCGGCGAACCTGGCCCTCGACGCGATTCGACGTAGAAAGCGCCGCCCGGTCTCGATCCAGGACCTCTTCGACGAGGACGAGGGCCCGCTCTTGGAGGCGGTGGAACCGGGGCCCGGGCCCGACGCCCGGCTCATGACGGAGCGCTCGGCGGAGCGGTTCGACGAGCTGGTTCGGGAGATGCCGGAGCACTACCAGGCGATTCTGTATCTGCGCTACCGCGAAGACCTCGCCTACGAGGAGATCGCGGAAGCGCTCGACATCCCACTCGGCACGGTGAAGGTGCGGCTCCACCGGGCACACGAGATTCTGAGGCGAAAGCTGGCCGCGCGAGGAACCAGGCAATGAAAGAAAGTCTTTCTTGTAAAGCGTGTGACCGCGAGCTCGTCGCGTTGATCGACGGCACGCTGACCCCTTCGGTCGCGCGTGTGGTCGAAGGTCACGCGTGTTCCTGCGCCTCGTGCGGCGCCGCGCTCGAGGACTATCGCCGGATGGCGCTCGGGCTCCGTCGCATGGCGATACTCCCCGCTCCCGCCTTCCTCGAAGATCGGGTGGTGCGCAAGCTCCTGGGCGCGCGCGGTTTCCTGACGGCGGGCTGGCAGCGGTTCGGTGCCGCGCTCGGCGCGGTCTCCTTCGTCCTCACGGTGGGGATCCTCGCCAACCTGCCACGGATCGCGAAGACGCTGGGGATTTCCGATCCCTACGTGTGGCTCGTGTCCGCGATCGACGCCTCGATCTCGGGACTGGCTTCCGGCTCGAAGTGGCTCGCCAACGAGATCACGTTCTACGTGCCGCTCGCGAATCAGATCTGGGTCGCGCTGGAGGCATTGAAGACGATTCCACGCGCCGTGTTCGTCTCGCTCAAGACGCCCGAGGTTCAGGTGGCCGGCGCCATTCTCATCACTTTGGGACTCGCGCTCTATATCCTGCTCAAACCATCCCGTCGCCACGAAGGGAGTGTGGGCCATGTTTGCCTGTCGCTCTAGCATGATGGTGCGGACCAAGCCGGTCTTGTGGATCGCTGCGGCCTCGTTCGTCCTCCTGCTCTGGGCCGCGCTGCTCCTGCCCGCGCCTCCCGCGCATGGGGCCCCCGCGTCCTCGAAGACCGGATCGAAAGCGGCGGCCGACAGCGCAGCCCGCGCGGGATCGCGGGACGAGGGAATCTCGGTCCGCGTGATCGAGGATGGCAAGCAGACGGTCTCGACCACGACGCGCTCCACGCGCGCGAAGGTAATCGTCGAGGCGGAGGAAGCCGCCGGCGCCGACCCGCCGGAGCCTCCGGAGCCGCCCGAGCTGCCGGACACCGCGGGCAACGACCTGGTGCGCTTCGGCCAGGACATCGTCATCCCGGCGGACAAGGTGATCGACGGCGACGTGGTCGCGATCGGGGGCGACATCACCGTCCTCGGCCGTGTGAAGGGCAGCGCCACGTCTGTGGGCGGGAGCGTATCGATCCGCGACAATGGTGTCGTCGAGGGAGACGCGGTGAGCGTCGGAGGCTCCACGACGACGAGCGACAGCGCGAGGGTGGTGGGGGACGACGTCTCCGTCGGCTCGTGGCCGTTCAAGAGAGGGCACGCCCTGCCGCTTCTCGGACTCATGGGGCTCGGCGCGCTCGCGGGAATCTTCGCGACAATCGTCCAACTCCTGCTCACGCTCTTCTTCGCGTGGCTCTGCCTGCTCCTCGTCCGGGAGCGCATGGAGCACGCGGTGGATCGGATGGGGAGCGACTTCCTGAAGTCGTTCCTGTGGGGGCTCGTGGGCTGGATGGCGATGATCGCGACGATCCCGGCCATCGCGGTCGTGGGCGCGATCGCCATGGTGATCCTCGTGATCACGATCATCGGGATTCCGGTCGCGATCCTGCTCGCGATTGCCATGGTGTTCGCGCTGATCGCCGCGGTGCTGGCGATCATCGTCGGGGCGTTCCTGGGCTACGTGAACGGCGCGATGTACCTCGGTCAGCGGCTCCTGGCCCGGAGACACCCCGGCGTCGCCGTTCCGCCGCTCAAGGCGATCCTCGTGGGCGTGGCCCTCATCATCGGTCTGAAGATCCTGGGCAAAATTCTGGGATTCGTCGGTCTCCTGTTCTTCATGCCGATCGGGATCGCGCTTGGAATCGCCTCTGCCGTGCTGGGATTGGTCTTCATGACGGCGGGGCTGGGCGCGATGATCCTGACCCGTTTCTCGAAGGGCCCCGGTGTGGCGCAGCCGGTCGCGGCGGCGGCCGGATCGGGCTGGTACTCGCCGCCTCCGCCTCCGCCGACCCCTCCGCCTTCTATGAGCCCCTCCCCGGAAGGAGGGACCTCGGACGCGCCGTAGGCGCTTCGCAGCCGCCTAGGCGGTCGTCTGTCCAGGCGTTCGCGCATCAGGCATTCGACCCCGCTGGGTCACTGCGGCGCTTCGAGGAGCGATCGCCGAAAGGTCTCGCTCTTCGCAAGCGCCGTTCTGTCTCCGAGGCCCGAGATGTTCACGGCGATGCCGAGCAGGTATCCCGGCAACCCCCGCTCCGGGCGGTCGGGATTCTTCACCTCGCCCGAGAGCCAGTCCTCCACCTCGTCCAGGTCCGCGGCCGTCAAGGGACGGATCGTGACGCGGACCGAGACGTAATAGCGCGCGTCCGGATCCAGCGCGGCCGTGGGGACGAGCGGCAGTCGCCGCTCCGAGAAGAGAAGCGTCGTGAGGGAGTCGAGCGAGGGCACCGTGCGCGCCTTTCGCCGGACCGGGCCCGAGCGGACGTGGAATCGCCGCTCCCAGGGATCGTAGAGCACCTTGTGTTCGCTCTTGATCGCGAGGACCAGCTTGTCGAACCAGAACGTGCGCCGCTTCCACACGCCCACCTCGAAGGCCACCGTGGCGGGCATGCCCCGGAGGAGCGTCTCCTCGAGACGCGGCGTCCACGGCGTCTCGGCGCGGTAGGAGACCGTGACGGCGCCGTCCTCCATCTCGACCGGGCCGACGCTCAAGCCGAGGTCGTTCGCCGCGCCGGCCCGCGCGAAGAGGAGGAGGGCCAGGATGGCCCACGGCCCGGGCGCCCGAAGAGCGCGTCGCGCGCCGGGAAGCCCGCGGTTCAGAATTTCCCTCCGAGCCGCACGCCGACCCGGAGCTTTGAGCCGTCGTCGCGGAGGTTTTTCGCCACGGTGACCGCGGCCGGCCCCTCGCCGATCCGCACTCCCAGACCGCCGTCGAGGGCGGGACGCTGGCGATCGAGGTTTTCGCTCCCGAACCACGCGGCGCCGCAATCCAGGAACGTGAACACGAAGACGTTCTTCCGCGCGCGCTGATAGAACTCGGCGTTCGCGACGAAGAACTGATCTCCGGCGGAGGACTTGAAGTCGTGCCCCCGGAGCGTACCGATTCCTCCGACGTACCAGATCTTCTGCGCCGGGACGGCCCCGGTCAGGGTCGAGCCCGCGATCAGCCGCGCGCGGAAATCCTGGGCGGGGCTGAGCCGGATCCGGTTCCGGACCGCGGCGCGAATCCTGCCGTACTCGAAGTCTCCCGAAAGCGGCTCCCCCGAGCGTTCGTAGAGCGCCTCGCCGTGGGTGCCCCCGCGGAGCGGAAGCTCGGCGGGCCCGATGCGCAGGCGGATCGTGAACGCGTGCTCGTCCCCCTCCTGGATCGGGGGATTTGGGCGGAATACGGGATCTCGTCCGGTCAGCGAGACGCGGGTCCGGACGGAGAGCGACCGCTGCGATTCGAAGCGCGCGCCGCCGCCCAGCTCGAAATCCGATCCGGGCGACCAGCTCACGTGCGCCCTCCCGCCCTCCGATTCGTAGTGGTCGCGGTAGTCGGTGCGTGCGACGAGCGCGAAGATGGTGTTCTCTGATTCCGAGACGATCCACTCGTCCTCGGTCGCAGTCCGCCGATAGAGCGACCCCCCGACCGAAATCAGCGGGCGGTCCCCGAAGGGCGCGGTGAACCCCGCTTCGTAGAGCGGCCTGTCGCGGGAATAGGCGTAGGTTCCCTGGGCGAAGAGCACGGGCGCAGGGCCCCTGCCGGTCTGGAAGGCGGCGCCAAGGGTCGGCGCGGGGCCGTCCACCCGGTTGTAGCGGAACGCGATGATGCGGCGGAAGCGCGCCTCCTCGGGAAGCCCCGCGGCCAGGGTCTCCCACTCGGCGGCGCGGACGACGGAAGGGGGCGGTA
>DASXQO010000052.1:0-8879 GCA_036507115.1 Candidatus Eiseniibacteriota bacterium | reverse complement strand
TCACCGAATCTGACCTCGGATTTCTCCATCCGGAAAATCGCCGGCGCCCCGGTTGGCCTCGGCGACTCCGTCATTGGTATGCACGTTCACGTATGTGTTGCCCGCCCGAATCTCAGCGACCAGATCTCCAATCGTCTTTCCCGCGAGGGTACCGATGAGATCCGACGCCTTGATCATACCCGCGGCCAGGAGTCCGTTCTTCTTCCCGCCGCCCGGCGCCACGGGCCCGAAGAGTATCGCCACCGCTGGTCCGTTCGCGCCGGTGGCCCCCATGTGGATGTGTGCCTCGGTGATGTTCTCGATGTTGTGCACGATGAGGCGGTATTTGATTTCCGTCCCGGCCTTGTTCAACGTGAATGTCGCGGTGCCGTTCGCCTGCGTGGTCCGCGCCGGCACCTCCTCGGTTCCGGTCAACGTAGCCCGGAACGTCGTCTTCGCCCCAGCCGCGAACGACGTGCCCTGCGTCAGAAATAGCAGCACGGCGAGCGCGCTCATGAGTCCCAGTGCCTTTCTCATAGATACTCCTCCTTGGATGCCGTCAGGCACCTTCGTGTTTGGCGGCCGTCCCATCCCGGCTCCGCGCGACGCGGAGGCTTCACCCGGTCTGGAGGCTGGACCTATAAGGCTACAGGGCGGGCGAAGGAGAATCTAGCGGGTCTCTGCCCGGGCCTCGCGGGCGGCCCTTGCGGACTGCCACGCGTGGAGGACGAGCGCGACGGTGATGACGGCGTAAGCCACGAAGACGCGGAAGAATTCGCCGATCTGGGCGTCCCCTGCGAGGGCCTTCCCGGCCAGCGGGGAAACGACGAAGAGAGTGTGGAAAAGCACCGTGCCGAGGAGCGCCTGCCCCACGGTTGCGTGGCTGACGGTCGCGCCGGAGACGAGGAGGGCGGCGATCGCGAACATGCCGACCTGCTCGTGCGAGCTGTACGTATTGAGTGTGCCGATGTTCTGTAGGAAGAGGAGCTGCCCCCAGGCCGCGAGCACCGTGGAAAGAACCGTGGCCACGATCCGGTTCCGCTCCACGGCGATTCCTGCGATCGCGGCGACGTGAGGGTCCTGCCCCATCGCGCGGAACTGCTGCCCGAGCCGCGTCCGGAAGAAAAAGAGCGTGAGCATGCAGAAGACGGCGATGACGGCGTATGAGACGATGGGGACCCGGATCTCCACGCCTTGCATCTGGAACCGGAGCGGGATCAGACCATCGATCGCGTACTGGATCGTGCCCAGGTCGACCGTGTTCCGGAGGCCGTATCCCTGCGGCAGGACCATCGAGGCGCTGTGGAACGGGATGATCGATCCGACGGCAAAAAGGAAGATAAGCTGGTAGACCCCGTTCGCGAAGAAGCCGGCGATCAGCCCGGTCACCATCTCGCGCCCCTTCGCGCGGTTGAAGAGGGCGCCGGTCAGGATCCCGAGCAGGATGGCGACCGGGGTGGCGAGGAGCCAGGCGAGGCCGAAGCCTGCGAGCCCGGGAACACCCCAATGGACGATGAGGATCGCCGCGATCTGCCCCGCCATCGCCCCGATCACGATGCCGAAATTGAGGCCCAGCCCCGCGAGGATCGGGATCAGGAGCGCGAGCACCAGGACCGAGTTCCGGCTTATGCGCACGAACATCTCGCTTAGAAGAAACGGCGGCGTGATCTTCGCGACGAGGATCCCGAACAGGCAAAGCCCGGCAAAGAGAATCGGGACGGCGTGGCGAAGGAGCCCGCGCCCGATGAGCCCGCGCGCCACGCGGCCTTGTTCCGGGCCCCCGCGCGCCACGATCAGGTCCTCCCGACCCTTGTCAGCGCGTAGAGGATCATCCCGTTCTGGATGATGAGCCGCGCGGTTTCGGAGATGTCCCCCTGGATCACTTGGCTCGTGACCGGCAGCGCGACCGTGAGGATCGACTGGAAGAGGAGCGTCCCCACGATGACATGCCCGATCGTGGCGCGGGTGACGGTCGCGCCGCCGATCAGGATGCAGGCGATCGCGGGGAAGGCCATGAGGAGCGGCGCCGTGTAGAGCTGCACGAAGCCGTACGACTGGCTGAACACGACGATCCCGATCGCGGCGAGGACGGTCGAAAGCATGGTCGCCTGGACGCGCGTGCGCTCATCGGAGATGCCGGCCGCCCGCGCGAAACGGGTGCTCGACCGCGCGGCCGCGATCGTGATCCCCATCCTCGTGCGGAAGAAGAGCCACACGAGGAAGCAGAGCGCGCCGAAGACGATCAGGGTGCCGGTCGGAATCCAGACGCCCTCCACGATCTCGAACCGGAGCCAGCGGTCGAGCACCTTGTCGTAGATGCCTCCCAGGCTCAGCGTCGTCCGGAGACCCCGTCCGCCGATCGCCCAGACCAGGGTCGGGTTTTTGAACGGGGCGAGGAGCCAGAAGACCGACATCATCGAGACGATCGCGAATCCCAGGTACGTCCCGACCATCATTTCCTGCCCGCGCGTGCGGTTGAGGAGCCACCCGTACGCCGCGCCGGCCGGGATCGCGAGCGCCACCCCGATCCCTGTGGCTGCCAGCACGCCCGCGATGCCGTGCACGCCCGCGTTGAGGGAAATGACCGCGCCGACGAGTCCGCAAATGATCCCGAGCGGCAGCCCGAAGTTGAGCCCGACTCCGCCCTGGATCGCGGGGAGAAGGGCCAGGACCAGGATGCCGTTTCTTCCCACGCGCACGATCGAGTCCGAGATGAGCCCCCGGAGATCCATATGGGTGGCCACGGCCACGGCGAAGAGAATCACGAGGAAGACAGCGATGAGGAGACGTGGAATCCCGAATTCGCTGATGAATCCGGGGAGCGGGAGCTTCGGCCGTGGCATCAGACCGCTTCTGGCCTGGGCTGCTGCATCATGCGGCCTTCTTCCCGCGCCGCGCCATCAGGCGGCCTGGGCCGTCTCGCCCGCCATCGCGAGCCCGAAATCAGCGTCGGGGGCATCGGGCGGGAGAACCGCTGCGATCTTTCCCCGGTAGACGATCGCCACGCGGTCCGAGACCCCGCGCAGCTCCGCGAGCTCCGAGGAGGTGACGACGAGGGTCACGCCGTGGTCGCGGTTCAGCGCGGTGAGGATTTCGAGAACCCGCTGCTTCGCGCCCACGTCGATCCCGCGCGTAGGCTCCGAGACGAAGAGGAGCTTGGGCTCGAGGGTCATGGCGCGCGCGACGCAGACCTTCTGCTGATTCCCGCCCGAGAGCCGCCTCACCTGCTGCGAGGGGCCGGTCGTGCGGATGTCGAGGGCTCGGATCATCTCGAGCGCATGGGTGCGCAGGGCGCGCTGTTCGAGCACGCGGAGCGCCGGGATCGGGAATGGGTGGAGGAACCGCCCATGCGCTTCGAGGGCCGAGAGTGCGATGTTGAGCTCGATCGACTCCTCGGGCAGAAGCCCCACCCCGCGGCGGTCCTCCGAGACGAAGGCGAGGCCGCGCTCGAGCGCCATACGGGGCTCGTTGAGGGAGAAAAGCGCTTTGTCGAAGATCACGCGCCCCGAAGCGGGATAGAGCCCCATGATCCCGTTCGCGATCCCGAGCTTCCCGTGCCCCGCGAGTCCGCCGATCCCGAGAATTTCGCCTCGCCGGACCGCGAGGGAAACGTCGTGCACGCGCTCTCCGGGCATGTCGACGCTCAGGTGCTCGATCCCGAGCACAGGCTCCGTGGCCGGAGCAAAAAAGCGGCGCTGTGCTACGACCGCGGCGGGGCGGCCCACCATGAGCTCCGCGATCCGGACGACGGTCGTGCTCTTGGGATCGGGCGTGCCAACGATCTCGCCGTCCCGGAGCACCGTGATCCGGTCCGCGACCGCGAGCACTTCGTCGAGCCGGTGGGTGATGAAGAGGATCGCGTGCCCTTTCGAGGCGAGGCCGCGCATGATCTCGAGGAGCTTCTCGGCGTCGGTCTCGGTCAGCACCGCGGTCGGCTCGTCGAAGATCAGTAGTTTCAGATTTGCCTTGTCCACCTCGCGCGCGATCTCGATGAACTGCATGTGCCCAACCGGAAGGCCCGCGACCGGGATCCATTCGTCGATCCCCAGCCCCACCGAATCGAGCGCGCGCCGCGCGTCGGCGCGCATGCGGGGGACGTTCAGGGACTCCAGGGTGCGGCCCAGGATCTTGGAAGCGGGATTCGGCCGCGTCGGCTCGCGGTTCAGCTTGATGTTCTCCGCGACGCGAAAACCGGGGAGGAGCATGAACTCCTGATGCACCATCCCGATCCCCGCCTCCATCGCTTCCGCGGGGGAGTGGAAGCGCGCCGTGGTGCCGCCGAGCAAAACCTCCCCTCCGTAACCGCCGGTCTCCCAGATGACCGGCATTCCGAAGAGGATGTTCATGAGGGTGGATTTTCCCGCGCCGTTTTCGCCCACAAGGGCGTGGATCTCACCCTCGCGCACGGAGAGCGAGACCCCCTTCAAGACGCGGTTGCCTTCGTACTCCTTGATGATGCTCCGGAGCTCGAGGGCGGGTGGGTTGCTAGTAGTAGATGTTGCTGACAAGGAAGAGGTAGGAGTTGCCCTTCTTCTCGTCGTATTTGGCGAGCGTGATCGGAACGCCCGCGTGCTGCTCCATGGACGCCTTCACCTGCGCGGGATCCTTGTAGTCCGCCTTCTTCATCGCGGCGTCCACGAGAAGGTCCGTGACCGCGCGGATCGAGAGCATCGCCTCGGGAACCGGCCAGGTCGCGAAGTGCCCGGTCATGTTGTGCTCGGCGATCACCTTCTTGTTCGCTTCGTTGATGTACGCGAAGTCGCCCGCCTTGTCGGGCGGGATCGCGATGCCGAACGCGGTCGGATAACCGTGCGTCGGGCTGGGGCAGCATTGCTCGGGCACGTAGCCCCCGCTGTTGAGCACGGTGCGGATCATCGGATCCATCATGCCGCAGTTGGTCGAGAAGAACGCGGTCTTGGGCCCGTGCTGCTTGAGCTGGCGAGGCACGTCCTCCATCACGAACTGCTGCGTCGCGGGGAGGCCGCCCTCGCCCATGGGATCCGGCGCGGTCACGAAGTGGAACTTGATGCCGTTCGCGGTCGCCGCCTGCTTCATGATGTCGCGCCGCCTCGCCAGGAGCTCCTGAGACATGTGGCGCGGGAAGGAGTAGTGGACCAGGTCCGTAACGCCCATCTTCTTCGCGACGTCGACAATCGTGCGGCCGCGCGCCAGCTGATCCGGCTGGATGGCGATGTCGGCGGTCCGGTTCACGATCTCCGGATCCTCGTGCGGCTCGACCATTCCGATCAGGATGTCGGGGCGCTTTTCGCGGATCTTGCGAATCGCGGCCACGGTGCCGGGAACGGCCTGCCCGACCACGATGACCTTCACCTCGGGATCGGACGAAAGCCCCACGAGCTGCGCGATGACGGTTTCCTGCTCCTGCATGAAATTGTCGGGGTAGGTGACCATCTTCACGTGGTCCTGGCCGTACTTGGCCACGACCATCTGCCCCGCGCGGAACTCGTCCTCCCCCTGCGAAACGGTGCCGGTCATGATCCCGATCTTGAACGGGATCTTGACCTCGGGCTGCTTCGCGGCGGCGGTCTGCGCCTTCGCGGTCCCGTCCGTTTTGCCGGAGCATCCGGCCAGCGAAAGAAGGAGAAACGCGGCCGCGATGCAGGCGGCGGTTGTCGTGGCGAGCAATCCCGCCGCTGAAGATATCCGGGGAAGTGAACGGCTCATGGAGTGACCTCCGTCCGACGCTGCGGGCTAATTGTTTCCGGTGATTGCATGTGAAGCGGCCCAATCTGGCGCCAGGGTGCAGTCTAGCAGACCCCAACGGGGCATGCTAGGTTCCCTCCCCCATGCCCTTCCTCGTGCTGGCCGCGGCGCTCCTAGAAGGCCTATCGCTCACGCTGGTCCAGGGATACCTACCCTTGTACGTTCGTAGCGCCCTGGGTGAGACGCATTTTCTCGCGGTCGGGGCCGTGGTCGCGGTGCCCGCGCTCGGGACCTTCGTCGCGAGCAATTTCTGGGGCGGGCTCTCCGACGTGAGCGGCCGGCTGAAACCCTTCATCCTGATCGGGCTCGTGGGCTACCTCGCGGCGCTCGCGGGGTATCCGCTCTTACGAAACGGGTACGGCATACTCCTCTGGGCCGGGTTGGCCTCGCTCCTCTACGGGACCCTCGCCCCCACGCTCAAGACCTACGTCACGCTCGCTCGGCCCGACCGCCGCGAGCACGCGCTCGCCTACCTCCTCATGTCGCAGAGCGTCGGCTGGTTTCTGGGAAGCATCGGTGGCTCGACCCTCCTGGCACACGACATCGGCCAGGGTTTCAAGGTGGCGCTCTGGGCGTGCGCCTCGCTCCTCGCCGCGCACACGCTCGTCGTCGCGCTGTGGCTGCGTGATTGGCGCAGGGGTCCCGCTCCGGTCCGGCAATCTCGCAATTGGCTCGCGGGGGTGGCCCAGGACCTGGCGTCCCTCTACGAGAATCCAAAGCTCCTCGCGGTCTGCGTGCTGATCTTCTTCCTCGTCGCGGGGAATTACATCACGTGGGGCTTCTTCGCGGTCTTCTTCGTCGAGCACCTCCATGCGAGCGTGCGGACGCTCGGCGTCGCCCTGGGCATATCCTCCCTTCTCGGGATCGCCCTCATGCCGGCCGTGGGACCGCTCGTGCGCCGCTTCGGCGGACATCGCATCCTCGCGGTCGGAACGATCCTCTACATTGTCATGTATCTCGGCATGGCCGTGACCCGGAGCCCGCTGGCAGCGGCAGCGCTCTTCGCGATGCCCTTATATGGGATGGTCAACGTGAGCGCGAGCACGTTGGCCGCTCAGTACTCGACGAAGGCCCAGCGCGGCGGGGGCCTCGGCATCCTGAATGGAACCTACGCCCTCGCGACGATCGTGGGCCCGCTCATCGGAGGATTGCTCGCCGATCGCTCGGGCCTCGGCGTGATTCCCTGGACCTCGCTCGCCTTCACGGCCGTCGCCAGCGCGATCGCGTGGCGGGCGGCCGCTGAGGCAAAGGCTCCGGCCGAACTCCCTGGAAGAAATGCCGATTGAAGCGGGGTACTCAATCCTGGTATTCTCATTTGTGGCTGGCGCGCCGGCCATCCTTGCATCCATGAGTCTCAATTCGGCTTACGAAAAGGACTTAGCCTCGACATGAGAGCCCCCCTGGCAGCCACGATCCTTCTCCTGTTCGCCTTCGCGCTGTTCTCAGCGCCCACCCGCTCCTCGGCCAACCCCTCGCCTCCCGATCGTTCGGGCAAGCCGGCGGCTGGCGAGAAGAAGCTCCCCTGGCTGGCGTTCGATGCGGCCACGGAAAAGGCGAAGAAGGAGAACAAGCACATGGTCGTGGACATCTACACGACGTGGTGCGGGTGGTGCAAAGTCATGGATCGCCAGACCTACGGAAACAAGGAAGTCGCGAGTTATCTGACCGAGAATTTCGTCCTGGCGAAGGTGAACGGGGAGTCTTCCGCCGAGCTTCACTGGAAGGGCAAGACCATGACCGAGCGGCAATTCGCGCGCGCGATCGGCGTGACGGGATTCCCGACCACGTATTTCCTGAAGCCCGACGCGGAGATCATCGGCGGGGCACCGGGATTCATCGGGCCCGAAAACTTCATCATCTACGCCAAGTACGTCAGCACCAAGTGGTACGAAAAGGGCTCCCCGCAAGAGTATCTGAAGGCTACCGCCTCGCAGGCAGAACCCCAGCCCTCGAACTGAAGCCGAGGCCTCACGGCCCCCACGGCACCGCGAGGTTGAGCTGCTTCAGCTTCGCCTCCAGCTCCTCCCGCTCGCGATTCTTGGCCAACCGTCCATCGACCAGATTCACCATGCCGGCCGATTTCGCGATCTCTACAGCCGCAGCCATGTCGGCCGCGGCCACGGCGGCGATCACCTTCCACTCGGTCGCCGACAGATCGAGCGCATTCATCGAGTAGTCCAGGAACGCTTCCCAGGTGATCGGACACCACCGGCTGACGACCTCCCGACCGATGATGTCCGCATACGCGCGAATCTCCTCCTGCGCGTGGGTGTCCATGCGGAGTCTCAGGAAGTGGAGCAGATTGTGGAGGTTGGTCTTCCAGTAGGCTTCGGTGTAGGTCGAAAGCGGTAGATCCTTCCTCGCCTGCTCGCGGGCAATTCCCTCCGAGAGCCGTTCCTCGTAGATCTTCCTCGCGGCAGCGTGGAGCTCCGACTCCTTCTCCGAAAGCGCGGCGCCGCGCGCGGGATCGAGATACTCCTCGCTACCCTGCTTGTTCTTCTTCGACTGGAGCCGCCACTCGCTGGGCAGCGTCTTCTGCGCCGAATCGATTGCTACCGAATATCTTGTCGAATATTCATTCGCGCTCGCCGCACGATGACGGATCCACTGGCGCCAGCAGTCCATGGGGACGCGCACGTGGAACTTGATCTCGCACATCTCGAACGGAGTCGTGTGTCGATGGCGCATCAGATAGCGGATCAGGCCGCGGTCTTCGTGGATGCGCTTGGTGCCGGCTCCATACGAGACGCGTGCGGCCTGGACGATCGACTCATCCGATCCCATGTAGTCGATGACGCGCAAGAGACCATCGTCCAATACGCGGAACGGTTTGCCGAGGATCGCATCGAGGGCGGCCATGTGCGGTCGCTCGAGGGGGGTGCCGGTTTCGTTCATCGCGCTGGAATCTAGCACGGGACGGACCGGATGCAACGCAGGCGGATCGATGCCCGGGGCAACCTCGCGGGCGCGCGCGGGGGACGCGCCCGCGATCAACGCGCGGGAGGATTGCTCACTTGCCTGCGCTGGTGATGCCTGGAGCTGACGCCGCGCTGGCATTTTCCACAATCACCTCATCCTCCCGCTCCACCCGGTCCAGCGCGGCGTCTGCCCCGCGGACGAAACTCGATAGAGCCCCACGCACCCGAACGCGCACACCCGCAGGCGCTGCACACGAA
>DASXQO010000051.1:0-4197 GCA_036507115.1 Candidatus Eiseniibacteriota bacterium | reverse complement strand
GCGCCCTCCTCGAGGTCGAGCGCGACTTCCCGCAGCGCCTCGTCCGAGTTCGCGGGATCCATCTGATATCCCCTCCGGTCCCCGAATTGGGGCGCGGACTCGGCCGCCTCCCGGAAGGGTCCGTAGAAGCCGCTCGCGTATTTCGCGGAGTAGGCGACGATCGGAGTTTCCCGGTGGCCCGCCTCGTCCAGCGCTTTCCGGATGGCGCCGACGCGGCCGTCCATCATGTCGCTCGGCGCCACGAGGTCCGCGCCGGCCTCGGCGTACGCGACGGCGGCGCGCGCGAGAAGGGGGAGCGTGCGGTCGTTGTCGACGGCCCCGTCGCGTAGGACTCCGCAATGCCCGTGATCGGTGTACTCGCAGAGACAGACGTCCGCCCAGAGAAGGATCTCGGGCTCTTCGGCCTTGATCGCCCGGAAGGCGCGCGGAACGATCCCGTCGGGGTCGTAGGCTTCACTTCCTGTTGCATCCTTCCGGGCCGGGATGCCGAAGAGGATGAGCCCGCCCACGCCGAGGGCCGCGAGCTTCTTCGCCTGCTCCACGGCGAGATCCACCGAGATCTGCGCGTGCCCCGGCATCGAGGCGATCGGCCGCCGCACGCGCTCGCCGTGGCAGACGAAGAGCGGGGCCACGAGGCTTCCCGGTGTGAGCGAGGTCTCGCGTACGAGTCCTCGGAGCGCCTCGCTCGCGCGAAGGCGGCGCATGCGGGTCGCGGGAAAGCTCATGGGCGTCCTCCGGAAATGGTCTGAAGCGCCTTCTGGGCGTAGCGGGAGAACGGGGCCGTGGACTCGTAGCCCAGCACGTTCCGGTACCCGCGCTCGTGGAGCGACCCGGCCGTCGTGAGCCCCCGCGCGATGGCGGCGCCCCGCTCGCGGAATCGTTCGCGCGACTCCGCCGAGAGCAGGCGCTCGAACGCATCCACGCCCGAGGGGCTGAAGAACGCGGCGATGACCGGTGTGCCCTCGCGGAGCGCTACCTCGAGCCCGCCCAAGTCGGCGGGCTGGAAACGCGTGCGATAGACCTCGAGGAATTCCACATCGATACCTCGCGCTCGGAGTCCCTCCGGAAGATCCGGGAGCGCCCGGTTGCCGTGCAGAAAGATCACCCGCTTGAGCCGGTCGGCGCCCGCGCGCGTCGCGATGAATCGCGCGAGCTCTGCCGCCCCGCCGGGCTCGGCGGGCACGTGGGGCGAGAAACCCGCGCGCCTCAGGGACACTGCGCTCTCCTCACCGACCGCATACATCGGAACGCGGGCGAGCGGACGGCGAAGGAGGGGCAGGGCTTGGACGAGCGCCTCGGCCGCGCGGCGGCTGGTCCACGCGAGCCCGGTACCCTCGGGGACCTCATCGAGGTGCTCCTCGAGCCAGCGGGCGTCCGCGCCCGGTTCGGTGGCGAGAAGCGATTCTCGGATCACGACGTAGCCCATCGCCGCCGCCTCGATCGCGAGCGCGTCGTCCACCGGGTCCACGCGTGTAAGGAGGAAGAGCGGGCTCATGGGAAACGCTCCATGCTCCGCACTTCGTCGAGGATCGGACGGGCGCCCTGGCCCAGCATCGTGACGGCGAGCGAGCGGCCGAGATCGGCGGGCGCTTCGATCGGCCCCGAGGCGCTCATGCGCACCGAGGGCCTCCCGTCCGGGTGTCCCACGTACGCCGTCAACTCGAGCCTCCCATCGTTCGCGCGCGCCCGGGCGCCTACCGGAACCAGGCAGCCGCCGCCGAGCCCCTCCAGGAGGGCGCGCTCCGCGGTGGCTTCGGCGGCCGACGTGGCGTCGTTCATGGCCGCGACCGCCGCGGCCGTCTCGCGGTCCCCCGAGCGAATCTGGATCGCGAGGACGCCCTGTCCCGGGGCGGGAAGCATCACCGATTCCTCGAGCACCTGGGTGGCGCGGTCGATGAGCCTGAGCCGGTGAAGCCCCGCCGCTGCCACGATGATCGCGTCCAGACGCCCCTCCTCGAGCCGCGCCAGCCGTGTCGGCACGTTGCCGCGCAGGTCCTCGACGCGGAGGTCGGGGCGGCGGGCGAGCACCTGGGATCGGCGCCTCAGGGAGGAGGTTCCGATCGACGCTCCCGACCGAAGCAGCTCGAAGGAAATCCCCTCGCGGCTCACGAGCGCGTCCCGCGGGTCTTCGCGGACGAGGAGCGCGCCGAGCTTGACGCCCGGACGTTCGTCGGTGGGGAGGTCCTTAAGCGAATGCACCGCGATGTCGATCTCGTTTCGGAGAAGAGCCTCCTCGATCTCCTTCGTGAAGACCCCCTTGCCTCCGATCCGCGCCAGCGACGCGTTCGGCTGCAGATCACCGGACGTCTTGATGATCACGAGCCGGTGGTCCTGGGGTCCGCCGGGCAGCGACGCGCGCACCTGCTCGCTCTGCACGAGCGCGAGCGCGCTACCGCGCGTCCCGATCCTCATCCGGATCCTCCTCGCGCTCGATCCCGAACAGCTCGCGCACGGCGTCGATGCGCTCGAGCCCCGTGCCCCCGTCCTCGCCGGCGCGGTTGAGCTGCGTGGTGGGGCGGTGGAGCAGCTTCTGCACGATGGAGCGCGCGAACGATTCGAGCGCGGGCTGGTCCTCGGGGCGGAAGCGCCCGCGGTGGCGCTCCAGCTCCTCCTGAGCGATCCGCTCGAAGTGGCTCCGGAACGCGGTGACGGTCGGCTTGAGCTCGAGCGAGCGGTACCAGCGCATGAACCGGCGCATCTCTTCGTCGATGATGGCCTCCACCCTGGGGATCTCGGCGCGACGCTGTTCCAGGCTCTGGGCGACGATCGCGGCCAGGGCGTCCAGGTCATGCAGGAACACGTTGGGCAGCTTGGCCGCGGCCGGATCGACGTCGCGCGGCACGGCGAGATCGATCAGGAGGAGCGGGCGGTTTTTTCTGATTTTCATCGCTGCGCGCACCATCGATTCCAAGATCACGACTCCGGGTGCCGAGGTCGCGCACACGACGATGTCCGCGCCCGGGAGCACGACCGGGATTGCTTCGAGGGTCACGACGCGCGCCGCCGCACGGACCGCGCCCGGCGCCGTCGCCTCGGCGGCGCGGACCGCCATCGATTCCGCCCGCTCCCGGTTTCGGGCGGCGATCGTGAAGTGCCGCACGCCCGAGTCCATGAGGTGAGACATCGAGAGCCCCGCCATCTCGCCGGAGCCGACGAGGAGCGCGCGTTTCTCGCTCAGGTGCCCGAGGACCTTCGACGCGAGATTCACGGCGGCGTAGACCGAGCTGATCGGGCCGCGTCCGATCCCGGTCTCGGTACGCGCGCGTTTCGCGCAGCGGAGCGCCGAATCTTGTAATCGCTCGATGACCGGTCCCGAGCCTCCCGACCGGGCAGCCAGGGTAAGGGCATTCTTGACCTGCCCGACGATCTGCGGCTCGCCAAGGACCTGCGAGTTGAGCCCGCACGCGACCCGGAAGAGATGACGGACCGAGTCGGGCTCACGGTAGGCGTAGAGCCGATGACCCCGCGCGCCCAGATCCATTCCCTTGATCTCGCGGAGGAGGTCGTTCACGAAGAGCGGAAGGTCCGAAACTCTCGCCCCCCGCGCGTAGACCTCGGTGCGGTTGCACGTGGAGAGGATCAGCGCCTCTTCCGCGCCTCCGCGGTCGCGCAGGAGCTGGATCGCCCGCTCGACCTCCGCCTCGCTCAGGACCAGGGCGTCCCGGATCTCGAGCGGCGAGGTCTCGTGGTTCAGACCGACGCAGAGGAAATCGAGGGAGGCTTCCGCCGCTTTCGGGGCCACGTCGCGCTACCGGAAGGAGTGAAAGGAGTGGAAGAAGAGATCCACCGCCACCCTGGACAGGAGCAGCGTGGTGAATCCGATGAGCGACATGTAGATCGCGCGCGGTCCCCGCCAGCCGAACCGGTGATAGGCCAGGATCGCGAAGGCGAACACGCACCACACGAGGAGCGTGAGCCAGATCTTGGGATCGGCCAGCGTGCCGGCCCCCGATCGCCGGAGCCAACCCACGCCCAGCGCGATCGCGAGCGTGAGAAGCACCAGCCCTCCCTCCGCGGCGCGGATGTTCATCTGCGCGAGCGCCTCGAGGGGAGGCATGCGCCGGTAAAAGAAGGAGAAGCGGTTCGCCTTGATGTCGCGATACAGAACCAGAAAGAGAATCCCGTAAATGGCGGAAACCGCGAACGCGCTGTAGCCCAGGACCGCGGTCAGGGTATGCAGCTCGAACCAGATCGGCC
>DASXQO010000050.1:0-3830 GCA_036507115.1 Candidatus Eiseniibacteriota bacterium | reverse complement strand
TCGCGGCTCCCGGCGCCTCCGGAAAATGGCGTCCGTATGCCTCGTACGCGCGGCTCGCGTCGCTGGGCCGGCCGCGCTCCTCGTAGCAGCGCGCGATGCGGAGCAGGTGGCCGGAGGGAATCGACACATCCCCCAGGAGGCGTTTCATCTCCTCGAAGGTGTCGCACGCATCGTTCACCTCGCCGTTCCGGAGCCTGCGCGCGATCGCTTCCCGGAACCGCGCGTGCGACTCCGAGCTCTGGTGCGTGACCCGGTGCACCCGGGCGGCACGGATCAGCACGTCGGAGTCGTCGGGGCGCTTCGCGAGGTAGCCTTCGTATTCGCCCAGGGCGGCGAACCACTCCCCCCGCTCGGCGTAGCGGTCCCCCACGACGAGGCGCCGCTCGAGCCTTCCATCACCCGCGAGACCCATCAGGAAGCCGAGCCCCGCGCCGAACCCGAGGCCTGAGAGGTGAGCGATGTAGGCCGTGCCCTCGACCGGCTGGACGAGCTGGTAGACGCCCTGGAGCACGAACCACGCGACGATCGCCACCACCGCCGGAAGCGCGAATTTGTTCGCCCTCGTGATTCCCTGGAAGTAGAGCAGCGTGACCGCCGCGAAGCGCAGCCGCACGAAGTAGAGCCTCACGAGAAAGAGCCCCATCACTCCCGCCACCGCGCCCGAGGAGCCGAGGATCGGCATCGAGGCGAGATCGGGCACCGCGGCGACCATCCAGGCGGCCTGGGCGAGGTTCGCGAGCCCCGCGAAACCGATGTAGCACGCGAGGAATCGCGGAGTGCCGATGCGGGACTCGATCGGCGGCGCGAAAATACCGAGATAGACGAGGTTGCTCAGCAGATGGATCCAGCCCGCGTGGAGGAAGGACGAGGTGATGGACGTGAAAACCGAAGGCGCGCCCGGATGGAGGGTCAGCCGGTAGAATTCGGGCTCGAATCCCGGGACGAACCGGAAAAAGAGAAACGCGCTGAGGTTCACGCACGTGAGCGCGATCGTTCCCCACGGCGTGCCCCGGACACGGGCTTCGGTTCCGACCGGGATATAGAAGAAGTAGTACATGCTTGATTGAGACCCCTCCCTTCTCTACACTACCGCGGGCCCAAAAATGAAGTATATTCGTGACTTAGCGCCTTCCACCCAGGGAATCCGCCGATGGGAACCGTGATCCGCTCGTCCGGAATGGACATGGGCTCGGAGCTCCAGAAGGAGCTGGACCCGCTCGAAAACGCCCGGCTCCAATTCGAGGAGGCGGCCCAACGCCTCAAGCTGGATCCGAGCTTCGTTCAGATCATCAAGGAGGCGCGCCGCGCCACCATCGTGAAGCTCCCCGTCCAGATGGACGACGGGACCTTCCGCGTATTCACCGGATACCGGGTACAGCACTCCATCATCCGCGGGCCTGCGAAGGGCGGGATCCGCTATCACCCCGACGTGACGCTCGACGAGGTCACGGCCCTCGCGGCCTGGATGACGTGGAAGTGCGCGGTCGTCGGGATCCCCTTCGGCGGCGGCAAGGGGGGGATTGCGTGCGATCCCTCGAAGATGTCTCTCGGGGAGCTGGAGCGGCTCACGAGACGATACGTCGCCGATCTGATCGACGTGATCGGGCCGGAGTCGGACGTCCCCGCTCCGGATGTGAACACGAACGAGCAGACGATGGCGTGGATCATGGACACCTACTCCATGCACGCGCGCCACACGGTCACCTCCGTCGTCACCGGGAAGCCGCTCGAGCTCGGCGGCTCGGCGGGCCGACGTGAAGCGACGGGCAGGGGCGTGCTCTTCGTGATCCGCGAGGCTGCGGAGAAGCTGGGCATGAGCCTGGACGGCGCCAAGGTCGTCGTGCAGGGTTTCGGCAACGTGGGCTCGGTCGCCGCCGATCTCCTCGCCAAGGACGGAGCGCTCCTCGTGGGCGTGAGCGACGTCAAGGGGGGCGTCCAGAATCCGCAAGGGCTCGACCTTCCGGCGCTCATGCGACACCTCGGCGAGAAAAAGACCGTCGCCGGCTTTCCGGGCGGTACGCCGGTCGAAGGCAAGAAGATCCTCGAGGTGCCGTGCGACATCCTCATCCCGGCCGCGCTCGAGAATCAGATCACCCATGTGAACGCCTCGCGCATTTCGGCTCGCATCATCGCCGAGGGAGCAAACGGCCCCACGACGCACCAGGCCGACAAGATCCTGAACAAGGCGGGCGTCATGGTGATCCCGGACATTCTCGCGAATTCCGGGGGCGTGACGGTCTCCTACTTCGAGTGGGTGCAGGACCGCCAGGGTTACTTCTGGCGCGAGCACGAGGTGAACGAGCGCCTGGAGCACATCATGGTCACGGCGTTCCGGGACGTCGCCCGGATGGCCGACGAACACAAGGTCTCGCTCCGGGTCGCCGCATTCATGCTCGCCATCAAGCGCGTCGTGGACGCGATCCAGCTCCGCGGCGTCTACGCCTGATCAGGCGACCAACCCTTCCTCGAACGTGAGCCGTCCGCGGCGCGCATCCAGCGTCGCCCGCGCGCCGAGCGGCAACGGAAGGTTGCGCCGCCCGTGCCCCGCCCGTATCCCTCCCAGCACGGGAACCCGCAATCCGCCGAGGCGGTCGTGGAGCACCTCGCTCAGCCTGAGCTCCCGGTGCTTCGGTTTCGGCACGCACTGGATGAAGCTTCCGAGCGCGAACCCCCGAATCCCCCGCAAGGCGCCCGCGAGGGCCAGGTGCGTGAGCATCGCGTCGATCTTGTAGGGCGGTTCGTTCACCTCCTCGAAGAAGACGATCGCGCCACGGAGCGAAGGCAGGAACGGGGTGCCCACGGCGTGATCGACGAGCGCGAGGTTGCCGCCCAGCACCGGGCCCGAGACCCGGCCGCCGCGCGCCGCGAAACGCCGCGGCGCCGCAAGCTCGCGAATGCGGGATGCCGGAGTGGGATTCGAGAGCCACGACAGCCAGCGGACGATTTCTCCCCGCCGCCCGAACCCCAGACCGTGGAGGTTCGGCCCGTGGAGGGTCCGCACTCCGGAACGCGCCTGGAATCCCAGATGCAGGAAGGTCGCGTCGGAATACCCCGCGAAGATCTTGGGGTCGCGGCGCATCGCGCCCCAGTCCACCTCCTCAGCGATCCGCATCGCCCCGTATCCGCCGCGAGCCATGAGCACGCACCGGATGTCGGGATCGCGAAGCATCCGATTGAGGTCGTCCGCGCGGGCGGCGTCCGTTCCCGCCAGGTGGCCGCGCCGGTCGTAGAGGTGGCGCGCGAGGCGCGGGCGGTAGCCCGCCTGTTCCAGCACCTTGAGCCCCGCGACCACGTACTTCCGCAGCACGGGCCCCGACGGCGCGACGACGCCGATCCGCTCCCCCAGCCTGAGACGCGGCGGAGCCTTCATCGGGGAATCATCCGGAGCACCGGTTCGGAGATTCCGTTCCCCAGCTTCGCGGTTCTCCTCGTGAAGCGGCTCAGCATTCGGACGATCGCCTCCTCCGCCGCGCGCGCGGCGGCCACACTCCCCCGATTCCCGTTGCTCAGGATCGAAAACGCCACCGTCTCTCCTCCCGCCGTCGTGACATAGCCGGAGAGCCCGCTCACGTTGGTCAGCGTCCCGGATTTCGCCCGCAGCGCTGCCCCCGGTCCCAAATCCGGGAATCTCTTCTGGAGGGTCCCCACGGCGCCCGGAGCGGCGAGCGATTCGCGGAAGACCGGCCCGAGCGCGGGATTCCGGGCGAGGTATTCGAGCCATCGCACGAACGCGCGCGCGGTCGCGAGGTTGAGAGGAGAAAGGCCGGAGCCGTCGACGAGGGAGATGTCGAGCGTATCCACGCCCGCCTCGGCGAGCATGGCGGTGAGCC
>DASXQO010000049.1:0-8716 GCA_036507115.1 Candidatus Eiseniibacteriota bacterium | reverse complement strand
CTCGCTCCGCGAGCTGATCGACGAATACGGGGAAGGGGTCCCCGGCGGCCGCCCGGTCAAGGGCGTGATCCCCGGGGGCGCGTCCTGCCCGGTCCTTCGCGGGGACGAGATCGATCTGCCGATGGACTTCGATTCGCTCACGCGGGCGGGATCCCTGTTCGGGACCGGCACGCCGATCGTGATGGACGACACGACCTGCATGGTCCGCGCCGCCTGGATCACCGCGCGGTTCTTCGCTCACGAATCGTGCGGACAGTGCACGCCGTGCCGCGAGGGATGCGGATGGCTGCAGCGGCTGCTCTGGAAGATCGAGGAAGGGCAGGGGGAAGAGCGGGATCTCGACACGATCCTGTCGGTGACCGATCAGATCGAAGGGAACACCATCTGTGCGCTGGGCGACGCGGCCGCGTGGCCGGCGCGCGGATTCGCCAAGAAGTACCGGGACGAGTTCCTCCAGCACATACGCGAGAAGCGCTGCCCGTTGAGCGGCGGCTCGCTCGATGACGGGGGAGCATGGCAGTCGTAAAGGTCAAAATCGACGGGCGCGAGATCTCGGTCGAGAAGGGCACGAACCTGATCGAGGCGGCCAAACTGGCGGGCGTCTTCGTCCCGCACTTCTGCTATCACCCGGGCCTTCCGGTCGTCGGGGTATGCAGGATCTGCCTCTGCGAGCTGGAGGGGCGTCCGAAGCTCGTCGCGGGCTGTGCGACCCCGGTCGAGGAGGGCATGAACGTCATCACGCGCTCGACAAAAGTAGCGGACGCGCGGCGCGCGGTGATGGAATTCCTGCTCATCCACCACCCGCTCGATTGCCCCGTGTGCGACAAGGGGGGCGAGTGCACGCTGCAAGAGTACACGATGATGATGGGGCCCTCGCGGAGCCGGTTCCGCTTCGAGAAGATCACCTGGCCGGAGGAGGACGTCGGCGGGAAGCTCGTGCTGAACAAGAACCGCTGCATCCTCTGCATGCGGTGCGTGAACCTCTGCAAGGAGGTGGCGGGGCTGGACGAGATCGCGGTCCTGAACCGCGGGGAAGAGACCTACATCGGCACGGTCGACGGACGGATGATCGAGAACGAGCTCGCGGGGAACATCGCCGACATCTGCCCCGTGGGCGCGCTCACGAGCAAGGACTTCCGCTTCAAGGCGCGGCCCTGGGAGCTCACCAACGTGCCGTCGGTCTGTCCCCACTGCTCCAAGGGTTGCAACGTCGTCGTCGGGTATCACCCGCGCAGGAATGAAATTCTCAGGATTACCGCGCGGACGAACATGGACGTGAACCAGTGGTGGATCTGCGACCGCGGACGGGGCGGCTTCCATTTCCTCCACGATCCCCGGCGGCTTCTCGCCCCGGCCCGGCATGCGGACGGGGGAACCCGGACCGTCTCCTGGAACCAGGCGATCCCGGAAATCGCCTCGACGCTTCGCGACATCATCGTCCGCCACGGCGCGCGCGCCGTCGGGGTCCTCGGATCCGGCACGCTCACGAACGAGGAGTGCTGGCTCACCCGCGCCGTGTTCCGCGACGGTCTCGGGATCACGCACCTCGATTTTCCCCGCAGGCCGCAGCCGGAGGTTCCGTACAAGAAGTTCACGATCGAAGGAGACAAGGATCCGAACGCGCGCGGGGCGAAGCTGTGCGGCGTGGTTCCGACCGACAGCGGACTCGGCGCGCGCGACATGATGCGCGCCGCGGCCGAGGGGACGATCAAGGCGCTCCTCTTCCTCCGCGGTGGCCCGCTGGACCTCTTCGGCGAGCCCGCGATCGTGGAGCGGGCGCTCGGGAACGTGGACCTGGCACTCGTCATCGACATTCTCCCCTCGCCCGTTTCCGATCGGGCGCATTGGGTCCTTCCGGGCGTGAGCTTCGCGGAGAAGGACGGTACCTTCACGAACTCGAAGGGCCGCGTTCAACGGATCCGGAAGGTGCTCACGATCCGCGGCGACACCCGGGAGGATTGGCGAATCTTGCAAGACCTGGGGCTCCACCTGGGAGCCCTCCCGGCGCCGGACCCCGGCCCGGAGCGGATCTTCGACCGGCTCGCGCAGGCGATCCCCGCCTTCTCGGGACTCTCGTACGCCACGCTTGGAGAGCTTGGTGCGCCGATCGCAGCCGCGACGGCGGACGTCGCCGTGGGGTGACGCCCGGCGCCGCCGCTCGACCCTCCACGCGCTTCCCAAAACCGATCTCCACGTCCACCTCGACGGGTCCATCCGACCCGCATCACTCTTCGAGCTGGCGAAAGCCCAAGGAATCCGCCTCGAAGTCGGGGGCAAGGCGGAGCTTCAACGCTTCCTCGATCGTCTGACCGCGGGGGTCAGTCTCCCGACCTACCTCAAGGCCTTCGACCTGACGCTTTCCATATTGCAAGAGCCCGAAGCGCTCGAGCGCGTCGCCTTCGAGCTGGCGGAAGACGCCCATCTGGAAAACGTGCGCTACATGGAGATCCGGTACTGTCCCGCGCTCCATGTGAAAAACAAGCTCAACCTCCACGACACGGTCGACGCGGTCCTCAAGGGTCTCTCGGAGGCGGGAAGGCGCTACGGGATCCAGACCGGCACCATCATCTGCGGCATCCGGCACCTGAGCCCCAAGCTCTCGCTGGAGCTGGCCGAGCTGGCGGTGGCGTACGCGGCGCGCGGCGTGGTCGGGTTCGACCTGGCGGGCGCCGAGAAGGACTATCCTGCGAAGGCGCACCGCGAGGCCTTTGACCGCGTCCTGCGCAACAACGTGAACGTGACGGTCCACGCCGGCGAAGCCTTCGGCCCCCAGAGCATCCGCCAGGCGCTCCACTACTGCGGCGCGCACCGGATCGGCCACGGAACGCGCCTGCGCGAGGACCCGACGACCCTCGACTACGTGAACGATCACCGGATCCCGCTCGAAATGTGCCTCACCTCGAACGTGCAGACCCAGGCCACGCTCTCCTTCGAGGACCATCCGTTCCGGGAATATCTCAAATCCGGCCTCCGCGTCACCCTCAACACCGACAACCGGCTCGTATCCTCGACGACCATGACCGACGAGCTGGACCGGGCGGTGGACACCTTCCACCTGAGTCCGATGGATGTCCGCCAGGTGCTCCTGAACGGGTTCAAATCCGCCTTCGTGCCGTACCGCGAGAAGGGGGAACTGCTGCGCCGGGCCGTTCTGGAGATCGACCAGGTGCTGACGGGGGTTCAAATCGTGACGGCCGAATCCGAGCGCGACCTTCTGTGACTTACGGCATCCAAAGTCCCACGGGCCGCGCTTGAATGAGCCGGTCCCGTCCCCTAGTATCAACACGATGAGGGTTGAGCCATGAATCAAATGGGTCGTGCGGCGGGGCCCCTGCCTTCGGTTTCGGGCCGCCGGAGTCCCGTGCCTATCTTGCAGGTGGCCACGGGCTTCTGGGCAAGCCAGGCGCTCCTGACCGCCGTGGATTTGAAAATATTCACCATCCTGTTCGGGGGTCCCAAGACTGCCGCCGAAGTGGCGCAGGAAGCGGGCGCCGACCCCGTCGCGACGGAGGCGCTCCTCGACGCGAATTGCGCGCTGGGGTTCCTCCACCGGAACGGCGACCGGTACAGGAACGACGAGGCCTCGAACGCCTACCTCGTGGAGGGCTCTCCGGGCTCCTACGTGGATCTGGTCCGCTTCATGCGGGACCCGCTCTTCGGAATCTGGCAGGCGCTCGCGGACACGATCCGCCAGGGATCGCCTCCGGTGTCGCCGGCCGAGACGGACGGCGTGGAAATCGCGCTCGCGCGCGGGTTCCACAACGGCGCCTACGCCCTCATGACGCGTCTCGCCGAGATCCTGGACATCGAATTCAGCACGTACTCCCGCATGCTCGACGTGGGAAGCCACACCGGCGCGGGAGCGCTCTGCCTCGCGAGGCGCTATCCCCAGCTCCAGGCCACGCTCCTCGACCGGCCGGCCTTCCGCGAGCTGGCGGAGGAGTTCATCCGTTCGACCAAGCTCGAGGACCGCGTGGCCTTCGAGGAAGGCAATCCGGACGAGGGCAAACCGGGCGGCGAGTACGACCTCGTTCTTCTCCCGCACCACCTTTCCCAGCGAAGCCGGGAGGATCTGCCCAGGGTCCTCGACGGAGTCATGCACTCGCTCCGGCGCGGCGGCATGCTCCTCGTGACTGAATTTCTCCTGGAGGATTCCAGATCCGAGCCGCGCGAAGCCGCCTTGTTCCGGCTCAACGTGCTGGCGATTCAGGGCCCGCGTCTCGCCGGCGCGCTCACGCGCTCGGAGCTCTACGCGCTCCTTCAGCAGGCGGGATTCAAGGACGTGGACATGGTCGGACTCCCGATGTTCGGCATCACGGCGATCACTGCCTGTAAGGCCTGACCGTGCGGGTAGAGCGGTTCTCGGTCGGCCCGCTCGACAACAATCTCTATCTTCTCTCCAGCGCGGGCTCGAAGGAAGCGATCGTCGTCGATCCCTCGATCGAGAGCGACGATGTCCTCACGGAGATCTCCCGCCGCTCGCTTCACGTTCAACGCATTCTCCTCACGCACGCGCACATCGACCACATCCTCATGGTGAAGCGGTTCCACGAGGAAACCGGGGCGCCGGTCTGGCTCCATGAAGCGGACCTGCCGCTCTACGAGCGCGGCGCCGAGCAGGCGGCCGCGGTCGGACTCCCGTGGCCGGGCTCGGCTCCCATCGCCCACTTTATCGAAGACGGCGAGGAGGTTGGGATCCCGAATCTCGAGATCCGCGCCGTCCACACGCCCGGACATTCGCCGGGCAGTGTGACCTTCGTCACGCCGGCGGGGATGATCGCCGGCGACGTCCTGTTCCGCGGCTCGGTCGGGAGGACCGACCTTCCGGGCGGCGACTGGCAAACCCTCGTGCGGTCGATCCGGGAGCGGCTCTTCCGGTATCCCGCCGTGACCCGGGTGTTCCCCGGCCACGGTCCCGAGACGACGATCGGCCTCGAGTTCCGGACCAATCCCTTCGTCGGGGAGCCGGCGCTCGAGGGGGCGTAGGGACGAGCCCCTGCGCGCAGACGCGCTCATCATCGGTGGGGGAGTGGTCGGAGCGAGCATCGCCTACCACTTCACGCTCCGCGGCCTCAAGCCGGTCGTCTTCGAGCGCGAGCTCCTGGGCAGCGGCAACACCGGCCGGTCGGCCGGAGGGATCCGCGCCCAATTCACGACCGAAACGAACATCAAGCTCTCGCTCTATTCGATCGCCTTCTACGAGCGCTTTCGGGAGGTTCTCGGTGCCGACGCCGAATTCCATCAGGTCGGCTATCTCTTTCTCGCGGTTTCTCCCGAGCAGCTCCGCCACTTCAAGGAGCGCGTGGCGCTCCAGAAGAAGTTCGGAGTCGAGGTCTCGCTCCTGACCCCCGAGGAAGTGGCGGCCGGCTGGCCGTTCCTCCGTACCGACGACGTGACCGGCGCGACCTATTCGGCGAAGGACGGATTCGCGGGCCCGTACGAAGTCACGATTGGATTCGCGAACGCGGCCAAGCAGCGCGGCGCCACCTTCCGGGAGCAGGTGGAGGTGACCGAGATCCTCGCGGAGCGGGGCAAGGTCCGGGGCCTCAAGACCTCGGCCGGCGAATTCTCCTCCGACGTCGTCGTGGCCGCCTGCGGTCCCGCCGTCCCGGCGCTCGTGAAACCGCTGGGGATCGAGGTCCCGGTCGTGCCGTACCGGAGACACCTGTTCATGACCGAGACCTTCCCCGAGATCCCCGACAACATCCCGTTCATCATCGATTCGGGGACGGGCCTCTACTTCCGTAAGGAAACGGGCGGGATCATGCTCGGCATGGTGGACAAGAGCGACCCTCCCACGTTCAGCATGAACGTGGACGAAGGCTACTTGGAGAAGCTGGTCGAGGCCGCCCTGATGCGCGTCCCGGCCCTCGAGCGAGCCAACATTCTGAACGGGTGGGCCGGCCTCTACGACACGACCCCCGATCATCACGCGATCGTCGGAGGGGTCGACGAGGTGAAGGGTCTCTACCTCGCGGTCGGCTTCAGCGGGCACGGCTTCATGCACAGCCCCGCGATCGGCGCCGCCCTCTCCGAGATGATCGTGGACGGAGCGGCGCGCAGCGTCAATCTCGACGCGCTGAGCCTGAACCGGTTTACGGCAGGAATCGTGGTGGAGGAGACAAACGTCATCTGACCTGGAAAGGCTCCTCTATCCCTCCGCGCTCTATCGGGATTTCCTGAACGCGCCCGAACGGGTGCGTCGCTTCTACCCGGCCGACTACCGCGATTTCAAGGCGTGCGAGCGCGCGGGGAAGGCGCGCGACTACCCTGCGGACCGGCGGGCCAAGGTGGCCTCCATTCTCCGGCGCCAGGCCGAGGGGTGGGGGATCCTCGAGGCCTCCCGGGAAAGCCTGGATCGGTTCGCCCGGCCCGAGACGCTGGTCGTCGTTTCCGGACAGCAACCCGGGCTCTTCGGCGGTCCGCTCTACACGGTCTACAAGGCGCTCACCGCGATCGCCTTCGCCCGCGACCTGGAGCGCGCGACCCGCCGGCCGGTCGTTCCGATCTTCTGGATCGCCTCGGACGACCACGATTTCGAGGAGTCGCGGCGCGCCTTCATCGGGGACGGCGCCGTGGCGCCGCGGGAGCTCGAGTATCCGCTCGAGGCCGCCCCGCGCGGAGTCTCCCTCGCCCGCGTGCCGCTCGCCGATCCCGTTCTCGATCTCGTTCGCCAGACCGACGAGGCGCTCGCGTCGGCGACATTCCGGGCGGAGATCGTGGACCGGCTCCGCGAGGCGTATGCTCCGGGGCGTGGCTGGACCGACGCGTTCGCGAGGCTGGCCGGAGGCTGGGTCGCCCCCTGGGGCGCCCTCGTCTTCGATCCCGCCGACCGGGAGGCGAAGCGGCTCGCGCTTCCGGTGTTCGAGCGGGAGATCTCGCTGCGCGGGCGATCCGCGGAAGCTGCGCGCGCGGCCGGCGCGGAGCTCACCTCCGCGGGGTATCACGCGCAGATCGCGCGCACGGGCCAGGAGCTGAATCTCTTCTGGCACGGCGAACGCCGCGAGGCGCTCAGGCTCTCGGGGGACGGAACCCTGCGGCTCGCGGAGAGCGGGCGGAAATTACACGAAAGCGAGCTCTTGGCGAGGCTCCGCGAGCGGCCGGAGGATGCGAGTCCCGGAGTGCTCTTGCGGCCGCTCATGCAGGATCATCTCTTCCCGACCGCCGCGTACGTGGGCGGCCCTTCGGAGGTCGCGTACTGGGCGCAGGTGAGCGCGCTGTATCCTCTCTTCGAGATGGCCCCGCCGGCGATCGTGCCCCGTGCGGGCGCCACGATCCTCGAGCCCAAGATCGCGAAGACGCTCGAGCGCTTCGGAATCGCCTGGGAGGCGCTCGCGGGGGACGTGGAGGCCGTGATCCGCGAGACGCTCGCGCGCTTTCTGCCGGTGGATTTCCCGGCGCTCTTCGAGAAGGAGCGCGCGGGCTGGATCGAGAGCATGAAACGGCTCGAGGCGCAGGTGACGGCCTTCGATCCTTCGCTCAAGGCGGCCGTGGAGACCGCGACCGGCAAGGTGGTCCACGAAGGGCAGGTCTTGGAGAAGAAGCTGATGCAGGTCTGGAAGCGGCGTCACGAGGAAACGGCGCAGAAGATACGGCGCGCGCGGGAGAGCCTCTTTCCCGGGGGTGGCTTGCAGGAGCGCACCCTGTCGGTTCTGGGATACGCGGCGGAGCACGGGCCTCCGCTCCTCGAGGAATTCCGCGAGAAGGTACGAGAGCCGGGCCGCCATGTCCTGGTAACGCCGGGAGGATAAACGCGTGAAGATCGGAATCACCTGCTACCCGACGCATGGAGGTTCGGGCGTCGTCGCGACCGAGCTGGGAATGGAGCTCGCGAGACGGGGCCACGAAGTCCACTTCATCTCCTACGCGCTTCCGTTTCGGCTCAAGCAGTTCCAGGAAAACGTCGTGTTCCACGAAGTGCAGATGATCGCCTATCCGCTCTTCCAGTACCCGCCGTACACGCTCGCGCTCGCGGCGAAGCTCGCCGAGGTGGCCGACGAGACCCAACTCGACGTGCTTCACGCCCACTATGCGATCCCCCACGCGGTCTGCGCCTACCTCGCGCGGCAAGTCTTGAAATCATCGAATCTCAAGATCGTCACGACCCTCCACGGCACCGACATCACGCTCGTCGGAAGCGATCCGTCCTTCCATGCGCTGACCCGCTTCGGCATCGAGCAGAGCGACGGCGTCACGGCGGTCTCGCGCTACCTGCGCGAGAAGACGCTCGAAGTGTTCGAGGTCGAGCGCCCGATCGAGGTCATCCCGAATTTCGTGGACACGGCCAGGTTCGCGCCGAGGCTCGAGAGCTCCTGCCGCAAGGAACAGTTCGTGAAGAAGGGAGAACGGCTGTTGCTCCACATCTCGAATTTCCGGGCCAGCAAGTGCGTGCCTGACGTCGTGCGCCTCTTCGCCGCCGTGCGGCGCGAGGTGCCGAGCCGGCTCCTCCTCGTGGGAGACGGGCCGGACCGCGTACCTTCGCGCGATGTGGCGGACGAGCTGGGGGTGACAAAATGGATCCGATGGCTGGGACAGCTGGATGCCGTGGAAGAGGTCATCGGCTGCTCGGACCTCTTCATCCTGCCCAGCAGGTACGAGAGCTTCGGCCTGGCGGCTCTGGAGGCGATGTCCGCCGGCGTTCCGGTCATCGCGTCGAACGCCGAGGGATTGCCCGAGCTGGTGCGAAACGGCGAGACCGGGTATCTCTTACCGGTAG
>DASXQO010000048.1:0-11395 GCA_036507115.1 Candidatus Eiseniibacteriota bacterium | reverse complement strand
CGCGAGCCATTCGTCGAAGGATCGGAAATCGTAGTCGCGGCCCAGGAATGCGTGCACCAGCTTCGCGGCCGGCGCCGATCCTCCCGCCGCGAGCACGGTGTCGCGGTAGCGCCGGGCGACCACGGGATCGAGCAGGTTCGACTTGTCGAACTTGCTGAACATGTCCTTCGAGATCACGAGGGACCACATGTACGTGTAGTAGATCGCGGAGTAGCCGTCGAGATGACCGAAGGCCGCCTGGAAGTGCGTGTCGAGCATCGGCGGATAGGGCGTGTACTTCGGCTCGAGCTCCCGGAGGATCTTGTCGGTGTCGACCTCCTTGGCCGGCCGGTTGTAGTAGTGGAGTGAAATCGCCGAATAGAGGTTCTGGTAGGAGATCGACGTGGCGCGTCCGAACCAGTCCGCGCGCCGCATCCGCTCCACCATCTCGGTCGGGATCGGCTCGTGGTTCTGGTGGTGCTTGGCGAAGGTTTGGAGCACCCCGGCGTTCCAGCACCACTCTTCGAGCATCTGCGAGGGAGCCTCGACAAAATCCCACTCCGTCGCGATCCCCGAGATGGGCTCCCAGCGCTGATGCCCGCCGAACACGGCGTGAAGCAGGTGGCCGAATTCGTGGAAGAAGGTCACGACGTCGCCGTGCTCCATCAACCCGGGATCTCCCTCTTTTCCTCCGGGGAAGTTGCAGATGAGCGCCGCCTCGGGGATCTGGATCCCCTCGACGCCGTTCCGGATTCCGAAATTCGCGGCGTGGTTGTATTTCCCGGGCCGTGGATGGAGGTCCAGGTAGAAGCGCCCGATCATGCGGCCGTCTTCCCAGACTTCGTAGGCCTCGACGCTGGGATCCCAGACGTCGGCGTTCGCGATCCGCTTGTACGTGACCCCGAACAGCTTCGACGTCGAGCTCAGGATGCCCTCCTTCACCTCCTCGAAGGGGAAATAGGGCCGCGCCTGCTGCGCGTCGAAGTTGTAATCGCGTTTCCGGATCAGCTCGCCGTAGTAGCGGCGGTCCCACTGGTTCAGGGCCGTCGCGCCCGGCTCGTCCTCCTGCTTCCGCTTGAGGTACGTCCCGTATTCCTCCTGCGCGCGCTTCAAGGTCAGCCCCCGCAGCCGCTCGATGAACGAAGCCACGTTCTTGTCGCTCTGGATCATCTTGTCCCGCGTGGCGTACTCCGCCCAGCTCTTGAACCCGAGGAGCCGGGCGAGCTCGTAGCGCTTCGCGATCATCCGGTCGAGGGCCGGCATGTTGGAGGGATACGCGCGGTTCAGGAACTCGTGGAGCAGGCGCTTCCGCACGCCCGACTTCTTCGCGTAGCTCATGACCGGGAAGAAATCCGGATATTCGATGCTGAGTGTGATCTTCCCGTCCGGTCCGGGCGGATGCGCTTTGATGTAGTCCTCAGGCAGGCCGTCCAGTTCCGCGGCGCTCTGGAGGGTGATCGTGCGCGAGTCGTTCCGGATGTTCTTGTCAAATTCCTGGCCGATCGCAACCAGCTCCTCACGCAGGGCCGCGACCTTCTTCCGCGTGGCCTCATCCTTATCGACCCCCGAGAGCCGGAAATCGCGGAGCGTTTTCTCGACGCAGAAGCGGGTGCTCGGGTCCAAACCCCTGACCTCGAGCGCCGACAGCGCGTCGTACACCGCGCGGTTCAGTCCGAGATCGTTCAGGAACTTGCTCGAGGCGCGGGTCTCCTCCTCGGCGACGGCGCGGACGGTGGAATCGGGGTGGACCGACTCGACCAGATTCGAGGCGTAGGCCGCGTTGTCGGCGTGGAGGAGCGCGTCGTTGTAGGGCGCGAGGGTGTTCTCGATCGTGCGCGGGCCCTTGACTTCGAGCAGGCGGTCGAGCGCGGAACGTGCGGCCTTGAGCTCTCCCTGGGCCAGGGCGCGGAAGCCACCCGAGTCGGGGCGCCCGGCCCAGAAGGGAGGCGCGACCGGGGTGGTGACTTCCACCGCGAACAGGGCGGCGGGTACGACGCTCGTCGCACAGAAGGCGCACAAGGCGATGACGACCGCGGGAACAAGGGGTAGATTCCGCATTCGGGACAAGCGCACAGATCCTCCTCGGGAGATCGGACTCGTGATGGCCAAGCGGTGGGGCGCCCTCGGCGCCGTCATGCTACCACAGCGATGACGCGGGACCGGGGCCTCCTTTACGCCGCCGCCTTCGCGCGCTCGACGGGCGTGGGGATGTCCGGGGTTCTGGTCGGACTCTACGCCGCCGGGCTGGGGCTTGGGGCTCGGGGCGTGGGCGTCGTGATCTCGGCGGGGCTCCTCGGGGTGGCCCTGGGGACGCTCGCGGTCACCCTCTATGCCGAACGTCTGGGAAGAACACGCTGCCTGATCGCGCTCGCGGTTCTCTCGGCCGCCGGAACCGCCGCATTCGCGCTCTCCCCGACCGCGTGGATGCTCGCGCCCGCGGCGGCGCTCGGGATGGTGAACGGGATGGGGCGCGACCGCGGGGCTGCCTTCTCGCTCGAGCAGGCGCTTCTCCCCGACCTCACCGACGAGCGGGGAAGGACCCGCGCCTTCGCCTGGTACAACGTCGTCCTGGATTTCGGGCACGCCCTCGGCGCCCTGGCGGCGCTCCTGCCCAGTCTGCTCCGCCACGCGGGGGTCGCGCCCATCGCTTCCTATCGTGCGGGGTTTCTCGCGGTCGCCGCCCTCAGCCTGGTGGGCGTCGTCGCATACGCCGGGTTGAGCGCCCACGCGCGGGCCCGGCGCGGGCAGGTGCGGCCACCGCCAATCAGCCGCGAGTCCAAACGGCGTATTACCGGGCTCGCGGGGCTCTTCGCGATGGACAGCCTCGGCGGCGGATTTCTCACCACCGCGCTTCTCTCCTACTGGTTCTTTCGGCGCTTCGGAGTCGGCGAGGAGACTCTCGCTCCGTTGTTCCTCCTCGCCCGCGTCGCGAACGGTGGCTCGCACCTCGCCGCGGCCTGGCTCGCGCGACGGATCGGGCTCCTCCGCACGATGGTCTTCACGCACCTGCCCTCGAGCCTCCTCCTGCTCACGGTCCCGATCGCGCCGAGCTTCACGGTTGCTGCGCTCCTGTATCTCCTCCGGGAATGCCTCGTCGAGATGGACGTGCCCACGCGGCAGTCGTACGTGGTCGCCGTGGTGGGGCCGGCGGAGCGAGCGGCCGCCGCGGGCGCGACGAACCTCGTCCGAACGGCGGGGTGGGCCGTGGCGCCCGCGTTCGCGGGGGCGGCGATGCAGGGGCTCGCTCTCTGGTCGCCCCTCGCGGCCGGCGCCGCGCTCAAGATCGCCTACGACCTGCTGCTGTATCGCGGGTTTCGGAAGATCAAGCCGCCCGAGGAGCGGGCCGAGTCGGACGCCCCGGCGTGAGGGCGCGCGGGCCTGATCAGATCTCGCGCCGCGTCGCGTAATCCTTCGGCGAGACCGCGAACTGGCGCCGCGTCAGCGTGGACTCGAAATAATAGGCGCGGTCCTTGAATTTGGTCCGCGGGGAGCTCGAGGTCGGCTGGAATCGCTTCTGGGAGACCGGATCCGTCAGCGGTCCCGAATACCGGATCGGATTGGACTGGAATCGCTTCATCGCGTCCTTGCCCGAGAAGAGGTACGCCTCCTGGTTGAGGAACATGCGCAATTTGGGATCGTACGACGCCAGGCGCGCCGGGTAGACGGGGTCCGTCAGCTTCACGGCGAGCTTCTTCAAGTAGATGTCGGGGTCTTCACCGAAGACCTTCGGGCACGTGCGTCAGCAGAATCCCACCGGGTGCCGATTCACGTACATGGGCCGGATTCCCGGATTCAGGTGGCCGCCGCGAACGGGGCACTGGTCGTTGACCGAGAGCAGGGAGTCGTACCGGAGCTTGGCAAAGACAGGGGCCGGGCGGGCCCTCCCCATGCTTCCGGGGGCGGGGCTCTGCTTCGGCGTCTTTACGCGGACAGTCTTTGGAGCGGTTCTGCCGGGAGCGGCTCCGGTCGAATCGGCTCCGGCCGGGGCGGCGGGTCCCGACAAAGCCAGCGCAATCAGAGCCCCAAGCGCCACGAGCGCGCGGCTTCTGCCAGCGATCGTTCTCCGGAGTCTCATCCGGCCATTCCCTCCATTACGGACGCGGCCAAAGCGTGAAGCCGCAAGTAGAACACGAGGGCACGCCCAGCTTCCACCGATTTTGCGGCCGGCACGCGCGGAACACCCAAAATAGAGTATTCTCAGCGCCATGAACGACCGGCCCCGGGCGCCCGAGCTTCACCAGGGTTTCGCATGGTTGAACACCGATCGCCCGCTTACGTTCGCCAAGGAGTTGCAGGGACAGGTCGTACTGCTCGATTTCTGGACCTATTGCTGCATCAACTGCATGCACGTCTTTCCCGATCTCGCCTATCTCGAGGAGAAGTACCGCGATCAGCCGTTTCTCGTGATCGGCGTCCATAGCGCCAAGTTCACGAACGAGGGGCAGCGCCAGACCGTGCGCGCCGCCGTCGGCCGCTACGAGATCGCCCACCCGGTCATCATCGATGAGAACATGCGGCTCTGGAGCGAGTACGCGGTGCGCTCCTGGCCCACGCTCGTCTTGGTCGGTGCCGACCGCCGCATCGTGGGCGCGATCGCGGGGGAGGGAAACCGCGAGTCGCTCGACGGCGCAATCGCCGCGGCGCTCGAGGAAGGGCGCGCGAAGGGAATCCTCGCTCCGGGCCCGCTCCGGCCGGCACGCGAACGCTCCGTGCGTGCCGCGACCAGGCTCGCATTCCCGGGAAAGGTTCTCGCGGACCCAACGGGCGGCCGGCTCTTCGTCGCCGATTCCAATCACAACCGGATCGTGGTCGCGACGCTTCCCGATTCGGGGGGGCGGTCACGGCTGATCCGAGCGATCGGCCACGGCCGCGTCGGCCGCGAGGACGGTCCTGCCGAGCGCGCCGGGTTCAACCATCCGCAAGGGCTCGCGCTCTCCGGCGAGACGCTCTACGTCGCCGACACCGAAAACCACATGATCCGCGCCGTAAACCTCGCGACCTGGAACGTGACGACCGTCGCGGGGACCGGCTCGCAGGGATACGACCGCGCCGGAGGCAAGACCGGCACGCAGCAGGCTTTGAATTCCCCGTGGGATCTCGCGAACGAGGGAAGCACCCTCTACGTCGCGATGGCCGGCTCGCACCAGCTCTGGCGGCTCGATCTCCCGATGGGGTTCAGCCGCGCCTTCGTGGGGAGCGGCCGCGAGAACATCATGGACGGTCCTGTCGAAGCCGCCGCGCTCGCGCAGCCCTCGGGCCTCGCGCTCTCTGGGAACTACCTCTATTTCGCGGATTCCGAGGTGAGCGCGGTCCGACGCGCGGATCTCGCCGAGGAGAGGGTGGAAACGCTGATCGGCCGGGGTCTCTTCGATTTCGGCGATCGCGACGGTGATTTTGCCTCGGCGCGATTGCAACACCCGCTCGGGGTCGCGGTGTGGCGGAAGAGGATCCTCGTAGCGGATACCTACAATCACAAGATCAAGGAGATCGACCTCGAGGCGCGCACGATCAGGACGCTGGCCGGAGACGGCCGTCCGGGGACCGAGCGCGATCGGCATCTCGCGCTCTTCGAGCCGGGCGGGCTGCACGCCGCCGCTGACGTTCTCTACATCGCCGACACCAACAACCACCGCGTGGTGCGCTTCTCGCTCGTCGACGGCGGTTCGAGCGAGGTCGTGATCGAAGGGCTCGAGGCGCCGGAGACGGAAGAGGCGATTCTGGCCGGCGCCGAGGGCGCCGAGGGCGCGCCCGCGTTCATCACCACCGCGCGGCTCCGCGCGGGCGAGTCGACCGCGTGGCGCGTTGCCGTGAAACTTCCGGAGGGGGCTCACGTGAGCGAAGAGGCCCCCGCGAGCGTGCGCGTCGCGCGCGGATCGGAGGTCATGCTGCAGCGCACCATCCTGGGCGAGCCGTGGCCGCTCGCCTTCGAATTGCCGGCGCAGCCCGAAGGCGCCGCCGACCTTCATGTCCAAGTCTCGTTCGCCTACTGCAACGAAGGTCAAGGAGTCTGCGTTCCCGCGAATCCGAGCTGGCGGGTTCCCGTGACGTTCGACCGAAACGGGGATGCCTCCGCCGAACTGGTAGCCGCGGTCTCCTGATCGGAGACCCGATATGCCCAACTTCGTAGGCGAGCTGCTTCACGCGGGTCAGGTGCTCCTGATCCCGCTCCTCGTGCTGTGCAATGCGTTCTTCGTGGCTGCGGAGTTCGCGCTCGTCACGGTGCGGCGCACGAGGCTGGAGGAGCTCGCCTCGAAGCGCACGCCGGGGATCGCGCTGGCCATGCTGGCGCTCGATCGCCTGGATCACATGCTCGCGGCGACCCAGCTCGGTATCACGATGGCGAGCCTGGCGCTGGGCTGGATCGGAGAACCCGGGCTCGCTCATTTCATCGAGCCCTGGTTCGGATTCCTCCCGGCCGCATGGGGGCCCGTCGCTTCTCACACGGTCGCCACGATTGTCGCGTTCGGGGCGATCACGTTCCTCCACATTGTCGCGGGGGAGCTTGCTCCGAGAACCGTCGCGATCCGCATCCCCGACAAGGTGGTTCGGACTCTCGCCGGTCCTCTGCTCGCGTTCGAGCGCGCCGGCCGGCCTTTTATTCGGCTCACGAACTGGGCGGGGATGAGTCTGGTTCGGCTGATGGGCTTCGCGCCCGCTTCGCACGCCTCGCACCTGCACTCCGTCGATGAGCTGCAGCTTCTGGTGGAAGACGTCTCGGAAGCGGGCAAGATGACGGCCGAGCACGCGGAGCTGCTGAAGAACGCGTTCCGGCTCCCGGTCAAGAAGGTGGGGGAGGCGATGGTGCCGTTGGCGCAGGCCTCGATGCTCGACGTGCGAGCGACTCCGGATCAGATCATGCGCGCGGTTCAGGAGAGCGTGCACACCCGATTTCCCGTGTGCGACGGCGAGCGCACGAAGATCGTAGGCATCGTGAACGCGAAGGATCTCTTCTACATCTATTCCACGAGCGGCCTGATCCAGCTCGCGGACGCGATGTATCCGCCCACGTGGGCGCGCGCCGACCGCTCGATCGCGGAGCAGCTCAAGGAATTCCGGAAGATCCGCCGCCAGATGGCGATCGTGGTGGATTCCGCGGGTCATCCGATCGGGCTCATCACCCTCGAGGACATCATCGAGGAGTTGGTCGGCGAGATCGAAGACGAGCACGACGTGCGCGGCGTGCGGGAGGCCGTGGAGGCGGCGGCCGCGACACGCTCCGCGCCGCACGAAGCGAAACCGAAGTGGCCCTGGGGACAGCGGCACGGCGGGTAGGGGGCGGGACTCAATTGCTCCCGAGTCATACATTTGGGTAGTATCCGCTCGTGAAGCCACGTCGATGGAACGGTGATCAGCTCCGCGAGGCTGCGCGAGGATCGGTGAGTTATCGTGAGATTCTCATAAAGATCGGCCCCCGTCCGGCTGGGGGCAATTACCGCATGATCAAGAAGTACCTCCGTGAGTACGAGATCGATTCAAGACATCTCAAGGGGCACGGGTGGAGCAAGGGTCTTCACCTCCCGAGCAAAGCAAAACTCCCTCTCGATGAAGTCCTTGTACAGAACAGCCTGTACTCGAGCTACAGACTCAAACGTAGGCTGTTCGCGGCTGGGCTAAAGCAACCTCAATGTGAGGAATGCGGTTGGGCTCAGCGTTCTGCGGACGGACGGACGCCGCTCGAGCTGGATCACATCAACGGTGAACCTCACGACAACCGGATCGAGAACCTGAGAATCCTCTGCCCCAACTGTCATAGCCTGCAGGCGACCCACCGCGGGCTAAACATTAAGAGGACTCGCTAACAAATTCAGCATTGGGCGAGTGGCGAAACCGGCAGACGCTCGACACTTAAAATGTCGTGTCCGAGAGGACATGTGGGTTCGATTCCCACCTCGCCCAATGAAAGGCTACCGAGGATTAACCGCCATCGGGTCCTCTAGACTTAAGCGTTGGTAGATCAACACTATCGGGAGGTAAAGGTGAGGACCATTCGTGCCGATAACACTCCCATGACCATGCCCAGACGCCTCGCGTTCCTCGCCGCGTTCCTCGCGGGATTGGTTCAACCCCTGGCCGGTGTGTCGACGTCTCAGGTCACGGAGATGGTATCCGAGCTTCCGCCTGCCCCTCCGCCTGTCCCGCTGATCACCTACTACGACGGGACGGATTGGAAGCCCCTCGGCAGGCACGGCATTTCGGTCGAAGGGGCCGGCGCGACCCCTTCCGGGGCCGCCACGGCGACCTTCAAGGCGAAGCTCGATGGTCCGAAGACCTATGTAGTCCTGACCGGGGAGACGAGCGAGGTCTCTTTCTCGGTGCCGCGGCCGCGGTTCCGCATCGCCTCCGATCGGACGGGCGCGTTTCGTGTCCAGCTGGCTCAGTTCGAGGCGCAGGACGGCACCCGCCGCACCACGATCGAGCGAGTCCGGAATGGTGCCTTTTACACGAAGGGTGTCGATCTCGAGGTGATGGAAGTGGCGGAGGGGCTCTGGGAGATCAGGCCCACGAAGTCGCTCCAGCCCGGTGAGTACGCGCTTGCGGCATCGGACAACGAGCCGGCCGCCGACTTCACGATCGTCGACAAGGGATACTAGGCGCCGGGATACTAGGCGCCGCGCTCCTCCGCTTCGCTCCTGCCTCGTTTTTCAGCCTGGGAATCGGGCCTCCCGGGTTTAGACTCCGGAAATGGACGGCCTCGTCAAGCGCGCCCTCGTCGCGGCGACCGTCGCGTTGCTCTCGATGGCGGACGCGATGCCCGCCTCCGCCTCACTACCACCAGGTTACTTCGTCGATTCGACCCAGGCCGTCGCCGAACGACCCATGAATTGGGTCGAGGCGGACGGAGACTTCACGCTCTCCGTTCATCGCCGCTACGAGGATCCACTAGGGGCCCGACTCCTCGGCATCGCGGAGGCGACGTATCCTCCTAGGGACCGCCTCGTCGAAATCGCGATCCAAAGAGGATTCGAGATCGGACCCGACTCTTCCCGCGTTCCACTCTGGTGGGTCGACGGGCTGGGCGCGATGCGCGTACCCTACGCGGTCACCGCGGGGGCGCTCGAGTTCTATGCCAAGCTCACTGAGCGTTTCCGCTCGCACAACTTCCGCGGCGCGTTCGCGCACAACCTCTTCTGGACCGACCTCGAATACAAGGCGTCGATCGCTCCGGGGGACCAGTATTTTCTCGGCGCCGGGTCGCTGACGAAGGTCTACGTCGCCGAGATGAGCCTGTCCTGGGGCTATGACGACGGCACGTTCGTACCGGTCGCGGTCGCTCGCCGGATCGTGGTGCTTGCGAGCGACGGGACGGTTCTCTCTGTCGAGGGGGACGGCGAGACCCGGGAAAGCGTGTTCTTGTCCTCTCACCGTGGGATCGGGCGGGTCGAGCGAGTGGTGCGGTAATGGCTCCCCTCACCGGGCGCGTCCCCATCTTAGGCGTCGTCGCGCTGCTCTCTATCCTGTGCGTCGCGCCCGCCGACGCCGCACCCCCCGGCTACTTCGTCGATTCCAAGCAAGCGGCCGCGAAGCGGCCGGTGGACCAGGTCAAGGCGGACGGCGACTTCACGTACTCCCTCCATCGCCGCTTCGACGACGCGACCGGCGCCCGCCTCCTCGCCATCGCGGAGGCGGCCTACCCGCCGCGAAGTCACCTCGTGGACATCGCGATCGACAGGGGATTCGAGGTCGGATCGGACTCCGCGCACGTCCCTCTCTGGTGGTGCAATGGGCTCGGCGTGGCGCGCGTTCCCTACGCGATCACCGCGGGGGCGCTGGAGCATTACATGAAGCTCACGGACCGATTTCGCAGGCACATCTTCCGCGAGATGGGGTCGCAAGGTCTCTACTGGACCAATCTCACGTACCGGGCCACGATCGTCCCGCGAGACCGGTATACGATTGATGGAGAGGACGCGACCGGCGTGTACGTCGCCGAGATGAACCTGTCCTGGTCCTACGACGACGGCACCTTCATACAGGTGTCCGTCGCCCATCGGATCGTGGTGCTGGCGCGCGACGGGGAGGTCCTTGCCGTCGAAGGGGACGGCGACACCCGGGAGGAGGTGTTCATGTCCTCCCACAGTGGGAAGTCGATGCGGTGAGCCGCGGGGGCACTCAGCCCCAGGCGCCTCAGCCCCCGGCGCTTCTCGTCCCCGCTAATCCTTCCCCGACAGCCACGCGTCGAACTGCTGGAAGTCGTAATCCCGGCCCAGGAAATCATGCACCATGTCCTTCGCCGCCCGCGTGCCGCCCGGGGCGAGGACGATGTCGCGATAGCGGGTCGCGACCTTGGGGCTCAACAGATTGTCCTTGTCGAAGACGCTGAACATGTCTTTCGAGATCACGAGCGACCACATGTAGGTGTAGTACACCGCGGAATAGCCGTCGAGGTGCCCGAACGACGTCTGCATGTGGCTGTCCGGCATCGGCGGGACCGGCGTGAAACGAGGCTCGAGATCCGCCACCACGCGATCGGTCACGACCTCGCTTGGCGGCCGGTTGTAGAGGTTCAAGGAAACCGCGGAATAGAACGCCTGTGTGGAGATCTGGAGCGCGCGACCGAAGGCGTCCGCGCGCCGCATCTTCTTCACGAGCTCGACCGGGATCGGTTCTCCGGTCTTGTGGTGCTTCGCGAAGGTCTGGAGCACTTTCGGATCCCAGACCCACTCCTCGAGCATCTGGGACGGCGCCTCGACGAAATCGCGCTCGGTCGCCGTGCCGGCGACGGGTTCCCACCGGCCCTGACCTCCGAAGATGGCGTGCAGCAGGTGGCCGAATTCGTGGAAGAAGGTCTGCACTTCGGAGTGTTCCATCAGGCCCGGATCGCCGGGCTTCCCGCCGGGGAAATTGCAGACCAACGTGTGCTCCGGAATCTGGATTCCCTTCGATCCTTGTCGGACCGTGAACTTCGCGGCGTGGTTGAACTTTCCGGGTCGCGGGTGGAGGTCGAAATAGAACCGCCCGATGAATCTCGGACCCTCGTAGACTTCATAGGCTTCGACCGACGCATCCCATACCGGGGCATTCGCGATCCGCTTGTACGTGACCCCGAACATCTTCGAGGTTACGTCCAGGACGCCTTGCTTCACCCGGTCGTAGGCGAAGTAGGGTCGCACTTCCTGAGGATCGAAATCGAAATCGCGTTTCCGGATCAGGCGGCCGTAGTAGGAGACTTCCCAGCGGCTCACCTGGGTCGCAGAGGGGTCGTCCTCCTGCTTGCGCTTGAGGTAGACGGCGTACTCCTCCTGGGCGCGTTTCAGGGTCGTGTCGTTCAAGCGCGTGACGAAGTCGGCGGCGTTCTTCGCCGTGCCGATCATCTTGTCCTCGGTGATGTAGTCGGCCCAGGTGTCGTAGCCCAGGATCCGGGCGACGCGGTAGCGCTTCGCGAGCAGCGAATCGAGCACCGGGATGTTCGCGGGGT
>DASXQO010000047.1:0-5769 GCA_036507115.1 Candidatus Eiseniibacteriota bacterium | reverse complement strand
CCCTGCTGCTCCGCGGCCTGACGCGCGCTTTCGATGGCGCGCAGCGCGACCCGCACCTGAGCCTCTCCGGTCGGCTCCGACAGCTCCTCGATCGCGTGTCGGTAGCGGTCGCGGCTCATGAAGTCCATGCGGGCGTAGATTCCGGGCGGGTCCCGGCGCAGGATCTGCTCGATCAGGCTCACGTTCTCGACGTACTCGTTCCAGTCGAGCGTGGCGCACAGCCTGAGGCTTGTGATCGTGTTTCCCATCGAGACGTGGCGCATCGCCTGGCGCTGGTGTTCCGCGCGCACGGCATCCTCGACGGTGGTGTTCGCGGCATCGAGGCGTTCCTCGAGATGCTTTCGCAACTCGGCGGCGCCGGCTCCGTACTCCCGCATCCGCTGGAGGATCTCGTCCACGAACGCGACGTGGAGGGTCTCCGGCAGCGTCGGCGTACTGCCGTTCCGCGTGCTTTCGAAGCTCGAGAAGAAGCGATCGGCTTCGAGTCGCGCGGCGCGGCTCTCGAGCAGCTCCTCGGAAAGGCGGCGAAGGTGCTCGAGCAGGGCGGTCTTGAGCATGCTGGGCCAGGCCCATATCTCGCCGATGGCGAGCGGGGCCACGGTTTGATACGCATTCATGAACCGGATGAGCCGCTGAGGGTCGAGGCGAGCGTCGCTGTAGCGGAGCAGCTCCACGGCCATGGCGTAGATCCGCGCCATTCCGGCGCGATCGCGGGTCGCGAGCTTGGGAAGCTCGAGGTAGTAGTGCTTCGGGAGGTGGTGGCGGATCTCGCGGAACTCGGCCTCCACGAGATGGAAGTTGTCGAGCAGCCACTCGCCGGCGGGGGCGATCGCCTCGCCGCGACGGACATCGCCGGCGAGGGTGCGGTACGCATGGCGAAGCACGCGCGCGTTCTCGGTCAGGCGGCGCAGGAGGCGATTGGGGCCGCGCCGCGGCTGACGCGACAGCGTGAATCCCGCCGCCAGCGCCCGGGCGCGCTCTTCCAAACGCTCGACTCCGAGGAGCTCGCCGGAGAGCGGGCTAAAGTCCAGACCGACCGGCCTGGGATTTTTCCCGCCCGGCAGATCAGTATCCGTGCGCGGCGGTGTGACGGGTGCGACTGACATCGGCCGGTTATCCTTCCGAATGGTTCGCGAAACGCCAGCGAGCCCGGATCAAGGCAGCGGATTGATTCTAACAGGGGTCAGGCCGCGAATGTGAAAGACCCCGGCGGTTTTCACCCGCCGGGGTCTCCTGCGCTTCCATCCTCGCCGAACTGCGTGTCCGCGAGGCGTCGTCGATGCCTGCGACTCACCCGGTTCTAGGCATTTTCTCCTTGTCGGACCGGAACGGCTCCTGGAGCACGACCCGGACGCCGGAGATGGTTCCGGTCAGGACCTTCCGCACCTGTTCCACCGCGGTCGCGCCGATCTCGCCGGCCGCCCGCAGCGCGCCGGATGCGGCAGCCGAGGCGGCGTCCTCGGCGCTCATGCCCAGGTCGCGCGCGGCCACGATCGCTCCCTCGACCGCTCCCTTGGCGGCTTGACCCACGTTGCCGCCCACCTCGGAAGTGCCCTTCACCAAGGCCGCGGCACTCGCGCTCACCGTCTCCACCCCCGCCTTTCCCAGTTCCTGCGTGCCGCGCAGCGCGCCGATCATGATCGATTTCGCCGCGTCTCCAACCTCGCCTCCGACCTCGGCCACGCCGTGCACGGCTCCGGTGATCGTATCCACCAGGAGAGCGATGAATTCCGTGCCCGTCGCGCGCGTACCCTTGAGAGCGCGCATGAGCATGTTGCTCATCGCGTCCACGATCGCTCCGGCGACATCACTGACTCCCTGAATCGCCGAAACGATGTATTCCTTCGCCTCCGTCATGAGGTTCTTGGTTTCTCGGCTGGCCATGGGATTTGCCTCCTCGAGTAAGGGGTCCTGGTTGGGACTCCGGCCGAATTGGCCGAGGCTGGATTACCGCATGGAATATGCCGTTTCCCGCCCCGTTGCAGCTAACCTGCTATATCACAACGACCTGTCCCGTTCGGCCGGGTTCTTTTCAGCCACTGCCAGCGCGGCCAAAAGGTTCGTTTTCGTACAGTGACCGCCGGCGAACGGAACCCTGACGAACCCCCCGGATTCCGCGCTCCGCCGCGTGGCAGGGCCGACGATTCTGTGGGATCATCTCGCCGCCCAGGAGGCTCCGGTTCGTTGCTCCGATAGGCTCCGGATTCCGAACGAGGACACGTCATGATCGGCAGAACCCTGGCCCATTACCACATCGTCGATAGAATCGGTGCCGGTGGAATGGGCGAGGTCTATCGAGCCGAAGATCTGAGGCTCGAGCGGCTCGTCGCCATCAAACTCGTCTCGAACCAGCTCCGTGAAGACCGGCCCGCCCTGGATCGTCTACTCCGGGAGGCGCGCGTCGCGTCGGCGCTCAACCACCCCAACATCGTCACGATCTACGCGGTCGAGGAGACAGAGGAGACGGCGTTCCTCGCCATGGAGCTCGTTGAAGGCGAGAGCCTGCGGGACCGAATCGATCGTGGGGCCATGGATCTCGAGGCGCTGCTCCGTCTCGGGGCCGAAGTGGCCGACGCACTCGAGGTCGCCCATGCAGCCGGGATCATCCATCGCGACATCAAGCCATCCAATATCCTGATCACGCCCAGGGGGAATACCAAAGTGCTCGATTTCGGCGTGGCCAAGCGTGTGGAAGACCTCGGCCCCCCGCGAGGGCGGGTCGTGATCGCGGATCAGAACCGGACGGTCACGATCACGGGCTTGGCGGGAACGGCCGCCTACATGTCGCCGGAGCAGGTGCGGGGAGACGCGATCGACGCGAGGAGCGACCTCTTCGCGCTCGGCTGCGTTCTCTACGAGGTGGCGACGGGCGCCCCGGCGTTCTGTGGATCGGAGGCATCGTTCGTACTCAGAGCGATCGAAACCGAGGAGCCTCCAAATGTTCAGAGCGTCCGCAACGATTTGCCGGAGTCACTCGGCTCGGTGATCGCTCGCGCGATGGCCAAGGACCGAGACCTTCGCTTCGCGAGTGCCGCCGAGATGGCGGCTGCGCTGCGCGCGATTCCCATCCGCGGGCCGGGCGGTCCCGGCAATGTGCCGGGCTCGGTCGCCTCGTTCATCGGCCGGGAGCGGGAGATCGCCGAGATCGTCGGGCTCCTCGAAGGCGGGCGTTGCGTGACCCTCCTGGGGTCGGGTGGCTGCGGGAAGTCCCGGCTCGCGGTCGAAGCGGCGTCCAACCGAAGCGCCTCGCTGCCTGGAGGAGTCCGGCTCGTGGAGCTGGCGGCCCTGGGCGATCCCGCCCTCCTCGTCCAGACCGTCGCCGCGGCGCTCGGGGTGCGGGAAACGCCCGAGCGTGGACTCCTCGATGCGATCGAGGACTCTCTGCGCGACCGCGATCTCCTGCTCCTACTCGACAACTGCGAGCACCTGTTGCCGGCCTGCGCCGCTTTTCTCACGCGTATCCTCGAGGGTTGCCCTCGGGTCCGCGTTCTCGCGACAAGTCGCGAGCCGATCGGCCTCGCGGGGGAGATTCGGTGGCGTGTTCCCTCGCTCACGCTTCCGGCGCCCCAGGACGAGTACCGTGTCGAGGACCTGTCGCGCTTCGAGTCCGTACGACTGTTCGTGGATCGCGCCTGTGCGCTCGGTTCGGGTTTCGAGCTCACCTCGGCGAACGCGCAGGTCGTTGCGAAGATCTGCAGGCGCCTCGACGGGATCCCCCTCGCCATCGAGCTCGCGGCGGCGCGCATGCGTGTCCTTCCCGTCGCCCAGATTCTCTCGCGCCTGGAGGACTGCTTCCGGATTCTCTCGGGGGGAGAACGCCCTGGGCTGCCCCGCCACCAGACGCTGCGTGGCACGGTGGATTGGTCGTACGCGATGCTGACCGACCCGGAGCACATTCTCTTCGACAGGCTGAGCGTGTTCTCGGGCGGGATGTCGCTCGAGGCTGCCGAGTCCATCTGCGCGGCCGCGCCCTTGGCTCCCGAGGAGATTCTCGATCTCCTGAGCCACCTCGTGGACAAATCCCTGGTCGTTCCGGAGGAGGGACCCGGCGGCGACGCGCGATACCGCCTGTTGGAACCACTTCGTCAATACGGCCGGGAGCGGCTCCTGGAGCGCGGCGAGCGCGACGTCATGATCGCCCGGCACACGGCGTCCTTCGCAGCGCTTGCGGAGCGTGTGGAGCCGGAACTCGAGGGCCCGGAGCAAGCCGCATGGCTGAAGCGCCTCGAGGTGGATCACGACAACTTACGCCTCGCGATACAGTCCGCGATCGACGCAGGCGATGCGGAACACGCGCTCAGTATCGCGGCTTCCATCTGGCGCTTCTGGTGGGTCCGTGGCTACATCACCGAGGGACGCGCGAGGCTCCATGCAATCCTTGCCATGCCGGGGGCTGAACGGAGGGATGCGCTCCGAGCGCGCGCGTTGGTAGGCGCCGGACGGATGAACTATGAACAAGGCGAATTCGGCGCGGCGCGCGCCCACCACGAGGAGGCGCTCGAGATCCGGCGCGGGCTTGAGGACCGCCCCGGCGAAGCGATGTCGCTCGTGAACCTCGGCATCGTTGCCAACGGGGAGTCCGATCACGCCCGCGCCCGTCAGTACTACCAGGCAAGTCTGGCGATCCAGCAGGAGCTGGGGAACCGGCGTGGAGAAGCGATCTGTCTGAACAATCTCGCCGACTTGGCCTACGAGCTGGGGGACTTGGACGAGAGCGGTTCCCTCTTCGCGCGGAGTCTCGAGATCCGTCAGACGCTTGGCGACAGGCGCGGCATGGCGATCTCGCTCAACGGTCTTGGGTCGGTGGCTCTTCACCGCGGGGCGCTCGGCGCCGCACGCGAGTACTACGGCCGCAGCCTCAGCATCCATCGCGAACTCGGGGACCGGCCCGGAGTGGCGGAGTCGCTTTTGAGCAACAGCGTCGTGGCCGCGACGGGAGGCGACCCGGAAGAGGCGCGGCGCCTCATTCGGGAGGCGATGAAGGTTCTACGCGACGTGGGAGACCGGCTCAAAACGGCGAACGCCATCGATGCCTGCCTCATCGTGGCTTCCGTCGAATCGGATCCCATTCGCGTGTTGCGCCTCGCGGGGCTCGGGCGCGCATACCGCGCGATGTCCGGCTTTCCGAGAACGCCCGCTGATGAGCGGCGGATTCGCGAGGTCATGGGCCGGGCGGAGCGGACACTCGGACCGGAGCGCGCGGCGGCGGCTCTTGCCGGGGGCTCCTCATTATCGCTCGAGGAGGCGCTCGAGGAAACGGCCGGTGGCCACGCGTCGAGAACCGGGCAGGCCTCCGGGCTCGTTGTGGGTTGATGAGAACGAACCGGAACGGGTATGCCACCCTGGCGCTCGCCGCGCTTGCGATCGCGTTCCCCTCCGCCCTCTCCGCGGAGGAACCGGTTCCGCCGGCGAAACCGTTCGCGCCCTCCGTGTATCAGGCGCGGCGCGCAAAGCTCATGAAAGCCCTGGGTGGGGGAATCGCCGTGCTCTACGCGCGCGGGCAAGAAGACGCGGACGGCTACCGCCAGGACCCGGATTTCTATTACCTCACCGGCTTGAACGATGCAGGCGCGGTGCTCGTGCTCTCACCCGAAGAGCGCGTAGCCAAGGAGCGCCTTTACTTGAAATCCCGCGATCCGGACGACGAGCGCTGGACCGGTGTGCGCCCCGACATCGGCGACAGTCTGCGCCGGACGACCGGCATCGAGCGCATTTCCCGAACGTCCGCTCTCGGCAGCGGCATGATGGGACTCCTCCAGACCACCAGCA
>DASXQO010000046.1:0-1975 GCA_036507115.1 Candidatus Eiseniibacteriota bacterium | reverse complement strand
CTTCGCCCCCTTGCCGATCGTGAGGCTCCCGCCAAGACGATCCAGGCTCCGCGCGGTCACCCGCGCCGCCGTGAGGTCGGTGGGGTTTTCCTGGGAGAGCGCGAGGAGCCGCCTCAACCGCGCGTTCTCGAGACGCTCGGCACGCATCTCATCGGCTTCGATCTGCACCTGGGCGAGGCGTTTCCTGAGTTTCTGGTCTTCCCAGTACACGCCCACGCCGGCGTCGATCCAGCTCACGACGGCGTTCACGGGAGCGAGGACGGTGTGCTGGACGAACCACACGGCGCGCGCCTGCTGGCCGCGCCCGAGCATCATCAGGGAGAGGGAGGCGACGCAGGCGATCGTGAAGGCCGCCCAATCAGCGCGGCGGGCGAATAGAAGCCGGAACATCGGGCCTCACGCCCGGCGCTCAGTCGCGAACGACCGACATGAGCACCTTTTCGTAGAGGGTAGGATCGTCGAGTATCTTTCCGGTCCCGAGGACGACGCAGGTCAGCGGATCCTCGGCGACGGTAATGGGCAAATTGGTGGCTTCCCGGAGCAGCATGTCGATTCCACGCAGGAGCGACCCCCCGCCGGTCATCACGATGCCGCGGTCCACGATGTCAGAGGCCAGCTCGGGCGGCGTCTTCTCCAGCGATTGCATCAGCGCGTCCACGATCTGCTGGAGCGGCTCGCTCAGAGCCTCGCGGACTTCGACCGAGGAGATCTTCATGGTCTTGGGAATTCCGGCCACAAGGTCGCGGCCCTTGATTTCCATCTCCTCCTCCTGCTCGAGCCGGAACGCCGAGCCGATCTTGATCTTGATTCCTTCGGCGGTCTGCTCCCCGATCAGGAGGTTGTAGGCCTTCTTGACGTACTGGACGATGGCCTCGTCCATCTCATCCCCGCCGACCCGGATCGACTGCTGGTTCACGATCGAATTCAGGGCCATGACGGCGATCTCGGTCGTGCCTCCCCCGATGTCGATGATCATGTTTCCGGAGGGCTTCCCGACCGGAAGACCCACGCCGATCGCGGCCGCGATCGGCTCCGGGACCAGCAGCACCTCGCGAGCGCCCGCGTGCTGGGCGGAATCCTGCACCGCCCGCTTCTCGACCTCGGTGATGCCGGACGGAACGCAGATGATGATCCGCGGACGCACCCAGGTGCGGCGCCGCAGAGCCTTCTGGATGAACTCGCGCAGGAGGTCTTCGGTCTTCTCGAAGTCCGCGATCACGCCGTCTTTGAGCGGGCGGACGGCCACGATCTCGTCTGGCGTGCGCCCGAGCATACTCTTCGCTTCCTTGCCGACCGCGATGACCTTCCCGGTGGTGCGATCCACCGCGACAACGGAGGGTTCGTTCAGAACGATTCCCTTCCCCCGGAGGTACACCAGCGTATTTGCGGTTCCGAGGTCGATAGCGACGTCGTTCGAGAAGACGCCCATCACCTGGTCGAGAAACATCCTTGCCTCCCGAATCTCGTGGGTCGACATGGTGGGGTCACTCCCTCCCTCCGCCCTGGCAGACGAAGGTTGTCATGGCATGAAGTGTGCGGACCGTACAACACGCGCCTCCGGCGGCGCAAGCAACTTTCTCCCCGGAAGCCACGTTGACAGGCCGTGATACGCGTGCTAGCGTGCCTGACAGAGAACCATCAGGCATCGCGCCACTGGGAGGATATCGACCATGATGCGAGCCACCTTTAGGATTCTCGTGCTTTCCGCAATAACGGGTCTGACCGCCCTACAGGCCCGGGCTGCCGCGCCCACGGTCCCCGGCCAGCGTGTGGAACCCCGTCCGCAAGGCGCTTCCAGCAAGCCGATCCAGGAGTACCAGGGGCTTGGCTTCGATCGGCAGCTCGCGACCTTCGCCGGAACCGTGCTCGACATCTCCGACCGTCCGATCGAGAACGTGATCGTGGATCTGTTCATCGACGGCGAGTTGGCCGGCACCGCCATCACGGAAGGAAGCGGGTTCTACGAGATCAAGGT
>DASXQO010000045.1:0-3348 GCA_036507115.1 Candidatus Eiseniibacteriota bacterium | reverse complement strand
CGCCCCGAGGCGCCCATGATGCCGCCCCCCGGATGGGTTCCGGCGCCGCACTGCCAGTAGCCGCGGATCGGAGTCCGGTACTTCGCCCACTCCGGCACCGGCCGGAGGAAGAAGAGCTGCTGCAGCGCGAGCTCGCCCTGGAAAATGTTGCCCTCGGAAAGTCCGGTGATGCGCTCGATGTCGTCGGGGGTGAGCACCTGGCGATGCAGGATCAGCGACTCGATGTTTGGCGCGTAGCGCGCGAGCGTCTTCACGACCGCGTCCCCGAACGCCTCGCGCTTCTGATCGGTCCAGCCGCCGTTCAAGTGATAGGGGGCGTACTGGACGAAGATGCTCATCACGTGTTTCCCCGGCGGCGCCATTTGCGGATCGATCATCGAGGGGATCACGATGTCCATGTAGGGGTTCCTCGAGAACTCGCCGTACTTCGCGTCGTCGTAGGCCTTCTCGAGATACTCGATGCTGGGGCTGATCGACATGGCGCCGCGCAGGTGCGGGCCCTCCCCGGGCATGCAGGTGAAGTTGGGCAGCCCGGAGAGCGCCAGGTTCACCTTCCCCGAGGAGCCGCGGAACTTGTAGCGGCGGATGCCGTCGATGAGCGGCTCGGGTAATTCCTTCGCGTCCACGAGCCGCGTGAACGTGAGGCGCGGATCGAGCCCCGAGATGACGAGATTCGCGTGGATCTCCTCGCCGTTCGAGAGCGCCACACCGGTCGCGCGCCCGTCGCGCACGAGGACCCGCTCCACCGCCGCACCCGTCCGCATCTCGGCGCCGTGCGCGCGCGCCGCGTTCGCGATCGCGTTGCTGATCGTGCCCGTTCCACCCTTCTGAAATCCCCAGGCCCGGAAGGCGCCGTCGATTTCACCCATGTAGTGGTGGAGGAGCACGTAGGCCGATCCCGGCGAGCGCGGGCCCAGGAAGGTGCCGATGATGCCGCTTGCGGACTTGGTGGCCTTGAGCGGATCGAATTCAAACCATTCATCCAGGTAATCCGCGCTGCTCATCGTCATCAGCTTGTGGAGCGCGTGGAACCGCTCGGGGCGGAGCGAGCGGAAATGTCCCCCCAGCTTGAGGAGACCCGCGAGATCCCGGGGCGACAGGGACGCCGGGTCGGGCGGCACCATGCCGATGATGGGCTTCACCGCCATCGCCATGTGGTGCATGAGCCGCCCGAACACCTGGGCAGCGTCGGCGTCGCGCGTCGAGTGCCGGCACAGCTCCCGGCGTGTCTCGTCAGGATCCGACCAGGACGCGAGGTAGTCTCCGTTGTCGAGCGGCGTGACCGTGCTCTCCAGAGGCAGGATCTGGAGCCCGTGCCGCGGCAGGTCGAGATCGCGGATGATCTCGGGACGGAGCAGGCTTACCACGTAGGAGAAGACCGAGAACTTGAATCCCGGAAAGATCTCTTCCGTCACGGCCGCTCCGCCCAGTATCGGCCGGCGCTCCAGCACGAGCGTCTTTCGGCCCGCGCGCGCGAGATAGGCCGCGGCGACGAGGCCGTTGTGCCCGCCGCCCACGACGATCGCGTCGTAGCGAGGCGTGCTCATGCCTTCTTCCGCTCGGGATCGAAGAAGGGGAGCTTTCGCACCACCGCGTCGGCGACCTCCCGTCGGTGCTCCACCGTGACCTCCAGCTTGACCTCGGTGCCGGCCTCGAAGTGCGGCGCCCTGAGATGCGCGAGCGCCAGCGATTTCTTGAGGAGCGGCGACCAGCAGCCGCTCGTCGCGTACCCCACCTGGCGTCCGGCTCGATAGAGGGGTGCGCTCGCGCGCCACGCGACGTTCGGGATCTGGGGGGGCAGCCCGTGGGCGGCGTAGAGCCGCTCGAAGGACTCCCACTTCATCTCGAGCCCCACGAAGCCCCACGCCGGGCCGCGCTTCCGCTCGGCCGCCAGCGCCCGCCGGCCGTTGAAGGGCCCCTTCTCGGCGCTCACCGCCCATCCGAGGTTGATCTCGTAGGGTGTGGACTTGCGCGCTTCGATCAAGGCGTGATGCGACGAGAAATAGTCCACGTCCAGCATGATGAGTCCCGCCTCGATCCGCGCGATGTCCATCGCCCACACCCCCGCGGGCGTGATGCCGTAGGGCGTTCCCACCGACAGGAGCGCGTCCCAGAGCGGAACGGCTTGGCTCGCGTCCACCCAGATCTCGTAGCCGAGATCGCCGGTGTAGCCGGTGCGCGAGACGGCGACCGGAATCTCGCGCACCTTCGCCTCGATCATCCGGAAGTACTTGAGCGAGGAGAGATCGACGCCCGTCGCCTGTGAGAGGATCGCGCGCGACAGCGGGCCCTGGAGCGAGAGCGCGCCCATCCGCTCCGAGATGTCCTCGATGCCGACTTCCATGCCGATCGCGTTCATGTGGAGCCACCGCAGGGAAGAGTCCGCGCTCGTGAACCGGTACGCACTCTCCCCCAGCCGCGTCACGGTGCCGTCGTCGATCACCTTTCCCGCATGGTCGCACCAGGGCGTGTAGTAGACCTGCCCGAGCCTCAGCTTTGTCATGTCGCGGGTGATCATCCGGTCGAGGAGGCGCATCGCGTCCTTGCCGGAGATCCGGTACTTGTGAAGGGGCGAGACGTCGATGAGCGCCGCCGCGCTCCGGATCGCTGCGTACTCGCGGTCCGGATGCGGATCGTAGGCGCTCGCCATCTGGTACCCGGACCAGCGGCGCCACGTCTGCGCGCGCACCAGCGGCGCTGTACGGGGATGAAAAGGTGATGTCTTGAGCATGGGAGCAGAAAGTGTAGGCGGGATGCGCCGGGGAGACAATTGACTTGTGGCCGATCCCGGATTGTCGCTAGCATTCGCGCGCCGCGAGTCGTGTGTGAGCGCGCGGCCGCGAAGCGAGACGGCGCCTTCCGTTCTTTCCCAATCGAGGAGTCCTGCTGATTCTCTGGTTCCTGGCCGCAATCGGGGGGCTCGTACTCACCGGAATCTCCGCGTGGGCTGCGGGTAGAGGAAGGCTTGCGGCGTGGATCGGCGTTTCCGGCGCGGTCCTCGGATCCGCCTTCGGCATCGTGGCGTCGGGGCGGGTGCTCCTGGGCGAGACGGCCCCGAGTCTTCACCTCCCCTGGCCTCTTCCGCTCGCGAGCTTCAGCATCGCGATCGATCCACTCTCCGCCTTCTTCCTCCTCCCCACGTTCGCCCTTTCCGCCCTGACCGCGATCTATGGCTTCGGCTACATGAAATCCGCCGGCGGCGGCGCCTCCGCGGGACGGTCGTGGCTCTGGTTCAACCTCCTCGTCGCCAGCATGGCGATGGTGATCGCGGCGCGGAACGGGGTGCTCTTCCTCGTGGCATGGGAGCTGATGACGATCGCGTCCTATTTCCTCGTAACGACCCACGAT
>DASXQO010000044.1:0-3458 GCA_036507115.1 Candidatus Eiseniibacteriota bacterium | reverse complement strand
GCGCCCTCGCGCTAGCGCTTCGCCTTGGCCGTGGCCAGCCCGCAGCCCAGGCCGAGAAGCGCGGAGGGCGGAAGGGCCTCCGGGATCGCGTGTGACGGAAATCCCGCCAGGGCGCCGAGCGCGAGTCCGATGAGCGCGCCCCAGAGCCCCCCTCGCCAGAGGGGCGTCGGACCCTTGTTCGCGTAGGCGGCCAGGACTCCGTTGATGATTCCCTGCGCGGAGCGTCCGAGGAGACTTGCGGAGATCGCGCTCGCCGTGGTTTCCCCCCGAACGTTGAAAATCCCGTAGATCAGTCCCAGCAGAATCCCTACCACTATCCCCGCCGAAACCTTAGTCATGCCGCGCGTTCCCCTGGGCTCCCGCCGACGTGAGGCGACGCCGCGCGGCAGAGTAAACCCTCCCGCGCAGCCGCGTCCAGACCTGTCCGAAAACGGCTGCAGATGCGGCTCCGAAACGACGATAAGTCGTGGAGCAGACTAGGCTCCAAGCTTCCGTGGGGGGATCTCCTCGAATGGCTCCGCTCCGGCAAATCGTGACGCCGCCGTCCGCCCAGATTCCGGGTGTGGGCGAAGCCCTGCGCGAGCATTTCGACCGCACCCCCGTCGGCCAGATCCTCCTCGGCAAGGACCGGCGGATCCTGGCCGTGAACGATGCGCTGTCGAAACTCGCGGGCATCAACGCCTCGATCCTGCCCGGGTCCTTCCTCCGGCGCTTCCTGTGGTCGGCGGAGGCGGGCGATCTCGAAGGCCGGATCTTCGAAGAGGTCGACCGCGACAGCCGCTGGATCGGCGAGGTCGACTTCCGCTCCTCTCTCGGCGACTCCTGCCCCATGACGCTCGCCATCACCACCGTTCCGGAGGCCGATGGAGTCGTCGTGCGCTACATCGCCACGGTCGTGGAGATGGGGCAGCAGCGGTGGATCGAGGCGGAATCGTTCCGCCGCGCGCAGGAGCTCGCGGCCTTCGCCGCGATCGCGGTCGCGACCGGGAGCAGCCACGATCCTCAGAAGATGCTGGGCGCCGTGTCCCGGCAGGTGGTCGAGGGGCTGGGCATGGACGCGTGCTGGATCCAGCGCTACGACGCGAAGGAATCGGCGTTGCGCCTCGTTGGCGAGGCGAGCTACCTGAATCCTTCGATCAAGCTCTCGCCGCGCATGATTCCCGACGCCATCAACCCGGGCGTGCTCCACGCGTTGCAGACGCGCGAGCTGGTCGCGGAGTCGGAGCTGCTCGACCGGAGCATCGCCACCGTGGTCCACATGCCGCTTCTCGCCCGGGAGGAGGTCGTCGGCGTGATCTCCATCCTGAGCGTCGCGGGGGAGAAGCTCTCCACGCGCGACTCGGACCTCCTGCGCGCCGTCAGCTATCAGATCGGCACCGCCGTGCAGAACGTGCGGCTCGTGGAGTCGGTGCGGCAGCACGAAACGGAGCTTCAGGAGAAGAACGATCAGCTCGAGCGGGTCGTGGAGCGGCTGCGCGCCGCGGACCGGATGAAGAGCGAGTTTCTCGCAAACACGTCGCACGAGCTTCGGACGCCGCTCAATTCGATCATCGGCTTCCTGAACCTCGTCATCGACGACCTCTGCCAGGACGACGAGGAGCGGAAAGATCTCCTGCGCCACGCGCTCGCGAGCAGCCGGCGTCTGCTCGACCTCATCAACGACGTGCTCGACCTCTCGCGGATCGAGGCGGGACGCCTCGAGGTGGAGATGGAGGAAGTGAAGCTTCTGCCCATCCTCTCCGACGTGATCGAGACGCTGGAGGTCCAGGCGCGCGAGAAGGGGCTGGAATTGCGTCGCACCGAAGTGGGGCCCGAGATCGCGGTCCAGGCCGATGCCGCGCGCCTGCGCCAGATCCTCGTGAACCTGATCGGCAACGCGATCAAGTTCACGAAGGAGGGTTCCGTATCGGTCTCGGTGGCGACCGAGCCGGGCTCGCCGTACGTGGACATCGAAGTGCGCGATACCGGGATCGGGATCCCGCTCGATCGGCGCGAGTTCCTGTTCCGGAAGTTCTCCCAGGCCGACGCGTCCATGACGCGCAAGTTCGGAGGCAGCGGGCTGGGTCTCGTGATCGTGAAGGAGCTCGTGGAGATGATGGGCGGCACGGTGACCATCGACAGCCCGGGCGAGGGGCTCGGAACGACGGTCTCGATATCGATCGTTCGCGGCCGCGCTACGGATTCGTGATTTCGATGACGAGAAGATGGCCGCGCTTGAAACGGATCCAGGCGGGCGTCGCCTCCACCACGTTCGAGATCGAGTCCTGGATTCCCAGCTCGAGCGTGCGCCCCTGGAGCGGATACCGTAGATTGGCGGTGGACACGCCCTCGACGGGCGAGCCGACGGCGAAGAAGGAAACGATGGTGCCGCGTGGACAGTGAAGCTCGACGTCGGCAGACGCGGCGTAGGCGCGACCGTCGGCGCTCTCCATCACGAGCCGGACGCGTGCGAGGTATTTCCGCAGCAGTCCGACATGCCCGAGCACGTGATCGAGTCGCCCAGAGGTGGCGCCGAGGAGCGTGATCTCGTCGAAGGCGCCCTGGGCGAGCGCGTACTCGATCGCCTTCTCGGTATCGGTGCGGTTCTGATCCTCGTCCCGGATCTTGGGAACGTCGGCGAAGTGGGTGAGCGTCTCGGGGGTGATGGAATCGAAGTCGCCGACGACAGCAGCGGGCCGCACACCGAGGCCGCGTGCGGCGTTCGCGCCCCCGTCCGCGCAGAGGAAGAGCGCCGAGCGCGCGAGCGCGCGGTGGAGCAGGTCGGCGGCGGGCGGCGTTCCGTTCGCGAGGATGACGGCGTGTCGCATCGTGCGCGAGCCTAGCACCGGAGGAGAAGCATGGCAAATCGCAGGGAAATAGGAACGGTCATCGCGATCGCGGGATTCACGCTCCTCACGGCATGCTCGGGGCTCTACCTCGGATTCGTCGCGCCGCGCGCGATGCCGCAGGGGAAACCAATCGCTCGCGTCCCCGAGCAGGGAGCGGTCATCCACCGGATGCAGTCGATGTTCTCGAAGCCGAACCGCGTCCGGCTCGAGTGGCGCGAAATGCCCGGTGCGGTGGGCTATCGCGTCACGGTCATGAACGCGGAGGACGAATCCCTGTTCGTCAGCCCGCGGCTGCCGCGGAATTCGTGGGTCGTCCCGCCGAAGGCGAGCTTCCGCCTGGCGAGGCAAACGGTCTACCACTGGAAGGTGACCGTGTTCTACGCCGAGCGCGCGGAGACCTCGGACGTGGCGGCCTTCGCGACGCAGTAACTCGCCTGACCCGGTGCGCCGCGCCCCGGCCGCGGGCAACTCCTCGCTTGACACCTTCCCTCATCGGCACAATGCTCGTCCTAACCGTTAGGGGTGGCCGGAAGAAAACCGGCCTGAGAGCAAACCCTAAAAACCTGATCTGGGTCATGCCAGCGTAGGGAAACGGGGACAGTCCAGCCTTCCGAACTGTGCCGCGTTCCC
>DASXQO010000043.1:0-30622 GCA_036507115.1 Candidatus Eiseniibacteriota bacterium | reverse complement strand
GGCCTGGATCGTGCTTGCGACGCCACCTCTTGCAATTTCAACAACTTGGGCCTACGGCCGGGTCAGAATTCCGTTGACACCTCGGGGAGGCGGCGCTAGTATCCTGGCCGCGGTGATCGAACGGCTGGACTGGCGCGCGATCACGCCGCATTTTCACAACGATTTCGAGGACGTTGTCCTTCCGGAGTTCACGGTTGTCGCGAAGCTCAAGCGCGCGCTCGGCGCGAGCGGCGTTCTGGGGTCGCTTCTGTCGGGTAGTGGTTCCACGGTTTTCGGGCTCGCACTGACGCGAGACGAGGCGCAAACCGCGGCGAATTCAGCGGCCGCTCTGGGCGCGAGCGTCCACGTGGTGCGTACCACCGAACGAGGCGTCACGGTGGCAGGGCTCACATAGCCGGGATGGCCGATTCCAGGCGCTGAGGTTCGGGGGGTGCGATGGGTCGGATCCAGCAATGGATCCCAGGGACTTCGACGGAACGAGGTCCGGAATCGAGGCGGTGAAGGTATGACGCTCGAAATCACCGAGATCCGCATTTCTCTACGGGACGATGACAAGCTGAAAGCCTTCGCGAGCATGACCTTCAACGATTCGTTCGTGATCCGAGGGCTCAAGATCATCGAGGGGACGAACGGCATGTTCGTGGCCATGCCGAGCCGAAAGCGTCCCGATGGGACGTACCAGGACGTGGCACATCCCATCAACAACGAAACGCGGAAGTTCATCGAGGATCGGATTCTCGCGGAGTACGAAAGGGAGCGGCTCAAGCAACCGTCCCTCGCGGTCACCGGCACGTAGGGACCTATTGGGGCGTCGGCAAGTGGTAAGCCAGGAGACTTTGGATCTCCCATCCGGAGGTTCGAATCCTCCCGCCCCAACCAATTTTCCGAGCCCGCTCCGCGCCCGAATGCGCTAAGATGCCGTTCGCCGCGAAGCAGGCGGCGTTTTTGTCGAACCCAAGACAATTGACCTCGATCGCCGGGCCCCGGAGGTCTTCAGCCTCCGGCCCATCGAGCGCCTTGCGGCGCGTCGGGCCCGATTGACGAAGTCGTCAATCGGCCTTGGGTTTTTCGTTGTGGGGGATTCCTCGGAGGAAACGATGACGGTAAAGCTCGCTACGGATCGGCGCCTTGCCACGGCACCCGGACCCAAGCCCGAATCGCCCAAGAGGCACGCATCGGAGACACGGTTGCGCCTGTTCACGGGAAACGCCAACCGGCCGCTGGCCGAAGCGATCTGCGAGCATCTCGGCACCGAGCTGGGAGACGCGACCGTCGATCAGTTCTCGGACGGCGAGACCTCCGTCAAGATCAACGAAAACATCCGCGGCTCGGACATCTACGTATTCCAGCCGACTTTCGCTCCCGCGACGAATCTCATGGAGCTGCTCGTGATGATCGACGCCGCGCGGCGGGCCTCCGCCGGCCGCGTGACCGCGGTCATCCCGTACTTCGGCTACCAGAGGCAGGACCGGAAGGACCAGCCGCGGGTGCCGATCACCGCGAAGCTCGTCGCGAATCTGATCACGACGGCCGGCGCGGACCGGGTCATGGCCATGGATCTGCATTCGGCGCAGATCCAGGGGTTCTTCGACATCCCGTTCGACCATCTGTACGCGGCGCCGGTGCTCGTCGACTACTTCATGCACGTCAAGATCTCGAACCTGATCGCGGTCGCGCCCGACATCGGGAGCGTGAAGATGGCGCGCGCGTACGCGAAGCGGCTCGGTGTCGGGCTCGCGATCGTCGACAAGCGCCGCCCGCGTCCCGACGCCGTGGAGATGATGAACGTCATCGGCGAAGTGGAAGGCAAGAATGTGGTGATCTTCGACGACGTCGTGAGTACGGGATCCACCCTGGTCGAGGCGGCCGAGGCGCTGAAGCGCGCGGGCGCGAGGGAGATCTACGCCGCGTGCACCCACGCCGTCCTGTGCGGGGACGCGGTCGAACGCATCCGGCGTTCCTCGGTGCGCGAACTGATCGTGACCGACAGCATTCCCCACGATCCGGTCAAGCTCGCCCCGACGATCAAGATGCTCTCGATCGCGGGGCTCCTGGGGGAGGCGATCCGCCGCATCCATGACGAAGAGTCGTTGAGCTCGCTGTTCATCTGACGGAGATCCTCGGAGGAAGGAAGGAGTCGCAGCATGGCCATCGTTTCGCTGGAAGCCGCTCGAAGGTCCGACGTGGGCAAGGGCGTGGCGCGAAAGCTACGAGCCGGCGGGAGAGTGCCCGCCGTCTACTACGGACGCGGCGAGGATTCGATCCCGCTCACCGTCTCTCTGAAAGATCTGGAGTCGGTGATCGATACCGCCGACGGAAGTAATGTGATCGTGGATCTCAAAGTCCCCGGCGACGCCGCCCGGGACCGCAAGGCCCTGATCCGCGAGATCCAGCGCGATCCGGTGGCAGGGCTGATACTCCACCTCGACCTCCAGCACATCTCGCTCACCGAGCGGATCACGGTCGAAGTGCCGATCGTGCTGGTCGGGACGCCGATCGGCGTGAAGGACGCCGGGGGCATTCTCGAGCACCTGCTCCGCGAGGTGGAAGTCGAGTGCCTCCCCACCGACATTCCTTCGAAGCTCGAGGTGGACGTGAGCGCGCTCCAGATCGGCGACTCGCTCCACGTGAGCGACATCAAGGCGGAGCGCGCGGAGATCAAGACGGATGCGGATCGCGCGATCGCCGCGGTGGTGCCGCCGACGGTGCTCGAGGAGGTCAAGCCGGCCGAGGAAGCGGTCGCGGCCGAGCCCGAGCTGATCTCGAAGGAGAAGGAGGAGGAAGGGGAGACGGAAGAGACGGGTAAAGAAGGAGGCAAGCAGGGAGGCAAGGGAGGCAAAGAGGGAGGCAAAGAGGGAGGCAAAGAGGGAGGCAAAGAGGGAGGCAAGCAAGGTTAGCGAGCCCAAGGTCGTCGTGGGTCTCGGCAATCCGGGCTCCGAGTACGCTGGGACTCGCCACAATGCCGGCTTCATGGCGGTGGAGGTCCTCGCCAAGAAACTCGGGCGCTTCACCGGGTGGCGACGCGACGGGACTCTCTTGCGGGGCGAGGGGCGGGCCGGGCGCCACCGGATCGCGCTGATCGAACCGCAGACCTACATGAATCGAAGCGGAGATGCGCTCCGGTCGCTGATTCACGAAGGGTGGGTCCCCTCGGAGATCCTGATCGTGCTCGATGACGTGTACCTGCCGCTCGGCTCGATCCGCCTTCGCGCCTCCGGGGGCACCGGAGGGCACCAGGGGCTCGAATCCATCCGCGCCGAAACGGGCACGGACGAGTTCCCGAGACTCAGGATCGGCGTCGGGCCGGCGCCCGTTGCGGCGGACCTCGCCGAGTACGTGCTCGCGCCGTTCGGGGAGGAGGAACGCACGAAGCTGCCCGAAGCGATCGAGGGGGCGGCGAGCGCCGCGTACGACGCGGCGGCGGCGGGATTGACACTGGCCATGAACCGTTGGAACCGATTCGGACTCGACCCGGTTGAGGAGTGAGACCTTCATGAAGACTTACGAAACGACGATCATTTTCGACCCGGGTCTCGAAGAGGCCCGCATCAACGAAGAGGTGGACCGTGTGTCCCAGAGCATCTCGCAGGTGAACGGCGAGGTGATCGAAGTGCAGCGCTGGGGGAAGCGGAAGCTGGCGTACAACATCCGCAAGCGCCGCGACGGCACGTACATCCACATCAAGCACAAGAGCCCGCCCGAGCTGATCGGGGACATGGACCGGCGATTCCGCTTGAACGAAAGCGTGCTCCGGCACCTGACCGTGCTCGCGGTGAAGGAATCCCCGCGCGCCGCGGAGGAGCCGGGGCGGGTCGCCGTTCCGGTGGAGGCCGGCGCGGACGCGGCGACGGCGGCGAGGAATGAGTAGCGCACCGCACAACCAAGAGAGGGATTGATGGCCCGCGAAGGCGAATCGAGATCATTTCGCAGGAAGTTCTGCAAGCTTTGCTTCGACAAGGTAGACCGGATCGATTACAAGGACGATCGCAGACTGACCCGCTTCATCACCGATCGCGGCAAGATCGTCCCGCGTCGGATTTCGGGCACGTGCGCCCGCCATCAGTCCCAGATCACCGAGGCCGTGAAGCGCGCCCGCATCCTGGCACTCCTGCCGTTCACCAGTGAGCAGTATCGCTGAGCCCGGCCGGACGCTCTCGCTCGGAAACGCCTTCCGGGCCCTGGGAGCGATCCTGGTCGGTGCCCTCCTGATCGCCGCGGCCAACACGGATATTCCATCGCCGCTGCCCTGGATGTTCGGGCTCCTGCCGGTCGCGCTCCTCTGGCTCGCGCGCAAGGTGGGTCTCCTGCTGGGGGCCCTCGCCGCGGCATCGACCCTGGGCGCGCTCTACGCCTCGGGGATCCGCGAGCCGCACCAGCTCGTGTTCATCGGCGTGCTCGCGGCCGCGGGACTTCTGCTCGCCGCCTGCGCCCGCCGCGGCATGCCGGCTTCCGTCACGGCGAGCCTCGCGGCCGCGCTGGTGCTGGCGGTCGCGGGGGGCTACCTGCTCGCGGGCGGCATGGACGAGCTGAGCCGCATGCTCGCTGCGCGGATCGACGAGCTCAAGCGGCTGGAGAGCGAGCACCGACTCTCGCAATCGCTCGGGCTCTCCTCGACCGAATTCAACCGGGCCCTCGAACAGACCGGGCGCCTCTGGGCGCTCCTTCTTCCCTCCCTCTTCGCCCTCAAGTGGATCGTCGTGATCGCCACCAACTGCTGGCTCGCGTCGGTCCTCTTCCAGGAGGAAGAGGGAGGGTTCCCGGCGTTTTCGGAGTTCTCGGTCTGGCGCGTCCATGCGGTGGGGGCGTGGGTGCTTGCCTTGGCGCTCGTTCTCATGGTCACACAATGGAAGCCCGCTTTCGAGGCGGGGGTCAATCTCGCCTTCCCGCTCGCCCTCGCCTACACCGTGCAGGGTTTCGCCGTTGCGCGGTACGTCGCCCAGGCCTTTCACATCCGCGGTTTGGTCCAGGCCGCGGTGCTCGTGCTGCTCGTGCTCATGCCGATCCTCGTCATTACGGTGACGGCGGTCGGATTGCTGGACGTTTGGTTCGATTTTCGGCTCAGAGCCACACCCGAACCGGGCGCGTCGTCCGGCGGCGGGCGCGGCTCCGGCGACTAGGAGGCTCGATGGAGGTCATTCTGCTGGAAGACATCGGCGGCTTGGGAAAACGGGGGACCGCCGTGCGCGTCGCGGACGGCTACGCCCGTAACTTCCTCATTCCGCGCAAGAAGGCGATTGAAGCATTGGGGAACGCCCGAGCCGTTTTCAAGGACCGCGAGCGCGCCCGGGTGGCGCTGGAGGCGAAGCAGCGGCAGGCGGCCGAGGGGCTCCGCGACCAGCTCGCGCGGCTCTCGCTTCAATTCAGCGTCGAGGCGGGGGAGGAGGATCAACTCTACGGGTCGGTGAGCGCGCACGAGATCCAGGACGCGCTGGCCGCGAAGGGATACACGGTCGAGCGCAAGAACGTGCGCCTCGCGGAACCGATCAAGTCGCTGGGCGTGTTCGAGGTTCCCATCCACCTGTACGAGGAAATCGAGGCTCCGGTAAAGGTATGGGTCGTACGCAAATGAGAGGAACGTCCACCATTTCCATGATTCGAATTCGCTCGCTGTCGTTGAGTCTTGCCGGATTTCTCGTCGTCTTGGGTCTTACGGGCTGCGCGGGCTCTGGAGGCGGCAAGAAGTCCTCGGGGGGTCCCAAAGTCTGGAGCCCGTCCAAGCCGGACCCCGCGGGCACGGTGATCGCGATCGTTGCGGGTCGCCGCATCACGAGGCGCGACGTGGACTCGGTTCTCGCCGCGGCCCCTCCCAACATACGGGAGAACTACCTCGAGGATCCGGAACAGTACAAAATGCTCGTCGATCGGATCGTGCAGCAGGAGACGATCTATCTGGCGGCTCAGAAGGCCGGCACCGAGTCGGACTCCGCCTATCGGGCCGAAGCGGAGGCTCAGAGACGCCAGACCCTCATGAGGCACTTCTACCAGAAGGCCACCCGTTCGGTCCCGCTCGTGCCCGACTCCGCGGTGCGGGGGTACTACGACACCCACCTCTCCGAATTCCAAATGCCCGGGCGCGCGCGCGTCCGCCACATCCAAGTCGCGACCCAGGCGAAGGCGCGGGACGTGCTGAAGCGGCTCCGTTCCGTTTCCTGGGAGCAGGTCTGTGCCCGATTTTCCACCGACAAGGTGACCGCGAAGAGCGGCGGGGTCGTCGGATTCGTGACCTCCGATGCCGACCTTGTGCCCGGCGTCGGGAAAGCTCCCGCAATCGTGGCCGCAGCGTTTAGACTCAAGGACGGGGAGACGAGCGAGCCCCTGAAGAGCGAGCGCGCGTGGCACGTCATCCGGGTGGACAACAAGTCCGATGCGGGTCCGCGGCCCTTCGCGCAGGTGGAACGTCAAGTACGAGAAACCTTGCAGGGCGAGCAGACCGATATCTTCCAAAAGACCTGGATGGATTCACTCAAGCGCGCGTACGGGGTGGTGGTGTTCACGGACTCGATCGAGGTCGCGATGAAGCCGATTTCCTCGCCCGCGGAGCTCTTCGCCCGGGCCCAGGCGGCGGCCTCGGCCAGAGATCGGATCGAGCTCTTCCGGGAGGTCACCACGAAATACCCGAACGACAAGTCCGCGATCCAGGCGGCCTTCATGATCGGCTTCACCTACGCCGAGGAGCTCGGCGACTATCCGGCCGCGCGCACGGCGTTCGAGGATTTCCTCCGGAAATATCCGAAATCCGATCTCGTGACCTCGGCGAAATGGATGCTCGAGAACATGGAACACGGGGTACCCCCGCCCGGAATCGGCGTGCCCGACACGCTCCGCCTGGAAATGCTTCCCGGAGGAATGAATTCCAAGCCATGAGCATGATCCCGGTGCGGGTAGGTGGTCTCGCGATCGACGAGCGCACGAAGAGTCCCGTGGTGCTCTTACAGGAGATCGAGGGCAATCGGGTGCTTCCCATCTGGATCGGCCCGATGGAAGCGAGCGCGATCCACATGGAGCTCCTGGGCAAAAAGTACCAGCGGCCGCTCACCCACGACTTGATGATCAACATCCTCGAGGGGCTGAACGCGAAAGTGTCGCGGGTGGTCATTACGGACCTCAAGGACAGCACCTTTTTCGCCAATATCTACGTCGACGGCGGAACGGGAGCCGTGGCGGTCGATGCCAGGCCCAGCGATTCGATCGCGATCGCGCTGCGCTCGCGCGCGCCGATCTTCATCATGGACAAGCTCTTCGAAAAATCGGCCGCGGAGAATATCGCCCCGCCCAAGACCGAACGGACCGCGGAAGAGAAGGCCGAGGAGTTGAGGCGCTATCTCGAAGGGCTCAACCCGGAAGATTTCGGCAAATTCAATCCCGAGGAGATATAGACTGCCCGGCGTCATGACCCGCCCCTTCATCGCGGCGTTCCTGGGACATTCGCCCCAGATCCCCGCCTCCGTCTTTGTCGCGCCCACCGCCACCGTGGTGGGCGACGTCGTTTTGGGGGAAGAGGCGAGCGTCTGGTACGGCACGGTGATCCGGGGCGACGTGGGGGCGATCCGGATCGGCCGGCGGAGCAACATCCAGGACGGCTGCGTTCTGCACCTGACGAACGGCGGCTCGCCGCTCGTCGTCGGCTCGGAGGTGACGGTGGGGCACCGCGCAATCTTACACGGAGCCACCATCGAGGACCGCTGCCTGATCGGAATGGGCTCGGTGATCCTGGACGGCTGCGTGATCGGAGAGGAGTCGCTGGTCGGAGCGGGGAGCATCGTACTGGAAGGCACCCACGTGCCGCCGCGATCCTTCCTCGCCGGCGTGCCGGCCAGGATCAAAGGCCCGATCCCCGAGGCGGTACACGCGCGCCTGCGCGAGTCCGCCGATGGCTACGTCCGCCTGGCGCGCGAGCACGCCACCCTGCGCGATGCGGGCTGACGGGTCCCGCCGGGGCTTGACACCCTCCCTGGCACACGCCTCAGCACTCGGCATGGCGCTGCTGGGCGGCGCGATTCTCTTTGCGCCGGGCCGCGCGCCCGCGGCGGAACCTCCGGCGAAGCAGTACCCCGCGAGCAAAGCGGCGGAGCTCAAGGCCCGGCTCCTCGACCGGCCCTCGGCGCCCGAAGCCCCGTCCTGGGCTGCCCAGTACGTCGTGCAACCGGAGCTCGACCGGCTGGATCCTTCCGCGCGGGCCGCCGAACGGATCTGGGCCGCGCGGGCCGGACTCGCCGCAGGCGCGCGCGGCGACGAGCAGAAGAGATTCCGCCGCATCCTCTCCTCCTTCGAGGACTGCCCGCTGGACTCGCTCGCGCTCCGCCGGGCCGCGACCGGATTGGTTCGAATCGGGGTCGTGATTCCGCTCACGGGCCGCTTCGACCGCTTCGGAAAGACGTTCGCGCAGGGGTTGAGGCTCGCGGTGGAAGAGCACAACCGCGCGTGGGCGCCGAACCTCTCGCTCATCCTCTACGACTCGGAAGGAGACCCGCTCGTCGGTGCGCGGAAGGTGCGCTGGCTGCTTCGCGACCACGGCGTCTCGGTTCTCATCGGCGAGCTCTTCAGCGCGAACACGGCGCCTCTGGCAGCGGCGAGCCAGGTCGTGGGCGCGGTGCTGATTTCCCCTTCGGCGACGAACGAGCGGCTCGCGATTCTGGGAGACGCGGTGTTCCAACTCCACCTCGGGAACTCGCTCCTCGCCCAGGCCCTCGTGCGCTCGCTCGCCAGGGAGATCCCGGGTGTGCGCGTCGGGCTCCTCGTCGCGGGAACGCCGGAGGATTCGGCCCGGGCGTACGCCGTGGGGAACGCGTGCAGGAGCCTCGGGCTCGAGGTGGCGGGGAAGGAGATCGTCGCCGAAAATTCGGTTGATTTGACGCGCGCCCTCGGGTCCCTGCGCGAGAAACACGCGGGGGCGCTCGTCCTCCTGGCCCCGAAGCGGCTCGCCGGCATCGCGGCGGCGCAGCTTCCGGGCAGCTGGCCCAAGGCGCGCGTCTTCGGCTTCGACGACCTGGATCCCGCGGCCATGAACGGGGAAGCCAAGGCGGCGCTCGAAGGGGCGATGTATGTGGCGGCGGATTACGTCCTGGCCGGCGCCGCGCGCGATTCCTTCGAGACGCGTTATCAGCACGCGTACGGCGAGACGCCGACCCGGATGTCGGTTCGCGGCTACCTCGTCGGGCTCTCGGTGACGCAGGGCATCGAACGGGGGAGCTTGAACGCCGGGATGCTCCGCGAGGCCCTGCGGGGGCAGCTCTACGACAGCGACGACGGACGGAAGCTCAGGGCGCTCCGTCCGCTCGTGGCCGCGGAGCCCGAGCGCTTCGTGATCCGGTCGGGGAAGGCTCTGGCGGCGGGTCCGCTCCCGCTATCCCCTTGAAAACCGGGCCGCGCATGGGCTAGGGTGGCCCGCGGTCTGGGCACGGAAATTTCTTGCAATTCAAACACTTACGGCACGGAGGCTCAGCCATGATCCGGATCCGGAGGGTCGTTACCCCGCTCCTCGTCGCCCTCGCTTCACTTGCGGTACTCACGAGCTGCGCCAAACGCGAAGCCGAGATCAAGATCGGTGAGTACGGCTCGCTCACGGGATCCACCGCGACGTTCGGGATCTCCTCCAAGAACGGGATCGAGCTCTTCGTCGACAACCTGAACGCTCAGGGCGGCATCGCCGGGAAGAAGATCCGCGTGCTCGTGGAGGATGACCAGAGCAAGCCCGAGGAGGCCGCGACCGCGGTGAACAAGCTCATCGCGCAGGACGGCGTCGTCGCGGTCCTGGGCGAGGTGGCGAGCAGCAGGAGCCTCGCGGCCGCCCCCATCTGCCAGAGCGCCGCGGTGCCGATGATCAGCCCTTCCTCCACGAATCCGAGAGTGACGGAGATCGGCGACTACATCTTCCGCGTCTGCTACATCGATCCGTTCCAGGGGATGGTGATCGCGAAGTTCGCGAGGAGCACGCTGAAATTCTCGAAGGCCGCCGTGTTCCGCGACAACAAGAACGACTACAGCGTGGGGCTCGCGAACTACTTTTCCGAGTCCTTCAAGGGCATGGGCGGGACGATCGTGGCGAACGAGGCCTACAGCGAAGGGGACCAGGACTTCAAGGCGCAGCTCACGGTGATCAAGGGCAAGAAGCCGGAGTTCATCTTCATCCCCGGGTACTACACCGAGGTGGGCCTGATCGCGCGTCAGGCGCGCGAGCTCGGCCTCAACGTTCCGATGCTGGGCGGCGACGGCTGGGTCTCCGACCGGTTGCTCGAGATCGCGCAGGACGCCCTGAACGGCTCCTATTTCGTGAACCACTACTATGAGCAGGACCCCAATCCTCTCGTCCAGAACTTCGTGCTGAATTACCGGAAACGCTACAACGCGACTCCGGACGGGCTCGCGGCGCTGGCCTACGACGCCGCCGGCGTGCTCACGAACGCCATGCAGCAGCTCTCGACGGAGGATCCCAAGGCGTTCGAGGCTCTCTCGGGGCCGCCGAACGAAGACCAGAAGGCGGCCCGCGCCAAGCTGCGCGGCCTCATCGCGGCGACACGGGACTACCCGGGCGTGACGGGAAGGATCTCGCTCGACGAGCACCGGAACGCGGTCAAGACCGCCGTCTTCCTGGGCATCGAGAACCGAAGCTACAAGTTCGTCGCTACGGTCGAGCCGTAGGCGACGCGCGAGGACCTCCGGCCGCCCGTGCAGGAGTTCTTTCAGCAGCTCGCGAACGGCATCGCCTGGGGAAGCATCTATGCCCTGATCGCCCTCGGCTACACCATGGTCTACGGCATCCTGCGCCTCATCAACTTCGCGCACGGAGACGTCTACATGGTGGGGGCCTTCGCGGCGTACTACCTGGCCAAGGCGCTCGGCGTCGGAGGGATCGGGAGCGCGTCGCCGCTCCTGGCGGCCGTGGTGCTCCTGGGCTCCATGGCGATCTGCGCCGGGCTCGGTGTTCTGATCGAGCTCCTGGCCTACCGGCCGGTCCGCCGCTCCTCCCGCATCACCGCGCTCATCACCGCGATCGGGGTCTCGCTCTTCCTCGAGAACGCGGGCATCATCGTGTTCGGCGCCGATCCCAAGTTCTTCCCGCAAGTCATAGCACCCCGCACGATTCAGCTGGGCGAGGGAGTTCTCGTGACCAACCACCAGATCACGGTGGTCCTGGTCTCTCTAATCCTAATGATTGCGCTCACCCTGTTCATCCAGCGCACGCGCACCGGGAAGGCGATGCGCGCCGTCTCCTTCAACCGCGACGCGGCGAGCCTCATGGGGATCCACGTCGACCGCATCATCACCATCACGTTCGCGATCGGCTCGGCGCTCGCCGCGGCGGCCGGGTTCCTGGTCGGGCTCACGAATCCCAAGATCGAGCCCCTGATGGGCATCATGCCGGGAATCAAGGCGTTCGTGGCCGCGGTGCTGGGCGGCATCGGGAGCATCCCGGGCGCCATGATCGGCGGTCTCCTGATGGGGATCTCGGAATACATGGTCGTGGGGTACCTCTCCTCCACGTATCGCGACGCGATCGCGTTCGTGATCCTGATCATCGTGCTCCTGATCAAGCCGGCCGGCCTGCTGGGCCGAAACGTGGCGGAGAAGGTGTGATCCTCGGGCGGAACGTGATCTTCACGCTGCTCGCGATGGCGCTCGTCGGGGCGATCGACTGGGCCGCCGGGAGAATCCTCAACCCCTACATTTATCGAATTTTCGTGCTGTGCTCGATCAACGTCATTCTGGCGTTGAGCCTGAATCTGGTGAACGGGATCACGGGGCAGTTCTCGATCGGGCACGCCGGCTTCATGGCGGTCGGAGCGTACGCCTCGGCTGCGTACACGGTGTACGCCGTTCCCCTGATGTTGGGCGCCGGATACGACCAGAACGGGTGGCTCAAGGCGGCCGCGTTTCTCCTGGCGATCCTGGTGGGCGGGCTCGTCTCCGCCGTCGCGGGCTTCCTGGTCGGGCTCCCCTCGATGCGGCTCCGCGGCGACTACCTGGCCATCGTTACCCTTGGATTCGGCGAGATCATCCGCGTGGCGATCCTGAATATCGACGCGGTCGGGGGCGCGCGCGGCTTCGCGGGCATCCCGGAGCGGACGAATCTCGCGTGGGTGCTCGCGGGCGCCTGGCTCACGTTCGCCGTGATCCGAAATCTCATGAAGTCCTACCACGGCCGCGCGCTCCTCGCGATCCGCGAGGACGAGATCGCGGCCGAAGCGCTCGGGGTTCCCACGACGCGGTACAAGGTGACGGCGTTCGTGATCGGCGCGTTCTTCGCGGGGGTGGCCGGGGCGCTCTTCTCCCACTACACGTACCTCCACACGAACAGCTTCACCTTCATGAAGTCGATCGAGGTCATCATCATGGTCGTGCTCGGAGGCATGGGCAGTTTGACCGGCTCGATCTTGGGCGCGATTCTCCTCACGGCGCTGCCCGAGCTGCTCCGGTTCGCCAGCGAGTGGCGCCTCGTCATCTACTCGCTACTCCTGATCGTGCTCATGATCGCGAGGCCGCAGGGAATTCTCGGCCGCCGCGAGCTATTCCTTCCCGGGCGGGGCCCCCGCCGCGCGCCGCGCCCCACCCCCTCGGCATGAGCGAGCCGCTCCTCTCCCTCAAGCGGCTCTCGGTCACGTTCGGGGGCCTGAAGGCTGTCTGCGATCTGGACTACGACCTTCCGCCCGGCATCCTCGCGGGGCTGATCGGGCCGAACGGTGCCGGGAAGACCACGGTCTTCAACGCGATCACGGGGGTCTACCGGCCGACGACCGGATCGATCCTTCTCGAGGGGAAACCCATCCAGGGCCGCCCGACGAACGTCATCGCCGGCCGCGGGGTCGCGCGCACGTTCCAAAATCCACGTCTGTTCGCGGACCTGAGCTGCCTCGACAACGTCCGGATCGCCTGCCATCTTCACGGCGGGGTCGGGCTTGCCGACAGCATGTTCGCCACCGGGCGCTCGGCGCACGAGGAGCGGAGCATCCTGACGAAGTCGGAAGAGCTGCTCGAGTCCTTCGGCCTCGCGAAGTACAAGGACAGTGAAGCGCGCGCCCTTCCGTACGGAGAGCAGCGGCGCCTGGAAATCGCACGCACCCTCGCGACCGAGCCGAAGCTCCTTCTCCTGGACGAACCCGCCGCAGGCATGAACGGTCCGGAATCCGAAGCGCTGATGCAACTGATCCACGAGGTGCGCGAGCGTTACCGGCTCACGGTGCTCCTGATCGAGCACGACATGAAGGTGGTCATGGGCATCTGTCAGAGAGTCGCGGTACTCGACTACGGGGTGAAGATCGCGGAGGGCACCTGCGAAGAAATCCGGCGCGACCCCAAGGTGATCGAAGCCTACCTGGGAGAGGAGCCTTGAGCCTTCTCGAGCTGGAAGATCTCCACGTCCACTACGGAGCGATCCACGCGCTGAAGGGGGTCTCGATCACGGTGGAGGAGGGCGGGATCGTCACGCTCGTGGGAGCGAACGGCGCCGGCAAGAGCACTACCCTTCGCACCATCTCCGGGTTGATCCAGGCGAGCCGCGGCGACATCCGATTTCGGGGGAAGCCCCTCCGAGGGGTCAAGCCGCACGAGATCGTCCGGGCGGGCATTTCCCACGTCCCCGAGGGGCGCATCGTGTTCGCGAACCTCACTGTGCTCGAGAATCTGGAGATGGGCGCGTATCTGAGAAGGGACCGGTCCGGCATCACCGAAGACTTGAAGAAGATCTTCCGCCTCTTTCCGCGATTGCAAGAGAGACGGCGCCAGGCGGCGGGCACGCTGAGCGGTGGGGAGCAGCAGATGCTCGCGATCGGCCGCGCGCTCATGGCGAAGCCGGCGCTTCTCCTGATGGACGAGCCCTCTCTCGGGCTCGCGCCGATTCTCGTGCGCGAGATCTTCTCGGTGATCCGTGAGATCCGCTCGCAGGGGACGACCATCGTGCTGGTCGAGCAAAACGCCCGGATGGCCCTCGCGACGGCGGACCACGGATACGTCCTCGAAACGGGATCGGTCCGCATGTCCGACCGCGCGCAGGCTCTGCTGGAGTCCCCTTTCGTCCAGGCCGCCTACCTGGGTGGACCGGGGTGAGGCGCGGGAACGCTCCCATGTCCAGACCGAAACCAACACCCAAATCCAAGCCCAAGCCCAAGCCCAAGCGGGCCGAGCTTCGATCGCTCCCCTCGGTCGGATCGCTTCTCGAATCCCCGGAGCTCTCTTTCTTGCTACGGCGGGCGCCCCACGCGGTAATCGCCGGCGCGGCGCGCGACGCGATCGCGGCGGCGCGGGCTTCGCTCCGAGGGCGCGGCCCGCGAACGACCGCCGAGATCCCGCCGCGCGGAGCGATCCTCCTCGACGCGGTGCGGCGCGTCGAGGCGGCGCTCTTGCCGTCGCCCCGTCCCGTGATCAACGCCACGGGCATCGTGCTCCACACGAACCTAGGCAGGGCCGTCCTGGCGGAGGAGGCGGTCCAGGCCGTGGCCGAGACGGCGCGGCGCTACACCGATCTGGAGCTCGATCTGGACGCGGGCGCCCGCGGCTCGAGGATGAAGCACGTGGAGCCGCTCCTGACCGAGCTTCTGGGAGCCGAGGCGGCGCTCGTCGTGAACAACAACGCCGCCGCGATGCTTCTCGCGCTGAACACGTTCGCGCTCGGGAAGGAAGCGGTCGTCTCCCGCGGCCAGCTCGTCGAGATCGGCGGCAACTTCCGTATCCCCGAAATTCTGGTAAGGGCGGGGGCCGTCCTGCGCGAGGTCGGCACGACCAACAAGACGCGCCTCCGCGACTACGAGCGCGCGATCGGCCCTGCGACCGGGATCATCCTGCGCGTGCACCCGAGCAATTTCGCGATGGTCGGCTTCACGGAGGAAGTGACGCGCGAAGAGCTCGTGGCGCTCGCCCGGAAGAGACGCCTGCCGCTCGTCGAGGACATCGGAAGCGGCGCCCTGATCGATTTCACGCGCTGGGGGCTCCCCGCCGAGCCGATCGCGCGGGAGGCGCTCGCCCGCGGCGTGTCGGTCGTGTGTTTCAGCGGCGACAAGCTGCTCGGAGGTCCCCAGGCGGGAATCCTGGCGGGAAAACGGAGCCTCATCGCGGCCCTCAGGGCCAATCCCATGGCGCGCGCGCTCCGCGTGGACAAGCTCAGCTTGGCCGCGCTCGTCGCGACCCTCCGTCTCTACCGCGATCCCGAGAAGCTCGCAGCGGCGATCCCCACGCTCCGCATGCTCGGCGATTCCGTCTCGAGCGTCCGTGCGCGTGCGGAAGAAATTCTTCGCGTCCTCGGAGCGGATCGGGCTTCTCAGGGCCGCGTGGAGATGGTAGCCTGCACGACCGAAGTGGGTGGCGGCGCGATGCCGCTGGCCCGCGTCCCCTCGTACGCCCTGGCGCTCCGTCCCGCGCGGGGCAGGGTGGAGGATCTAGCCCGCTCCCTGCGGACCGGGCCCGATCCAGTGATTGGGAGGATCGAGTCGGGACGGCTCCTTTTGGACCTCCGCACCGTGAGTCGCGACGAGCTTCCCAAGCTTGCCGCGTCCATCGTGCGCGCGCTCGAGGAGGAACCCTGACGCCGACCAGCGACATGGAAGTCGAGCGGTACTCCGATCCCCAGAGCTTCGCGCGGGAGGTGAATCTCCCGCTCATCGGCGTCGTCACCGTCGCACCGGTTCCGGCGGGAGCCCCGGCGGCGGCGCTGCTCGCCGCCGACGATCCCGACGAGATGAAGCCGGTCGTTGAGGCCCTCACCCAGACCCGAAAATCCCTCACCCTCCGCTCGCTTTTCATGACCGGGTTCCCCCACGACCCCGAATTCTTCGCGGTGGGCGTGGCGCTGGCCCGGCAGTGGACCCGGCAGGGGCTCAAGGTTGCCGTCGTGGACTTGGACTACCGCCATCCGACAGTCCTGCGCCCCCGTCCCGACCCCAACGAAGGTTACGTGGACGCGTTGGAATACGGATGCTCCTTCCAGCGGATCGCGTGGGAGCTCGTGGTGGACACCCTCTGGCTGGTCGGTCCCGGAAGCCATCCGCCCGACGAGGCCCGGTTCGCCCAGCACCCGGATTGGGCGCGGGTGATGAGGATTTTCTCGGCCCGCGTCGACGTCACGCTCTATCTCGCGCCGTTCCTCGACCGGAAGGGGTTCACGGGGTCGCTTTCGAAGCGGATGGACGGCGTGCTGCTCGCCGCTTCGGTGCGGCGGACGGGCCGGGTGGCGCTTCGGGACGCGTTTCTCGAGCTGTGGGGATCGGACGCGCCCATGATCGGATGTCTCGGGATTTCCGTCCCGTACGACTACGCGCCCCGGGGAGAGGTGGAGCTGACGCTCACGCCCCGGGAGCCGAGTCCCGCGGAGTGGACGTTCCCGTCGCCCGAGCTGCCCGTGCCTCCGCAAACACCCGCGCCGGGACGGTCCTTGGCGACGCCGGGAACCCCCGGCGCGCCGGGGATGAGCGCGCCCATAGCACCCACAGCACCCATAGCACCCGCGCGGACGCCGGCGCCCGCGCCCGCGAGCGCCGGGACTCCCACGTGGACGCCCGCGCGCGCGCGACCGGCGCCCGCGATCTATCCGGGGCGGGAGTCCGGGGAGGCTGCGCCGCAGGCCCTCGTCGCGCGGCTCTCCGACGAAGTTCGCCGCGGGCACGCGCCCCGCAGATCAGGGCAGCGCTCGTGGGGAGTTCTTGTAGCGGCACTGATCCTCGTGCTGCTCGCCGGGGCGGGGGCATTCCTGGCCTTCCAGGCCATGCACCGCGGGGGAACAGGTGCTAAGACGCCCGACGAGACGCTTCCGGCCGGCACCGAACGCGTTCTCCCCGCCGATGTCGGCGTGGCGGGCCCGGACGCGCTTCCCGGGAGCGAGGGCCCGGGTGCTACGAGCGGGACTGCGCCCGGGGACGAAGGCAGCACCCAAGCCCCGGACGTCTCCGAGGGCGGGGAAACAGGGGCCGGTGCTTCGACCCCCGCGCAGGAGCCCGCCCCGCAAGCCGCGGGCGGGGCCCCTTCGGCCGGGACCGAGGGAAGAGGGGAGCCCGCTCCCGTGAAGGGGACCGCGCAAAGCCTCGGTGCTCTGAACTACCGGGTGCACGTCGCGTCCTTTCGCTCCGAGGCCAAGGTGCGCGATCTCGTGAAGCGGCTCCGCGCGCGCGGAGCCGACGCCTGGTATTCGCTGGCATCCGATCAGCCGGGCTGGTATCGCGTCTACGTCGGTCATTACGCCACCCACGAGGAAGCCGCGCGGAAGGCAGCGTGGCTGCTCGATCGCGGATGGGTGGAGCGCGCCAGGGCGTACCCCGACAACAAGAGGTAAACCGTGTTCCTGAAACGCCTCGACATCCAGGGTTTCAAGTCCTTCCCGCAACGCATCCGTGTCGATTTCGGGCCGGGGATCACGTCGGTCGTGGGTCCGAACGGGAGCGGCAAGACCAACATCGTCGAAGCCATCCGCTGGGTCCTGGGCGAGCAGAACATGAGGCACCTCCGCGGCGACACGCTGGAGGACGTGATCTTCACGGGCTCGGCGCAACGAAAACCGCTCGGCATGGCCGAGGTGTCGCTCACGATGTTCAACAACCGGGGCGTCCTGCCGGTCGAGTACACTGAGATCGCGATCTCGCGCCGCACCTTCCGGAACGGGCAGAGCGAATATTTCATCAACCGGAAGCCCTGCCGGCTCCGCGATCTGCGCGACCTCTTCCTCGACACGGGGATGGGTTCCCACGCGTACTCCCTCATCGAACGCGGCATGGTGGACAACGTGCTCTCCGACGAGAGCGGTCACCGGCGGTTCCTCTTCGAGGAGGCCGCGGGAATCATGCGGTACAAGACGCGCAAGAAGGAGGCGCTCCAGAAGCTCGATTTGACCGTAGCCGACCTGACGCGCGTGAACGATATCGTGACGGAAATCGAGCGGGAGGTCCGCTCGCTCGCGCGCCAGGTGGGGAAGGCGCGGCGCTACAACCGGATTCGCGAGGAGATCAAGACGCTCGACCTGGGGCTGGCGAAGGAAGACTACGAGCGCCTCGCGGGCGCCGGGGGCGCACTCCACGACCAGCACGCCCGGGCCGAGGAGCGGCGGACGGTCTTGAGCTCGGTCCTGGCGCGCCACGAGGCGGAGCTGGAGCAGCTCAAGCTCGATCTCCTGAATCGCGAGGCGGAGGTGCGCCGCGAGCAGGAGGAACTGGACGAGCGCGAGGCGCGCGGGGCCGCGCTCCTGAACGAGGTGGCGGTGCTTCGCGAGCGGCGCGCGGGGCTGGTCGAGAAGCTCGAGCATGCCCGCTCGGAAGGGGTGCGCCTCGCGGCGAGCCTGGAGGAGCTGAGACACGCGAAGGAGAGGCTGGAGGAGGAGCGGACCCGGCTGGGCGCCGCGCAAGCGGAAAAGGCGCGCGAGCTCCTGGAAATGGACGCGGCCCTCGCGGACATGATCCCGCGTCTCGAAGCCCGGCGGGAGGCGCTCCATCAGAGGAAGCAGCTCTCGCTCGACTTGTTCCAGACGCGCGTCAAGCAGCAGAGCGCCGCGCAGAACTGGTCCGAGAAGGAGAGCGAGCTGACCCGGAAGAAGGAGCACCTTCTCGAGGAATGGAAGGCGCTCGAGGCCGAGGAGCGATCCCTCGCCGAAATCCTGACGGGGATCGGGCGCGCGGTGGAGACCTCCGCCGCGGAGGTCAAGCGGGTCCGCGCTCGCGTCGAGAGCGAAACGCGCGCGATCGCCGGGATCGAAGAAGAGATCCGCGTCCACGACGAATCGGAGAAGCGGGCGCGTGAGGAATTCGCGGCGCTCGAATCACGCCGCGCGACGCTTCGCGAGCTCAAGGAGCGCTACGAGGGGTACGACGAAAGCGTGCGCTCGCTCGTGGCGGGTCCGACCCGTCCCGAGCGCATTCTCGGAACCGTCGGGGACGTGCTGCACGCCTCGGGCGACTGGCTCGCCGCCCTGGAAGCCTCGCTCGGCGAAGCGGTCCAGTTCATCGTCGCGGAGCGCACGGACGCGGCCTTGAAGGCGCTCAAGACCCTGGAATCCAAGGGCGGAGGCCGCGCCACGTTCATCGCGCTGGACAAGCTTTCCTGGGCGCGCGCCGCCGAAGTGCCGGAGAAGGTGCTCGAGGCGCCGGGCGTTCACGGACTGTTGCTCGAGCACGTCCGATTCGAGCCCGGATTCGTGGCCCTCGCGTCGTTCCTGCTTTCGGGAGTCGTGGTCGTGGATTCGATCGAGGTCGGGTTGAAACTGCTGGAGAAACACCGCGAGCTCAGGCTGCACTTCGTGACCCGGCACGGGGAGCACGTCCGGGGTCCGGGAATCTATCAGGGCGGAGGCGGACCCACCCGCGCGGGCTCGGTCTTGCGCCGCGAGGAGGAACTGGAGCGGCTCGAAAAGGAGATTGAGCGCTCGTCCACGGAGCTGAAGACCGCGCTCACGCTCACGGAAACGCTGCGGGAAGGGCGGACGCAGGCGCAGGCCGCGCTCGAGGACGCCAACCGGGAGCTCCGGGAGGCCGAAGAAAACCAGCGCGCCGAGGAAGCGAAACGCTCGGAGCATCAGATCCGGAGGGAGGCCGCCGCGCGGTCCGGTGCGGCGCTCCACACCGCCCTCGAGGCCGTGGAATCGGAGCTCAAGGTGGCGCTCGTCGAGGCGGAGATGGCGGGACAGGCGCTTCAATCCACCGACGAGGAGCATGGCCGCCTCGAAGGGGATCTGGCGCGCGAGGAGGCTTCGGTCCGCGAGCTGGAGCAGGAACACCTCCGCCTCGGGGGGCTCCACGCGGAGCTCCGCATCGAATCGACCCGAGCCACGACCGCCTTCGAGGCGGGCCTCGGGGAAATCGAGCGGGTCGGGCGGAGCGCGCAGGAGGCGGAGCGCGATATCAAAGCGCGGACCGAGGAGTCGGCCGAGACGGACCGGCGGATCCGCGAGACGCACGAAGAGGGAGCGCGGAAAGAGCGCGAGCTCACGGCGGAGATCAAGCTCAAGGCGGAGAAGGAGCAAAAGCTCCAGGGTTCGCGCGAGCGCTTCGGGTCCGTGAAGGGCGCGGCGGACGATCTCGAAACGAAGGCGCGCGACCTTCGCCGCGAGCACCACGAAATCACAGAACGGCTCCACCGCGCGGAGCTCGAGCGTGCCGAATCGGAATCGGAGATGCGGGTCCTGCTCGAGCGCGTCCGCAACGAATACGAGGTGGACTTGGTACTCTGGACGCCCCGGGCGGCCGCGGATGTCGAGCCGTCGGGCGCGCTCGCCGAGATCGAGGACGTCGATTTCGAGGCGGAAGAGGGACAAATACCGGACGAAGTCATCGTCACCCGAGCGGCCGAGCCGGGTGTCAACGTCCCGCCCGCATCGCGGGGGGAGCGGCGCGAGAGCCTGCGCCTCGTGCAGGAGAAGCTCCGCTCGCTCGGGCCCGTGAATCTCCTCGCGATGCAGGACTACGAGGAGCGGCGGCAGAGGCTTTCGTTCCTCGCCGGCCAGCGCAAGGATCTCGACGAAGCAAGGCTCAGCCTGCTCGAGGCCATCCAGAAGATCAACCTCACCGCGTCCGAGCTGTTCCAGAAGACCTTCGAGCAGGTGAACGAGAATTTCCAGAGAGTCTTTCGGACGCTCTTCGAGGGTGGGGAGGCGGCGCTCACGCTCAGCGGCGATGACCCGCTCGAAGCCGAGATCGACATCCTCGCGCGACCCCGGGGGAAGAAACCGCAGTCGCTCTCGCTCCTCTCGGGAGGGGAAAAGGCCCTCACTGCCATCGCGCTCCTTTTCGCGATCTACCTGGTCAAGCCGAGCCCCTTCTGCATCCTGGACGAGGTGGATGCGCCGCTCGACGACGCCAACATCGACCGCTTCGTCCTGCTGCTCCGGGAGTTCAGCCGGAACACCCAGTTCATCGTCGTGACACACAACAAGAAGACGATGGAGGTGGCGGACTGCCTGTATGGGGTCACCATGGAAGAGCCCGGTGTTTCGAAGATGGTCTCCGTCCGCTGGAACACCGAGCCGCTTCGCGAATCCACGCCCGAAGAGGAGCAGGAGCTGGCGCCGGCGCAAACCTAGATCCGCCTCGTGGCCTTCTTCGAGAAATTCACCCAAGGTCTCAAGAAAACCCGCGACACCCTCTTCGGGCAGGTCGCCACGGTCTTCCAGCACGGGCGCGACCTGAGCGAGGAGGATTACGATTCACTCGAAGCCGCCCTCCTCCGCGCCGACGTCGGCCCCACCACCACAGACAAGATCCTCGCCGGGGTGAAGCGGCGGCTCGGTGACGCTTCGTTCGCGGGGGATTCGCAGGAAGCGCTGCGTGCGGAGATCGAGAACATTCTCACGGTAGGGGGGAGCGATGAATCGGATACACCGGCCCCCCGATCAGGCCCCTACGTGCTCCTCGTCGTCGGCGTGAACGGATCCGGCAAGACCACCAGCATCGCGAAGCTCGCGTCCCGTTTCAAGGAAGCGGGCGATTCGGTGCTGCTCGTGGCGTGCGATACCTTCCGCGCGGCCGCGGCCGACCAACTCGAGATCTGGGCCGCGCGCGCCGGGGTCGAAATCGTGAAGCAGAAGCCGGGATCGGATCCGGCCGCGGTCGCGTTCGACGGGATGTCCCGGGCCAAGAGCCGTAGGTTCCGGCGCGTGCTCGTGGACACCGCGGGAAGGCTCCACGTGAAGGTCAATCTCATGGAGGAAGTGAAGAAGATCCGCCGCGTGATCGGGCAGCAGATCCCGGGGGCGCCCCAGGAGGTCCTCCTCGTCCTGGACGCGACCACGGGGCAGAACGGACTGAATCAGGCGCGGGAATTCGATCAGGCGCTCGGGATCACGGGGATCGTGCTCACGAAACTCGACGGGAGCGCGAAGGGGGGCGTGGCGCTCGCCATCGCGGACACGCTGCGGTTGCCGATCCGCTGGGTGGGAGTCGGGGAAACCATGGAGGATCTCGTTCCCTTCGAGGCCTCCGAGTTCGCGCGGGCGCTCGTCCGCTCCTAGGTTCTCCCCGCCCGGCCCTCGTCCTCCTCCCCAAGGACAACCTGGTTTTTCCCGAGCGATTTCGCACTGCGCAGATTCATGTTCGCCCGGTTCCAGAGCTCATGGGAGATCTTCTCCCGTCCGGGCGCGTCGAGCCCCCGCGTGCTGTCGACACGAAGCGAGACGTCCGCCGGGAACATCGCCCCGCCGAGGCTCATGGTGACCCGCACCGCGTTCTCCCGCCCCTCCATCGTGGGAACCACGATCGCGAGGTTCTGGACCTTGAGCCTCAGCCGCTCGCAGATGTCCCGCGCCTCCGAGGGCGTGGTCTCCGCGCTCAGGATGAGCGCGAACTCCTCGCCGCCCCAGCGCGCGACCGTGTCGAAGGGCCTCACGCTCGAGGCGAGCGTCTGGGAGATCTCGCGCAGCACGGCGTTTCCGGCTTCGTAGCCATAGAGGTCGTTCAGCTGTTTGAAATTGTCGAGATCTCCGATGACGAGCGCCATCGGCCGGCCTTCGCGGTAGGCGCGCGCGATTTCACGGTCGAGCTGGCGCCCGAAGTAGGGGCGGTTGTAAACGCCGGTCAGCTCGTCGATCATCACGAGCATCCCCAGCTTCTTGAGCGTGACGAGGAGGTCGCTCGCGTGCTCGGCGACCACGTTCAGGAGACCCAGCCGCTCGTCGGAGAAAAACCCGGGCGTGCGGCTCCATGCCTCCAGCACGTAGAGGAACGGCGTGCCGGGCTCCCCGACCCGGGCCATCGCGAGCGAGCGATGGCCCTCGGGAACGTTCTTCGGCTCGTAGGGCGCGATCGCCACGTGCATCGTGGCGTCCATCGATTCCGCGTCGATCATGACGCGCACGTATCCGGGGCGCGTGAGATCCTCGATGTAGATGGGAACCGCGCGCCGGCCGACCCAGTTTTCCGCGAGCGTGCGGTTCCACGGCTCTCCCTCGCTCACGGGCTGGGCGTACCGCGTGTCGAGGCCGCGCGCCAGCGCGTAGAGACGCGTATCGTCGCACTCGAGGATCTGCATCGCGGAGGACAGGATCGTACGGAGGATGTCGGCCGGATCGGTCTGGAGGTACTCGGTGTTTCGCTCGTCGCGCGCGAAGAGCTTCCGCTCCACCGCGATCAGATGCGAGATCACGCGGTAGAGGAGCCGGCTCCGCACGTGCCAGTGGGGCCTCGAGGCGCGGACGAGCGCTTCCTCGTCGGTTCGCGTTCCGGCGGCAGGCAAGAGGAAGGTCTCGCCCGATCCCGGCTCGCGGTAGCGGACGTACGCCTTCCCGTCGCGCTGAAATCGGTCGACACGCTCGAGAAGGCCGGCCTCGATCAGACGCTCGGCGATGTCGAACGTGATCGCGTCCCTCCGGCCCTCGTCCAGATCCGCGAGCCCGAGCTCGATCGGGCGCGTTCCTGCGTCGGCGGGCGATTCTTGGAAAAGGCGGAGTGAGGACAAAAAAGCCGTACGGATACGGTGGGATTCGTTCATTCCCTACGGTCTCGGGTGCGCGCGCGATGGTGCTTCGGGAAGTTTTGCCACCAATTATATCATGCCTCGGCCCGTGCGTGCCCCCGCGGCGGGCGAGCTTCCCCCTAAACTGCCGCTAAGGGCCCTTTTGCGGTTGATTTTGGCGAACCATTGTGCTAGTTTGTCGCACGTAGCCGGTTCGCCTGATCCCAGGGAAGGTGCGCATGGCTCCAATGTTTGCTATTTATCAAGGGATGGCAAAGTTGCACGAAGAGCCGTCCTTGGATTTCCCCCCGCCAGAGTCCCCATTCGTTCATTCCGTCCGAAAAGAGCGCGACGTACAAGCGTCGATCGCTCGGGAGCGTCCATTATGGGTCGAACACACGGTGCCGGGGGATCCCCTCCCCAGCAAGGACACGCACGGGCCGGAATCGCGGGGGCCGAACCGATGACCACGTTACGCGCTCGCCTCCTTCGCATCGGAGTCATTCTCGGCCTGCTTGCGTTCCTGGCGTCCGGAGTCTCGATCGAGCCGAGACAGGCAATGGCCAGACCCGTAGGCACAGGCGGACCGGACGGTGAGCCCTACGGTACGGGCGATCCGACCGGCGACGACATTCCCAGCCCCACTCCCAAGCCGACGCTGAGTGCGGCCAAGGTGGAGGTTACGGGCTCGCAAGCGCTGCGCCAGGGAAGCTTCACCTCACTCGATCGCTGGAACATCTACGTCCATCTCTTGGTCCGCCTCGGCATCCGTTGAGGGGCGCGAAGGAGAAAGCAACCCGGGAGCCGTGGGTTTGCGACCGGCTCCCTTAGGCCCATGATCCACGATCGCGCACACGAATACGACGCGGCGACCCTTCAGCGTCGACTCGAGGAGCTGATCGGGCACGCGCGTTTTGCGGCGGCGCTCGATCTTATCGCCGAATTCCAGGGCCGGGGACCGCTCGACCCCGAGATCGAACACCCGGTCACCCTCGCGCGCTGCCGCGCCCTGCTCGGTCTCGGCAGATGGAGGGAAGTCGCCGACCTGGCCGAGCGAAAGCTCGAAGAGCTGTACGCCCTCCGCCCGGACGACAAAAAGCCGATCCTCGAGTACCACATCGCCGCCGGAAGGGCGGTCTGGCGGATCGGGCGGCCCTCGAGGGCGGAAGAACATTTCCGCGCCGCGTATCACATCAGCCGATGGGATTTCGAGGACCTCGAAGGGATGCTCCGGAGCCGGAACCTCCTCGGCCTCTGCTTCCTCGGGGCCGGAGAGATCCAGCGCGCCGTCGGGGAATTCGCCCGCGGCCAGCTCCAGGCGCGCGGGGCGGGGCTCACCCACGAAGAGGCGAACTTCTCTCTGAACCTGAGTATCGCCCTGACGAAGCTTGGCCGTTTCGAGCAAGCGGATCAGGAGCTTACCCGCGCCCGCACGCTCTTCGGGCTCGAGCGCGGGCACTCCCGCGGCAAGGTGCAGACCCGGCTCTGCTTCGGGCAGCATCTCCGCATCCGAGGGGACCTGCGCGGCGCGGAATCCCACATCCGCGGCGCGCTCTCGGAGGCGGAGGAGCACGGCTTCGAACGCGAGCACGTGATCGCCCTGGAGTATCTCGGGGACGTCGCGCTCGATCAGTTCGACAATCAGTCCGCGATCGAGCGGTACGACCAGGCACTCCTGCTTGCAGAGAAGCTCGCCCCGGAAGGGGATCTGATTCCCGAGCTCTGCCGCCGCATCGCCGAGGTGCACGTGCGGATCGGGGAGCCGAACCGCGCCCTCGTCACGTGCGAGCGGGGATTACGGATCGCGCGCCGCATCAACGACCGGTTCGAGGAGGCGGCCACCAATCGTGTCATGGCGATGGCCCACCAGATCCTCGGCCATCGCGAGCGCGCGCTCCGGGCGGCGCGGGAGGGAGTCCAGCTCCTGCGCAAGCTCGAGGCCATGTACGAGCTGACGCGAATCCTGGTCTGGAGCGGCGAGGCGCTGCTCGCGGGCAGGGATTCCGAGGAACGCGGCGTGGCGCGGGACCATCTCTGGGAAGCGCGGAGCCTTGCGATGACCATGAACCTCGAGCGCTGGGTCGAGCGGACCGAAAAGGTGCTCGGCGTGGACCTCGAGCCGCCCGCCGGTACACCGGTCCGCCGCGGTACGTTGCCCGCGGCCATGCCCGAGGGCGCGGACCCCGAATGCTTCCGCTTCGGCATCATCACGCAGGATCCGCGAATCGCCGAGTTGATCCGCATCCTCGAACGGGCCGCCAGCAGCCGTCTGCCGATCCTGATCCTCGGGGAGCGAGGGAGCGGCCGCGAGCTTCTCGCCCGCGCCGCGCACGAGCTGGGGAACCGGCGTGACCGGCCGTTCGTCGTGGGCCGGTGCTCGACGCTGCCCGAGGGTCACCTCGACGCCGACCTTTTCGGGCACGACCGCGCGAGCGGGCCGAGCACCGCGACGAAGCCGGGGCTCTTCGAGGGGGCGAACGGCGGCGTGATCTACCTGGACGAGGTGAGCGAGCTGCTCGTCGGGGCCCAGGCCAAGCTGCTCCGCGTGATCGAAATGGGCGAGCTGCGCCGCGTGGGCGCCGCCGGTGTGCGCCACGTGGATGTCCGGGTCGTGGCGGCGTCGACGCGCGATCTCGCGGGCCTCGTCCGCCGCGGCCTCTTCCGCGACGATCTCTACTACCGCCTGAACGGGATCCGACTCGAAGTGCCGCCGCTTCGCGACCGGGTCCTGGACATCGAGCTGATCGGGAACTATTTCCTCGACCGCGCGTGCGCTCAGGCCAGGAAGCGGGTCGCCTTCACCGGGGACGCGTGGGCTCAGTTCAAGAGCCATCCGTGGCCGGGAAACGTCCAGGAGTTGAAGAGCACGATCGAGCGCGCCGTCGCCCTCGCCAAGGACGGCGACATGGTCGGGGCCGAGCTGATCCCGCTCCGTCCCGCACGCCGGTCGGTGCGCGCGCCATCGGGGATGGAGCCTTCGCGGGCGGAGCACCGCACGGAGCGCGAGCAGATTCTGACCGCGCTTCGGGCTCACCGGGGGAATCAGTCCGAGGCGGCGCGCAGCCTGGGAGGGATGAAGCGCACCACGCTCCTCTACAAGATGAAGAAGCTCGATATCCGCCCCGAGGAATACGGCGCCACCCCTTGACCCGTCGCGGTCTCGCCCCTATAATCCGAGCGTAGTCTAACCTTCGCACTTGCAAGGTCTTGAGGCGCCAGGCGGCGAACCCGATCGCCTGGGCCCAAGTTCGCCCATCTTCACGGACACGGAGCGACGCATGATCTCAGAGCTGATGAAGGGTCTTTCGATCACGCTGTCGCATTTTTTCAAGAAGCCGGTCACCCTCCGCTACCCGGAGGTGAGGATGGAGATGTATCCGCGGTTTCGGGGCCTGCACGAGCTCCATCGGTACGAGAACGGACTCGAACGCTGCGTCTGCTGCGGGCTGTGCGCCGCGGTCTGCCCGGCCGACGCGATCTACATGGAGGCCGCGGAGAATACGGAGACGGAACGCTACTCGGCGGGGGAGCGTTACGCGAAGCGCTACGACATCGACATGCTGCGGTGCATCTTCTGCGGTTACTGCGAGGAAGCCTGCCCGGAGGACGCGATCTTCCTCGGGCATAACTTCGAACTCTCCGACTACTCGCGGGATTCCTTCATCTATACCAAGGAGCAGCTCCTCGTGCCGGTCGGCCAGACCCACACTCCCGGCATCGTGCGCGGGCGCTAGCCGGCCCGGCGCGGGAGGGCGCGAGTGCTCCAAGTCTCCATCCTCGCTCTTGGCTGCGGCCTGATCGCCGGTCTCGCGAACGTGGCGGGCGGGCTGCTCGCGCTGAGCCGACGCGGCTGGGACCGGGTCCACCAGAGCTACTTCGTGGCCGCGGGCGCGGGCTTCATGCTCGCCGCGGTCCTCCTGCGCATGACCCCCGAGAGCTACCGGCTCGCGGCGGCGCACGCCGAGCCGGGCCTCGCGGTCGGGACCCTCCTCCTCCTGGGATATCTCTTCGTCCACGCAGCCGAGCACGTGCTCGTGGGGCACTTCCATTTCGGCGAGGAAACGCACCACGAGCACTGGGTGGAACCGGTCGTGGGAACGACCGCGCTCCTGGGCCTGTTGCTCCATGCGTTCTTCGACGGGGTCTCGATCGGCTCCGGATTCCTGGTCAAACCCGAGCTCGGGATCCTCGTCGCGATCGCGATTTTCCTGCACAAGGTGCCCGAGGGTTTTACCGTCGCATCGATCATGACAGCGGCCGGCCGCTCCCCTCGCGAGGCCGGGATGAGCGCGGTCTGGCTTGGGGTTGCGACGCTGGGCGGCGTGGCCACGATCTCGCTCTGGTCGGGGCTCGTTCGTTTCGCGCTTCCATTTTCGGCGGGGGCCGCGCTTTACGTGGCCGCCTCGGATCTGATCCCGGCCGTGAACGAGACGAAGGGGATCCGCATGGCGCTCTGGGTGTTCGGCGGTGTGCTCTTCTTCTACGCCACGGAGACGCTGCTCGACTCGTTGGGGTTCTAATTGACGGGTGCTGGACCGGCTGTTAAATTGACGGGGATCGGCTTTCCTGAGATGCGACAAGAGCTTGGCGCATCACGGGCCGAGCCTGAAAGGTGAAATGCCATGGGTTTGGAAGAACTGGTGCCGGATGGAATCCTCACGACGACCGTCGAAAAGATGGTCAACTGGGCGCGCCGGTCCTCGCTCTGGCCCGTCACGTTCGGACTGGCGTGCTGCGCCATCGAGATGATGGCCACGAGCGCGGCCCGGTATGATCTCGCGCGCTTCGGCGCCGAAGTCTTCCGCGCCTCACCGCGCCAGGCGGACCTCATGATCGTCGCCGGGCGCGTGAGCAAGAAGATGGCGCCGGTCTTGAAGCGGATCTACGACCAGATGCCCGAGCCGAAGTGGGTCATCTCCATGGGGGCCTGCGCTTCGTGCGGAGGGATCTTCAACAACTACGCGATCGTCCAGGGCGTGGACACGGTGGTGCCGGTGGACGTCTACGTGCCCGGCTGCCCGCCGCGGCCGGAGGCGCTCATCTATGGAATCATGAAGCTTCAAGAGAAGATCGACCGACAGCGCCTGAAGCAGCCGGACCCCGTTCCCGAGAGCGAGCCTCCCGCGGCGACCGAAACGAGCAGCGCCAGCGACTGATCCGAATGGCCACCGCGACTTCTCCCGAATTCAAGACCATCACGATCAACATGGGGCCGCAGCACCCCTCGACCCACGGGGTGCTCCGCCTCGTGATCGAGCTGGACGGCGAGACCGTGGTCTCCCTCAAACCGGTGATCGGGTACCTCCACACCGGGATGGAGAAGTCCATGGAATCGAAGAACTACCACAAGTCCATCACCGTGACAGACCGGATGGACTACCTGTCGCCGCTCGGCAACAACATGGCGTACGTCGGGGCCGTTGAGAAGATCATGGATCTCACGATCCCCGAGCGCGCCCAGGTGCTGCGCGTCATCCTGCTCGAGCTGACCCGCATCTCCTCGCACCTGGTCTGGCTGGGGACCCACGCGATCGATCTGGGCGCGATGAGCGTGTTCCTCTATTGCTTTCGCGAGCGCGAGAAGCTCCTCGATGTGAACGACCTGGTGGCGGGCTCGCGGCTCACGCCGAGCTACTTCCGCGTGGGGGGATTCTACATCGACGTCCCGGATGCGTTCGTGCCGCACGTGCGGAAGTTCCTGGACGAATTCCCGAAGGCGCTCGGCGAATACCAGAACCTCCTCACGAAGAACCGGATCTGGATGAAACGCACGATCGGAGTCGGCATCCTGTCCCCGGAGCAGGCGATCGATCTCGCGCTCACGGGCCCGGTGCTCCGGGGAAGCGGGGTGCGCTACGACGTGCGCAAGGCGATGCCCTATTCCGGATACGACACCTATGATTTCGAGGTTCCGCTCGGGAAGAACGGCGACGTCTACGACCGCTATCTGTGCCGGATCGAGGAAATGAAGCAGTCGCTCTCGATCATCCGGCAGGGGCTGGACCGGCTTAGGCAAGGGCCCGTGCGCGCCGACAACCCGTACCTCTTCCCCGCGGACCGCACCGACGTGAAGCTCAACATGGAAGAGCTGATCTACCACTTCAAGATCATGTCGGAAGGCTATAGCGCGCCGCCCGGGGACGCCTACTTCTCGATCGAATCCCCCAAGGGGGAGCTGGGCTTCTACGTCGTGAGCGACGGAGGGCCGATTCCCCACCGGACGCGGGTACGGCCTCCATCACTCATCAATCTCCAGGCGCTCGAGGACATGTGCGTCGGACGCATGGTGGCCGACGTGGTGGCCTGCATCGGGAGCATCGACATCGTGCTTGGCGAGGTGGATCGCTGACATGCTGACCGCGACGTTCGAGCCCGTCATCACGAAGACCATGAACCTCCCGGACTCGCACACCTTCGCCGTCTACAAGAAACACGGCGGGTACGAGGCGCTCGCGATGGCGCTCCAGAAGTCGCCCGACGAGATCATCGACATGGTGAAGCGGTCCGGACTCCGGGGCCGCGGAGGCGCCGGGTTCCCGACCGGCACCAAGTGGGGATTCGTCCCGAAGTCGAGCGACAAGCCTAAATACATGTGCGTGAACGCCGACGAGAGCGAGCCCGGCGCCTTCAAGGACCGGCTCATCTGCCAGAAGGACCCGCACCAGCTCCTCGAGGGGACGCTGATCGGTTCGTATGCGATCGGTGCGAGCCGCGCCTACATCTACATCCGCGGCGAGTTTGCCCAGGAAGCACGCCTGCTCGAGCGGGCCATCGAGGAGGCCCGCCAGGCGGGCTTCGTCGGAGCGAACATCCTGGGCTCGGGGTGGTCGTGCGAGGTCACGATGTACGTCGGCGCGGGCGCCTACATTTGCGGCGAAGAGACGGGGATGATCGAGTCGCTCGAAGGAAAGAAAGGGTGGCCGCGTCTCAAGCCGCCGTTCCCGGCCGTGGTGGGGCTGTTCGGGTGCCCCACGGTCGTGAACAACGTGGAGACTCTGGCCTGCGTGCCGCACATCGTGAAGCGCGGCTATGAATGGTTCCTCTCGATCGGACCCGAGCGAAACACCGGTCCCAAGCTCTACGGCCTGAGCGGACACGTCAACCGCCCCGGGGTGTACGAGTTGCCGATGGGGATCTCGCTCCGCGAGCTGATCGACGAATACGGGGAAGGGGTCCCCGGCGGCCGCCCGGTCAAGGGCGTGATCCCCGGGGGCGCGTCCTGCCCGGTCCTTCGCGGGGACGAGATCGATCTGCCGATGGACTTCGATTCGCTCAC
>DASXQO010000042.1:0-5942 GCA_036507115.1 Candidatus Eiseniibacteriota bacterium | reverse complement strand
GCCGCCTTCTCGATGCTGAAGGACGAAGTGAACGAAGTGCTGGAAACGCTGAGCAAGCGCGAAGCGAAGGTGATCCGGCTGCGGTTCGGTCTGACCGACGACGGATGTCCGCGGACCCTGGAAGAGGTCGGCGCCACCTTCAACGTGACGCGCGAGCGAATCCGGCAAATCGAAGCGAAGGCGCTCCGCAAGCTGCGTCATCCGACGCGGAGCCGGCGCCTCAAGGGCTACGTGGAGATGATGTGACCGGTCGGGGCGTCGTCCCCATACAGTCGGCACCGCCTCGGGGCGGCTTGACCGGGCTTCGAGACGGGTGCTAGTCTGCTCGGCTCGGGTCCGTTGCATCGATGATTCGGTGTTTTTACGGGCCCATAGCTCAGTTGGTGAGAGCGCCCGGCTCATAACCGGGTGGTCCTTGGTTCGAGTCCAAGTGGGCCCATTCGCCGCGTATGACTTTTCCTCGCAGGGAGAAGGGATCCTCGATTTGATTTCGATCGGACGGGCGGTTAGCTCAGCTGGGAGAGCGCTGGTATCACAAGCCAGAGGTCACAGGTTCAATCCCTGTACCGCCCACCACCGCGGCGCGGGGCGAGTCGCGACGGCGCCCGACGCGGCGTCTCGGCCCGGCCGATACGGCAGCGGCCGAGCCCCGGGCAAACCCACGGGGAGCGCGCTCCGGCGTGCTCCCCGTTTTTTATTGGTGGCGGCGCTTTGCGGCGCGCATCCAAGCCGTGAAGGGGCCGCGTTTCGAGGCGCCGCTTCCGAGGGGGCCGCGCGTGCTTCCTGAGCTCGAGGCGCTGCTCCAGCTCCAGCGCTACGACGCGCGGCTGATGGAGATGCAGCGCAAGCGCGGCGACATCCCGCGACGCCGCGACGCGTTCCGCGCGTCACTCGACCAGGCGAAGGCTTCGCAGGAGCAGGCGAAGAAGGAGCTGGAGCGCGTGCGTCTGGAGCGGCGCGCCCAGGAGAAGGAAATCGAGGTCCTCCAGAGCGAAGGAGCGAAACTCGAGCGCCAGCTCCTGGACGTGAAGACCAACAAGGAATACCAGGCGATGCTGCACGAGATCGCGGCCCTGAAGTCGAAACGATCCGACCGCGAGACGGTGATCCTCGAGCACTTCGAGCGCGAGGAGGCCCTCGTCGCCCAGGCGAAGCAGGCCGAGCAGAAGATCGCGGAGGAAGACGGCAAGCTCAAAGCGGGGGAAGCGGAGCTGGAACGCGAGGGAGCCTCGCTCGACCAGTCGATCCACTCGCTCCGGGTGGACCGGGACCAGGTCCGGCCCCGAGTCCCCGCGACGCTCCTCGCCCGCTACGACCGTCTCGCCGGGACGCGCAACGGCATCGCGGTGGCCGAGGTGCGCAAGGGGGCCTGCGGCGCGTGCTTCAAGGCGCTGACTCCCCAGATGATGCAGGAAGCGCGTCGTACCGACGTCGTGCTCCACTGCGAATCGTGCGGGCGCATCTTGATCTGGGCCGAGGAGAGCGCAGCCTAGCGGAGGAATGAACCGATCGGAGCTCTAAGACACCTTCTTCCTTACCTCAAGCGGCACCGCATGGCGCTCTTCCTGGGCGGCATCGCGGTCCTCGCCACCAATCTGTTCCAGGTGTGGTCTCCCTGGATCGTCCGTCAAGCAGTCGATCATCTCCAGCACGGCACGACCCGCGGGACCTTGATGCGCGACGCGGGTTTGATCTTGCTCGCGGTCGCCCTGCAGGGGCTCTTCCTCTTCCTCATGCGGATGACGCTCATCCGCGCCTCGCGGCAGATGGAGTACGAGCTTCGGAACGACCTCTACGACCATATGCAGCGGCTGCACTCCGGCTTCTATCGGAGGACCCGGGTGGGGGATTTGATGGCCCGCGCGTCGAACGATCTCGACGCCGTGCGGAACTTCCTCGGCCCCGGCATCATGTATTTCGCGAATACCGTCGTGACCTTCTGCTTCGCGGTCGCGCTCATGCTGACCATCGACGTCAGGCTCACGCTGATCTCCCTGATCCCGCTGCCTCTCTTGTCGATCACGGTCGCGCGGCTGGGCTCGAAGATCCACAAGTACTACGAGGCGATCCAGGACCGCTTCGGGAAAATGACGGCGAAGGCCCAGGAAACCCTCGCGGGGATCCGGGTCGTGAAGGCCTACGTCGAGGAGGAAGGGGAGTACCAGGCGTTCCGCGCGATCCACGAGGACTACACCGAGCAAAATCGCAAGATGATCCGGCTCTGGTCGATGATGTTTCCCTTGATGGGACTCCTCGGCGGGATCGCGAACGCGGTCGTGCTCTGGCTCGGAGGGAGCGCCGTCGTGTCCGGGCGGATCTCGCTCGGGGATCTCGTGGCATTCCAGATCTATCTCATGATGCTACTCTGGCCGATGATTTCCCTGGGCTGGGTCTCCAATCTGTTCCAGCGGGGCGCCGCATCGATGGCCCGGATCCGGGCCATCATGGCGGAGCCGATCGAGGAGGATCTGGATGCCGCGGCGGGCGGTTCGGAGCGCGATCGCGTCCCGCTGCCGCACGGGGTCACGATCGAGCTCCGCGATGTCGGATTCAAGTACCCCGCTTCCGAACGCTTCGTCCTTCGCGGGCTGAACATCAAGGTCAGGCCCGGCGAGCGCGTCGCTCTGGTTGGACGCACCGGATCCGGGAAGAGCACGATTCTTTCGCTCCTGGCGCGCATATTCGACCCGGACGAGGGCGCGATTCTCGTGGGCGGGCGGGATGCGCGCGAGTGGACCCGCGCTGAATTGCGTCGCGTCTTCGGAATCGTTCCTCAGGAGAGTTTCCTCTTCTCCGACACGATCCGCGCAAATGTGGCGTTCGGCTTCGATGATCTCTCGGCCGCGCCACATCCGGATGGACCGGTGGCGCGGGCCGGGCTCGCGCGCGACCTCGACCAGTTCCCGAAGGGCCTCGACACCATCATCGGCGAGCGTGGAATCACGTTGTCGGGGGGCCAGAAGCAGCGCGTGGCGCTGGCGCGGGCGCTGGCCCTGGAGCGTCCCGTGCTGCTCCTGGACGACGCCTTCGCGAGCGTGGACCCCGGGACCGAGGAGGAAATTCTGGAAGCCCTCTTCGAGCATCCCTCGCGGCCGACGCTTCTGCTCGCCACGCACCGGCGCTCCGCGCTCCTGCGCGTCGATCGCATCATCGTGCTGGATGAGGGCAGGGTCGTCGACACCGGCACCCACGCCGAGCTGATCGCGCGCGGCGGGCTCTACGCCGACCTCTACCATCGCGAGGAGATGGTCGAGGAGCTGGAGACGCTATGAGCGCCCCCTGGGAAGCCTTCGCGCACGACGAGGACAAGGTCGGCGCGGTCTACGACCACGGACTCGCGAAGCGGCTGATCCGCTATCTCAAGCCCTACCGCAAGGAGATCTTCATCTCGGTCGTGCTTCTGGCCGTGATCTCGCTCCTGGAGGTTGCCGGGCCCTACATCACGAAGGTCGCGATCGACAAGTACGTCCGACCGATCAGCGGGGTGGGTCCCATTCCGGCCGTCGCGATCCAGGGGCTCATCGTCCTGTCGCTGGCCTACGTCGGCGTCCTGATCGTCGCCTTCGCTCTGCGCTACTGGCAGACCTACACGATGTCGATGGTCGGCCAGCGGGCGATGCAGGATCTGAGGCTCGAGACCTTCAAGCACGTCCAGACCTTGACCCCGAGCTATTTCGACACGCGGCCGGTGGGGCGGATCTTGACCCGCGTGACCCAGGACGTCTCGGCCCTGAGCGAACTCTTCGCGCAGGGCGTGGTGGCGGTGATCGGGGACGTATTCTTGTTGGCGGGCATTATCGCCGCGATGCTCTGGATGAACTGGAAGCTCGCGCTCGTCGTCTTCACGACGATTCCGCTGTTGGTGTTGGCGACCGCGATCTTCCGCGCGAAGGTGCGAGTGAGCTACAGGCGCGTGCGCACGCGGCTCGCCCGGATCAACGCCTACATGCAGGAGCACCTCCAGGGCATGGAAGTCGTGAAGCTCTTCAACGTGGAGGCGAAGGAGTTCCGCGGCTTCGATCGCGCCAACAAGGACCACTGGCTGGCGCATTTGCAAAACTTGTTCTACTACGCTGTGTTTTTCCCGACGGTGGAATTCATCGGCGCGATCGCGCTGGCTCTGATCGTCTGGTACGGCGGGTTGGGGATTCTGGAAGGCACCGTCACGTTCGGCGTGGTCGTAGCGTTCTTGCAGTACTCCGAGCGCTTCTACCAGCCGGTTCGGGACCTGAGCGAGAAGTACAACGTGTTCCAGTCGGCCATGGTCGCTTCCGAGCGGATCTTCGATTTGCTGGATACGAAGCCCGCTGTTGTGGAGCCGGTTGGAGCGGCTGCCGTGGGACGGTTCCGGGGCGCCGTGGAGTTCGACCGCGTCTGGTTCGCGTACAAGGACGAGGATTTTGTGCTGCGTGACATTTCCTTCCGGATCGCGCCGGGGGAGAAAGTGGCTTTGGTTGGAGCGACGGGCGCGGGGAAGAGCTCGATCTCGAACTTGCTGACGCGGTTCTACGAGTTCCAGCGCGGGACGATCCGGATCGACGGGCGCGATATCCGCGAGATCGAGGGGAAGGCGCTCCGGCGGCAGATCGGGCTCGTGTTACAGGACGTGTTCCTGTTCGCCGGCTCGGTGCGGGAGAATCTGAGGTTCGGCGCGCGCGAGCGAGAGGTGGGCGAGGCCGAGAGGGCGTTGCGCGAGGTCGGCGGCGGCCGGATGCTCGACCGGCTCCCTCGCGGACTCGAGGAAGACGTGGGCGAGCGCGGCGTGTACTTCTCGATGGGGGAGCGGCAGCTGCTGGCGTTCGCCCGGGCGCTCCACTACGACCCGAGCCTTCTTATATTGGATGAGGCGACCTCGAGCGTGGATGTAGAAACCGAACGTGTGATCCAGGCCGCCCTGCGCCGTTTGCTGGAGGGCCGGACTTCGCTGGTGATCGCGCATAGATTGAGCACGATTCTCGATGCGGACCGCATATTGGTGATGCACAAGGGCGAGCTACGCGAGCAGGGAACCCACGCCGAGCTGCTGGCGCGGGGCGGGATCTACGCGCGTCTCTACGAGCTGCAGTACAGCAGGCAGCGGGAGGGGGCGGTGGTGGACGGGGACGGGGATGGAAACGGGATCCCCGCCGGCGGACTTTCCTCGGCGAGCGGGCCCTCCTCCGCGACCCCGGCGCCCGCCACTCACGGCACGACCGCCACTCCCGAATGACCGCGTCTTTCGAGCGCGAGCTGGACCTTGCCGTCCGAGTCGCGCGCGAAGCAGGCGCCCTCCTGAAAGAGAATTTCGGCAGGCCACAAGAAATCGGCTACAAGGGACGGATCGATCTCGTCACCGAGATGGATCGACGGTCCGAGGATTTGATTGTCGGGCGACTGCGCGCTGCGTTTCCCGCGGATGGAGTGTGGGCCGAGGAGAGCGGCCGCGACCGCGAGGGCGCCGAACGCGTCTGGATCATCGATCCCCTCGACGGAACCGTCAACTACGCCCATGAGTACCCCGTGTTCGCGGTTTCCATCGCGTTGCATGCGGCGGGGGAGCTGGTCGTCGGGGGCGTCTATAATCCGCTATTGGACGACATGTACGCCGCCCGCCTCGGTGGAGGCGCTACGCTGAATGGCCGCGCGCGGCGCGTCACCGAGGTCGATTCGCTCGAGCGCGCGTTTCTCGCGACCGGTTTCGGCTACGACGTCGCGACCGAGCCCGATCCCGAGAAGAACAACTTAGGTCCGTTTGCTCGATTCGTCTGCCGCGCCCAAGCCGTCCGTCGGGCCGGCTCCGCGGCGTTGGCGATCGCCAAAGTGGGGGTGGGGCGCACGGATGGGTTTTGGGAGCAGGGCCTTCACCCTTGGGACATGGCTGCGGCGATGCTGGTAGTAGCGGAGGGCGGCGGGCGAATCACGAATTTCGCGGGTGATGCACCGGCGCTGGAGGGGCGGCAGCT
>DASXQO010000041.1:0-14588 GCA_036507115.1 Candidatus Eiseniibacteriota bacterium | reverse complement strand
GAAGGCTCTCCGGAGGACTCCGCGGAGGGAGTCGGCTTGAACCGGGTCTGGAATTCCGCCTGGGCCGGTTGAGGCTGGTCGGCGAGCCAGGCGCGAACGCTCAGGATGATCCGGTGGGCCTGGGTGTCCACCCGGGTGACTTTGAGGTTCAGCTCGTCCCCAACTCTGAAACTGTCCGCGGGCTTCTTGAGGCCCTCCACGCCGAGCTGGGAGAGCGGAATGAAACCTTCGAGCCCTTCCTCGAGGTCCACAATGACCCCGCGGTCCAGGAGACGGACCACCTTGCCCTTGACGATGAGATCCGGGATGTATTTTTCGGCGAGCGTAGGCCACGGATCCTCGCTCACCTGCTTCAAGCCGAGCGAAATCCGCCGCGCGTCCTTGTCGATCGAGAGGACCACGACGTCGACCTTGTCCCCCTTCTTCAGCACCTCGCTCGGATGCACGACGCGCCGCGTCCAGGACATGTCGCTGATGTGGACGAGACCGTCGATGCCTTCCTCGATCTCCACGAACGCACCGAAGTTGGTCAGGTTGCGCACTTTTCCCGTGAGCCGGGTGCCGAGCGGGAAGCGCTGGTCGAGCGTGAGCCAGGGATCCGGCTCGGTCTGCTTCAACCCGAGCGAGATCTTCTCGTTCTCCTTGTCGATCTTGAGGATGACCGCCTCGATCTGGTCGCCGATGGCGACCACCTTCGAGGGATGACGCACGTGGCGGGTCCAGGACATCTCCGAGATATGGATCAGACCCTCGATTCCCTTCTCCAGTTCGACGAAAGCGCCGTAGTCGGTGATGGAGACGACCTTCCCTTTGACTTTCTGAGCGACCTGATAGCGCTTGTCGACGTCCTCCCACGGATAGGGCGTGAGCTGCTTCATGCCCAGCGAGATCCGTTCCTTCTCGGGATCGAAGGAGAGGACCTTCACCTTCACCTTCTCGCCGATCGAAACCAGCTCCGAGGGGTGGCTCACGCGGCCCCAGGACATGTCGGTGATGTGGAGCAGGCCGTCGATGCCGCCCAGGTCCACGAACGCGCCGAAATCGGTGATGTTCTTTACCACGCCCTCGCGTAACTGGTCCTTCGCCAGCTCCTGGATGATCTCGCTCTTCTGCTTGGCCCGGTGCTCTTCGAGGACGGCGCGCCTTGAAACGACGATGTTCCGGCGCCGCTTGTTCAGCTTGATGATCTTGAACTCCATCCCCTGGCCGATCAGCGAATCGACGTTCTGCACCTGCCGGAGCGCGATCTGCGAGCCCGGGAGGAAGGCCTCGACCCCGTAGAGATCCACCACGACCCCGCCCTTGATCTTCCGGACGAGCTTCCCCTCGACGAGCTGCCCCTGGTCCGCGGCGACCTTCACGCGATCCCAAACCTTCACGAAGTCGGCCCGTTGCTTCGACAGCACGACCAGGCCGTCCTGGTTTTCCGTTTTCTCGAGGAAGACCTCGATCTCGTCCCCGACCTTGACGCCTTCCAGGTCCGGGAACTCCTCGACCGGGATCACCCCTTCCGACTTGAATCCGACGTCCACCGTGACTTCCTTGTCGTCGATCTTGAGGACCCGGCCGCGGACGATCTCCCCTTCTTCGAGGTCCTTGAGGGAGTCCTCGTAGAGCTGGAGCATCTGCCCCATCATGCTCGCGGAATCCTCGTCCGGATCGAGCTCCAGGGTGCCAACGGCGGCCACCGCGCCCTCGTTGTCCCCTTCATCATGGACGAGCCTCGTTTGCGGCTTGCGCTTCCGGGGCTTCGTCTCGACCTCAGCGTCTTCCGCCGATTCGTCCTTTACTTCCACATCCTCTTCATGACGTCGAACCATTCGTTGGTGTTCCCCCTTGCCTCTTCTATGAAATTCGGCCGTGACGGCCGGTGGTGCCTGATTCATGCCGTAGCATTGCTCGGCTCGATTCGCGTGATCCGGTCCACGACCTCGGCGATGACCTCGTCCGGGGTCGAAGCGCCCGCCGAGAGGCCGACGCGGGTGAGTCCCCGGAACCACTCCTCCCGGATCTCGTCCGCGGCTTCGATCTGAAGCACTTTCGGATTCACCTTGCGGCAGACTTCCGCGAGCTGTGCCGTGTTCGCGCTCTGCCGTCCGCCCACGATCACCATCGCCTCGACCTCGGACGAAAGCTCGATCGCGGTCTTCTGCATCGAGGTCGTCGCGCCGCAGAGCGTGTTGAACACGCGGACTTCCTTGCCGCGTTTCAGGAGCGCGCCCACGATCTCCTGGACGTGTCCGATCGCGTGCGTGGTCTGGAAGACCACACCCATGCGCGGAATGAACCGGAGCGCCTCCGCCTCCGCGATCGTGTCGAGCACGATCGCCTGGTTCTGCGTGTGCGCGACCACGCCGATCACCTCGGGGTGGTTTCTGTCCCCGATCATGACGACCCTGTAGCCCTCTGCGATCAGCTTCGCCGCGTATTGCTGCGCCTTGGTCACGAACGGGCAGGTCGTATCCACGACCTTGAGCCCCCGGTCGGTCGCCTGATTCTTCAGCTCCGGGCCCACGCCGTGGGACCGGATGACGATCGTGTCTTCCGGGTCCACGCTGTCCAGGTCCGCGACGACCTCCAAGCCTCGCTTCCGAAACGAGTTCACGACTTGCGGGTTGTGGATCAGGGACCCGAGCGATTTCACGCGCGACCCGGCCGTGTCCATGGTGTCGTTCGCCATCTTGATGGCGCGCTTCACTCCGAAGCAGAAGCCCGCGTTATCGGCAACGATCACTTCCAAGGCGTTTTCTCCTGTTCCGCGCGCAATGCCGCGATCATGTCCATGACCTGCCTGGCGAAGGCGCGCACTTCCTCGCGTTCGGGATGGCGCGAACGCAGAGGCATCACCGGGCTGCCGAACGTGATTCGTATCGGCACCTGGCGCAGCATCGAGCGTCGGATTTGGTTCGAACCCGTGATGCAGGCGGGCGCGACCGGAGTCCGCGTGACCGCCGAGAGACGTCCCACCCCGGCCCGGGGGGGCATGAGCTCGCCGCTCTTGTTCCGCGTCCCCTCCGGGAAAATGAGGACGGCGCCGCCCGAGGACAGCACTTCCTCCGCCCCGCGGAGCCCGGCGCGAGCCTGGGCCCCTCGTTGAATGGGGATGGAATTATAGGACCGGATGAGGGCTCCGAACAAGGGATTATGGAACAATTCCGCCTTCGCGATGAAGTGCATCTCCCGCGGTAGGTGCGCGCCGACCAAGGGGGGGTCCCAGAAGGAGATGTGGTTGCACGCGACGATCAGCGGGCCCTTCCGGGGAATGCGCTCCAGGCCCTCGACCTTGAAGTCGAGGAGGGTCCGGGCGAAAAGACGCGTAAATCCGCTGCCGAAGGCGTATACGAGACCGATCCGTCTCACCGGTCTCCGGGCCAGCTCGGCCCATCGGGCGGCGAGCGCGATCGACTCTTCGGGACCGATACAGGTCGTATCGAGGAGGATCGCATCGGGGGCCCGGACGAGCGGGCTTGCCTCCCGCTCCATATCCCGGCGATCCCGCTCGCGGATCAAGGCGACGATCGCCGCGCGGTCCGCGCTCTGCCCCTTCGCCCGGAGCTCGAGGAAACGCCGCTCGGCGCGCGCTTCGGCGCTCGCGGAGATGAAGAGTTTGAGATCCGCGTCGGGGAAGACCACCGTGCCAATGTCGCGACCCTCCATGACGAGCCCCGGCCCGCGCGCAAAAGAACGCTGGATCGAGACCAGCTTCCCGCGAAGCCGCGGGTGGAGCGCCACCCGCGAGGCCGCCTCGCCGGCTTCGGCGGTTCGGATCGAGTCCTCGACCGACACCCCGTCCACGCGCACGCCGTCCGGTCCGGGTTCGATCCGGGTCCGGTCGAGCATCGCGACGAGCGCGGGCTCGTCCTCGAGCGAGACACCCTTCCGGAGCGCGAGCCATGCGACCGCCCGGTACATAGCGCCCGAATCGACGTGGAGGAGGCCCAGCCGCTCGGCGACGCCGCGGGCGGTCGTGCTCTTGCCCGCTCCGGCCGGCCCGTCGATCGCGAGGACGAACGGCTTCAACGAAAGAGGCTCCGGAGCCTGCTCAGAAACCCCGGATCGGAAACGCTCGCGGACTCGGCCCCCAGCACGGTGACGCCCTCACGGGCCGCGAGGCCGGCGATCATGAACGCCATCGCGATGCGGTGGTCTCCCGCCGCGTCGACCGTTCCGCCACGGATCCGGCCCCCCTTCCCGTGGATCGTCCATCCGTCCTCGTGCTCGTCCACGTCGACTCCGATCGCCCGGAGCCCGGCCGCCACGGTCGCGACGCGATCCGACTCCTTCACGCGGAGCTCGTCGGCGCCGCGCACCACGGTCTTCCCCTCGGCAAAGGCCGCGAGGACGGCCACGAGCGGCAGCTCATCGATCAGGCGCGGCGCGGCGTCGGGCACCACCTTCACCCCTCGAAGCCTCCCGGCGCGCACGCGCAGATCGGAAACGGGCTCTCCCGAAGCCAGACGCTCGTTGCCGCGCTCGAGCCCGGATCCGATTCGCTCGAGGTGGTCCAGGAATGCGGTGCGCGTGGGATTCACACCCACGCCCTTGAGCAGGATGTCCGAACCGCGCACGATGGAGGCAGCGGCGAGCAGGAAGGACGCGGCCGAGAAATCTCCGGGCACCTCGATCTCCGCCGCGTGGAGCGCGGCCGGTCCCCGCACCCGCGCGGCCGTGCCCTCCCGCTCGATGCCGACTCCAAATAGCGGCAGCATCCGCTCGGTGTGATCCCGCGTCGCCGCCGGCTCACGCACCGACGTCACGCCCTGCGCCTGGATGCCGGCCAGCAGCACGGCGCTCTTCACCTGGGCGCTCGGCACGGAGGTGACGATCGCGGCGCCCACGAGCGGACGGCCCCGGACGACGATCGGCGGAAGCCGATCCCCCTGCCGCCCGGTCAGGTCCGCTCCCAGGGCGCGGAGCGGTTCGATGACGCGGGCGACAGGGCGCCTTCGAAGCGAGGAATCTCCCGTGAGGATCGAAAGGAACGGCTGCGCGGCCAGGAGCCCCGTGGCAAGCCGGAGCGCGGTCCCCGAGTTGCGCGCGTCGAGCACGCGGTCGCTCTCGCGAAGCTCGCCGCCGCGGATCAGAATCCCTTCCCTGGCGGAGGCCGTGACCCGTGCGCCGAGCTGCCGCACCATCCCGAGCGCGGCCCGCGTGTCTTCCCCAGGGTTCGCGCCGCGAATCCTTGTAATGCCGGGTGCCAAGGCACCGAGCAGGAGGGCGCGCTGGGTGATCGACTTGTCTCCGGGGACTTTCGTCTCACCGCAGAGCGCGCCCCGCGGAGCGATCCGCGCGCGGCTCACGGGGCGATCTCCCGGCGGAACTCGCGCGCCTCCTCGAGGAGCGAACGTAAGACTGGATCCCTGCTCTCGATCGCGTGGCGCAATCCGCGGATCTCCCGCTCGAGGAGCTCGAGGGCGGGCGTGAGCTTGGCCGCGTTGAGCGTGAGGATGTCGAACCAGAGGTCGGAGGGGGAAGCGGCGAGCCGCGACATGTCCCGAAGCCCCGGGCCCGAGCCTTGCGCAAGCAACGCGGTCATGTTCCCCGTCCTGCGCAGGGTGCGCACCAGGGCGGTCGAGGCGACTTGAGGAAGGTGGCTCGTGAGCGCGACGAGCGCGTCATGGATCGCGGGGGCCATCGCGGCCGGGCTCGCCCCGATCGAGCGCCACATCGAGGCAACACGCTCGGCCGGAGTGCCGGACGTCAGAGGCGCCCCCACGATGACCGAGGCGCCGTCGTAGAGATCGGCGCGGGCCGCGCGGATTCCTCCCTGCTCGGAGCCGCGCAACGGATGCGACCCGACGAACCGCCCCGAGGCGCCCCGTTCGCCGCCCACCGCCGTGAGCACGGGGAGCATCACGCTCGAAAGGTCGGTGAGGACTTGGTCCCCGGTCATCGAGGCGGCGAGACGCGGGACGAGCGCCATCGCGGCCTGCGGCGGAACGGCGGTCACGACCAGGTCGGCGGGGGGATCCGTCCGGTCCGGATCTTCGATCAGCGCGTCCACGGCGCCCCGGTCGTACGCCGCGCGCGCCGCCTCGGGGTCTACGTCATATCCCAGGACGCGGGGAGGGTTGGGCCGCGCGCGAAGCGCCAGGCCGAGCGATCCCCCGATCAGCCCGAGCCCGTGGATCGCGATGACGAGGGGTGTCACAGCACCCGGCGTAGACCGTCGAGGAGCCTCTCCAACTCCGGCTGCGTCCCGCCACTGATCCGCGCGTATTCGGGCGGAAGCCCGAAGGAGGTCAGCGGGCGGATGATGACGCCCAGGCGCTCGAGTTTCTGCGCGGCCTCCACCGCGGACCCCGGAAAGGACGCCAGAACGAAGTTGGCCCACGTGGGCGTGAGCTTGAGACCCAGCTTCGGAAGCTCGGCGAGGAGCAGCTGCTTGGCGGCTTCGTTCACGGATCGGCTTCGTTCCACCTGATCCTTGTCTTGTAGGCTCGCCCGGGCCGCCGCCTGCGCGACGCTCGTCACGTTGAACGGAAGCCTCACACGGTGCACGAGCGCGCAGAGCTCCGGAGAGAAGAATCCATATCCCACGCGAAGCCCGGCGAGGGCGTAGATCTTCGAGAACGTGCGAAGCACCGCGACGCGCTTTCCCCGCCTCAAGTAATGCAGCCCGTTCGGATACTCGGGATCGCTCACGTACTCGAAGTAGGCCTCGTCCAGGATGGTGAGGACGTGGTCGGGCACGCGGTCGAAATACGCGTCCAGGTCGCGCCGCGTCACCATCGTCCCAGTCGGATTGTCGGGATTCGAGAAATACACGAGCCGGGTCCGGTCGTTGATCGCCGCCAGCATGGCGCGCGGGTCGTGGAACATGTCGCGTCCCGGGACCCGCACCAGCTTCCCGCCCGCCACATGGACCGCGACCGCGAACATGACGAAGGCGGGGTGGGACATCACGGCCTCATTCCCCGGCCCGAGGTGAATGCGACACAGGATGTCGATCAGATCGTTCGAGCCCGACCCGACGGCGGTCTGCTCGATCGGAACGTTCCAGAATCGCGCGAGCGCTTCGCGGAGGTAATGGGAGCTTCCCTCCGGGTAGCGATTCACGCCCCGAGCAGCGTCGTTCATGGCTTGAACCGCGAGCGGGGAGGGGCCGAGCGGATTTTCGTTCGAGGCGAGCTTGATCGCGTCCGAGATGTGGAGCTCGCGCTCCAGCTCCTCGACGGGCTTGCCGGGAACGTAGGGCTCGAGCGAGCGGATTTCAGGTCTGATCGGTTCCAACGTGCGGGTCGGCATCGGAGTCCCCTCGAGCTTCCGCGGATCGTCCGGCGCAGTGTACCACTAGGTGGAGGGCTCCGCCGCCGGGAAGCTTCCGAGCACGCGGTGGAGCAGCGTCGCCGGACGGAGCTCGTCCAGCGTCTCGCGAAGCGGCGGCTCGCGGCGATGTCCCGCGAGCTCGAGGAGGAACAGGTGTTCGCCCGGACGCCAACGATGCGTCCGCGATTCGATCCAGCCGACGTTGACGTCGCGCTCGGCGAGGAGCCGCAGCACTTCGAGCAGCCGTCCGGGACGATTCTCGAGCGAGAGCAGGAGCGCCGTCTTGTCCCTTCCGCTCGGCATCGCCTCGGAGGCGCCGAGCGCGAAGAAGCGCCGCGGGCGGCGCGGCGCGTCCTCGGCGGCTTGATCCACGGCCGGAAGCTGAAACATCCGGGCGACGATCGGCGGCGCGAGACAGAGCGCCGCACGATCCTCGGAGGCGAGTTTTCCCGCCTCCTGGCTTCCGGAAACCGGGCGGACCTCGGTCCTCGGGGGAAGCGAGGCGCGCCAGCGTTGACACAACGAGAGCGCCGCGGGGTGCGCGTAGAGGCGCTCGGGTGCCACGGCGTAGCCCAGCGCCTGATAGCCCGCCACGTCCACGAACTCCGCCACGATCTGGACCTCGGCCGTGAGGAAGAGATCGAACGCGTCGAACGCGGGGTCTTCGGGATCTCCCTCCACCGCGAATACGCCGTACTCCAGACGCTCCGACTCGATTCGTTCGAGGAGGTGCTGGGGCGAGGAGAGCGGCTCGTACGTCGAGGACTTCCCGAACCTCCCGGCGGCCGCCTGGTGCGCGAACCCTCCAGGCTGTCCCAGGTACCCCACGCGGAACTCCCCCTGGACCGCGCGCGAGGCGGAGAGGATCTCGCGAAAGATCGCCTGCAGCCCGGTGAGCGGGAACTGGCCGCGCTCCTCGCGCGCCAGGCGTTCGAGGAGCTCGCGCTCGCGCCCCACGTCGAGCGTCGATTCTCCCGCCTCGCGTTTCCGCTCGCCGATCCGCGCAGCCACCTCCGCCCTTTCGGCGAGGAGCCGCACCAGCTCTCCGTCGATCTTGTCGATGCGACCGCGAAGGTCGCCCAGATCAGCCACGCGCGCGGGCTCTCGCCGCCCGCTCGAGCGCGCGGATCTCGGTCGGGGTGAGCGGGCGAGTCTTTCCGGGGGGGAGCGTGTCGAGCCGGATGGGACCGAACCGGACACGCAGGAGTCTTCTCACGTGGAGCCCCGCCGCGCGCGCGAGGAGCCGGACCTCGCGCTTCTTTCCCTCGAGAATTTCGATCAGAAGCCTTCCCTCCCCGCTCTCGACCCCCTCGAGCAGCACGCGGCCGGGTACGACCTCCACCCCTTCGATCGTGGTTCCCTCGCGAAGCCGGCGGAGCGCGGGAACGCCCGGCACCGGCGCGACCCAGAGCCGGTACACGCGCTCGATGCCGCTTCGCGGATGGAGGAGCGCCTCGGCGAGCACGCCGTCGTCCGTGAGCAGGAGCAGTCCCTCGGAATCCAGATCGAGCCTTCCCACCGCATGGAGCCCGCGCGCGGTCTCACCGAGCAGACCGAAGATCGTCGGCCGCCCTCCCTGGCTTCGCCGGCTCACGAGGGTCCCGGCCGGTTTGTGGTAGGCGAGGTAGCGGAAGGCCTCATCCCAGCGGAGCGCCGTCCCGTCCAGGGTGACACGGTCGCGGGCAGGATCGATATCGGGGCCCATGCCCCTCGGGGGCTGGCCGTTGACGCGGACGCGTCCCTCGCGGATCCAACGGTCCGCCTCGCGCCGCGAACCGGCTCCGGCGCGGGCGAGGAACTGGTTAAGGCGCACCGTCCGCGGTCGTGACCTCGACGCCGGATTCGGCCCCGGGCCCGGCAGCCGCCGGCTCCCCCTCCCCCTCCGGGAGCCGCTCGCGCTCCTCGAGGAGCGGAGCGATCTCCTTCAGCTCGGGGAGGTCGGCGACCTCATTGATCCCCATGTAGGAGAGAAATTCCTGCGTGGTCGAATACAGGAGCGGGCGCCCGACTCCCTTCGAGCGTCCCTTGATGGTGACCAGGTTCCGCTCGAGGAGCGTGTGGAGCACGCCCGCCGAATCCACGCCGCGGATCGAGTCGATCTCCACCTTCGTGATCGGCTGCCGATAGGCGACGATCGCGAGCGCCTCGAGAGCGGCCTTGCTCAACCGGATCTTCCGCCGGGAACGGAGCATCTGCTCGACCCACGGCGCGCATTCCTTGCGGGAGAGGATCTGGAATCCTCCGGCGATCTCGGACAGCACGATGCCCCGCTCGCCGCCCTCGTACGATGCCGCCATTTCCGCGAGGAGCGCGCAGACTTCCTGGGAGCTCTTATCCCCCAGGATTTCGGTCAGGACGGGGAGCCCGACCGGGACATCGCTCGCGAAGAGCACCGCCTCGAGGATCTGCTTGGGGGTCGGCATTTCGGTCATCCCTCCTCGGCAAGGAGCGCGCGCCGCTCGTCCTCGGGGCGCCACGCGATCCAGATCGGGCCGAACAGCTCTTCCTGGGCCACCGTGATCTGCTCCTGCTTCAGAAGCTCGAGCAGACCCAGGAACGCGGTAATTTTCTCGAGACGCGTGACGAATCCGGCGAGCACCTCTTCGAAGAGGGCGCGCTTGCCGCGCGTCAGTTGCCCGCGGATGACCTCGATCGCCTCTTCCAGGCTGATCGGCTCCGCGGTGATCGTGTGCACGATCGGAGGCGCCTCGCGCTGAAGGACGTTCTTGAGGGCGTCGAGCAGCCGGAAGAGGCTCACCGGTTGAAGCTCGCCGTCCAGCGGGTCCTCGAGCTGAGCGGGCGCGCCCCGGTCGAAGAGGAGCCGCCGCGCGCTTTCCAGCAGTTCGAGATCGCCCGCGGCCCCCTTGAATCGCCGGTATTCGAGGAGCTGCCGCACGAGGCCCTCGCGCGGGTCTTCCTCCTCCTCGTCCGCGATCGCGGGAGGCAGGAGCATGCGCGCCTTGATGCGCATGAGGGTCGCTGCCATCACGAGGAACTCCCCCGCGACTTCGAGATCCAGCTCGCGCATGAGCTCCAGCGTGTCCAGATACTCGCGCGTGATGCGGGCGATCGGGATATCGGAGATCTCGATCTCCTCGCGCTGGATCAGGTGAAGCAGAAGATCGAGCGGCCCCTCGAAGGCCGGAAGCTGGACGCGGATCAGGCTCGAGGCGGGCGCCCCGTCCTCCTCCACTGCGCCGGCCGGGCCCGCCTGCGCGGCGATCGGCGCCGGCGGCACGCCGGCAGGAGCGGGCGGTGCGCCCGCAGGGCCTTTGTTCCGGGTTTCGCTCATGGGAGCTTCATGGCCTCGCGGACCTCCCGCATGGTCTCCTGGGCGATCTTCCGCGCCCGCTCTTCCCCCGACCGGAGCGCCTCGAGCACCCGCTCGGGATGGGCTTCGAGCTCCCGCCGGCGCTCCCGGAACGGCCGAAGCTGCTCCGCCAGGATCGCGGCGAGATTCTTCTTGTTCGCGACGCACCCCAGGCGGCCCGCGCGGCAATCGGCGTCGATCTGTGGCGCGTTCGCGGCGTTGAACGCCCGGTGGTACGCGAAGACGACGCAACCGTCCGGATCCCCCGGGTCGTTCACGCGGATTTTCTTGGGGTCCGTGTACGCGGTCCTCACCTTGGCCGCGATCTCCTCCGGAGAATCCGAAAGATAGATCGCGTTGTCCAGAGACTTGCTCATCCGCCGGGCGTCGAGCCCCGGCACGCGGGGAAATTTCGTGAGCTTGGCGGTCGGAACGGGAAACACCTCTCCGTAGAGGCTGTTGAACTTGCGCGCGATCTCCCGCGTGATCTCGACGTGGGGCACCTGATCCTCGCCTACCGGGACCAGGTCGGCCTTGTAGAGGAGGATGTCGGCCGCCTGGAGCACCGGGTAGCCCAGATGCCCGTAGCTCACTGTCTCCTCCAGGTGGAGGTCGCGCACCTGCTCCTTCACGGCTGGATTGCGCTCCAGGCGGCTCGTGGTCACGAGCATGGAGAAGAGCAGATGCAGCTCGGCGTGCTCCTTCACGTGCGACTGGATGAAGACGGGACTCTTGTCGGGATCGATCCCCGCCGCGAGCCAGTCGGTCACCATCTCGATCGTGTTCGGCGTGATCTGCCCGACGTGCTCGTAGTCGGTCGTGAGCGCATGCCAGTCGGCGACCATGTGAAGGTTCTCGCAGGTGCCCTGCAGCTCGACCCAGTTCTGGAGCGCCCCGAGGTAATTCCCCAGATGGAGCTTCCCGGTCGGACGCATGCCGCTCAGGATGCGCGGCTGCTTGCGGCCCGGGACCCTTGCTGCCTCGCGGCTCCGCGTGGCTTCGGGGCTCGACGTCGCTTCGCTCAAAGCACTCCTCCCGTGAAAAGGCGGCCCAGCACGTAGATGAAGGGATAGACGACGTAGCCGAAGAGGTTGACCCCCGTCGTCATCCCGAGCACCACAATTCCCAGGAGCACGAACGGCCCCACGTGATCGAACTCCCGGTACCGCTCGGCCCACTCCCGGCTCATGAGGCCCGTGAGGATCCGGGACCCGTCGAGCGGGAAAATGGGGATCAGGTTGAACGCGGCCAAACCCAGATTCACGATGACCGATCCTTCGACCATGACCAGGAGGAGCCGCTCCATGGTGCTCGTCCCTGCGACGGGCGCCGCGAAGCGCACGATCGTGCCGAACAGAAACGCGAGAATCACGTTCGACACCGGGCCCGCGAGCGCGATCCGCATGATGTCCCGGCGCGGGTGCTTGAGGTAGCGCTCGTCGATCGGCACCGGCTTCGCCCAGCCGATCCGCTGGGTCAGCACGAAGACAAGCGTCCCCACCGGATCCAGGTGGGCGATCGGGTTCAGCGTGAGCCGGCCGAGCATCCTCGCGGTGGGATCCCCGAGACGCGTGGCGACGAGAGCATGACTGTATTCGTGGAAGGTGAGTGCGAACAGGAGCGGCGGGATCATCAGGAGGATGCCCGCTACATCGCCCACCGACCCTCCTCCCTCCCCGTCCGCCTCGGCCGGTGAGGTTCGTTAGAGCTTGGACTCGCTTTTCACCGGAGTGATGGTCGCCTCGGAAGAGTGCGTGAACCACCGCGCCGCGGCCGCCCGGACGCTCTCGGGGTTCAGCTTGAGCAAGGACTCCTCGAACCGGCGCAGGAAATCGTAGCCGGAGCCCGACGCCTCCCATTGCGACATCGCGCGGGCGCGCGCCAAGGGGTCGTTCTGGTTCGCGAACGTGCCGTTCTGCACCCGCTTCAACAGCTCCGCCCATTCCCCGTCGTCGAGAGGCTGCGTTCTGAGGCGGCCCATCACCGAAGCGACGCTGTCTCGGGCGGCCGCGAGCCTGGGCGGCGCCGCTCCGAGGTAGACGGCGATGCTGGAACGCTTCGGATAGGGGGCGTAGATCACACCGACCGCGGTGGCGAGACCCGCCTGCGGCAGCCAGAAGGCGATCGGAGAGCGGTCCGCCGCGGAGAGATAGGATTCGATGATGTTGAACGCGGCGTAGTCGGGCTCCATGTAGCCCGGGGCGGGGTATCCATAGACGAGGCACGAGGCGAGATAATCGCGTTCGGTGGTCATCGTCGTGTCGGCCGCAAGAGGGACCGGATCGCCCGGAACCGGCTGGAGCGCCTTCCCGGCCGGCGCCGCCGAGAAGACCTTCTCGAGGCGGGTCAGGACCTTCTTGCCGTCGAAGTTCCCCACGAAGCAGACGACCATGTTTCCGCCGACGAAATACTTCTGATGCAGCGCAACGACGTCCTTCCGGCGGGTGTCGGCGATTCCCGGGACGGTGCCCGCGACCGGGCGCGCCAGAGGGCTGCCTCGGAACATGGAAGCGAGGTACATCGAATAGGCCGATTTGATTGGGTTCTCGTTCTCGTTCGCGGCCGCGGTGAGCGCGCGCTGTCGCGACGCATCCACGGCGGTGTCCGGGAACGAAGGTTGAAGCACGATCCCAGAGAGGAGATCGATCGCCTGCTCCACCTGCTCGCGCTTCGTGTTGATCGTGATCTGGCCCAGGTCCGGGCCCGCCCCGGACTCCACATGCGCGTCGGCCGCGAGGAGCCTCAGGGCCAGCTCGGCCGGCGAGTACTTCTGCGTCCCCGTCGCGATCGATTTGATGAGCACCTGGCCGCGACCCGCGTCCGCGTCGGACTCGTAGAGCGTTCCCATCCGAACGGCCACCGCCCCGGCGACCCGCTCGCTCGTCCTCTGTTCCTGGACCAGGATCGTCACCCCGTTCTTCAAGATTTTCTTTTGGACGGGGGCGCCGGAGTCGTAAATCGGGACCCGCGGGCGGGGTTTCACGTCGGGGACGACCCGCGTGTCCTGGCCCCGGGCCGGACCGGGCAAAAGGAGTGCCGCGGCGACCATGGCGGAGAGCAGCCAAAGTCCGCTAATCGAATGGAGCTTGCGATGTTGAGGAGGCATTGTCACCAGCCTATCAGAGGGGTTCGGCCGCGTCAATGCGGCGGCGGCACTCATCGAGATGCGAAATGAGCGAAATCAGTAACCTTCCTGCCCTTTCGTCCGATGATTTAACCAGGAACCGCTCGGGGCGGTTCCGATCCGGAGAAACGCAACATGCAGCATCCACGTCCGGCCGCGGCAACGCGGAAAGGAAGCGCTCTTCTACCGGCTTTTGCGCTCACGCTCGTGCTGACCGCAACGACCCCTGGGGTCGGAAGCGGCGGAGGCGGACGCGGGGAGGGCGCGAATCTGCAAGGGCTGGTGCGCGAATTCAACTCCATCTGCTCGGATCTGCAGAAGGCGCGCTGCGATCTGCAAATGCGGCTGGTGGACGAAACCGAATTCGGCGACCAAATTCTGGAGTTGTTCGTCCGCGCCGACAGCATCACCACGCTGCTGGAGAAGCGGGCCCCATCGCCGCGGCCGCCCGGCCCGGCCTTCGCCCTCCAATGGGCCCTCAAGCACTTGCGGGAGTCGCTACGGGAAAACTACGAGGGGATTGTCGAGGGGGACGGCTACCGGTTCGTGACGGCCGACCTGGCGCTGAAGGCCGCGGAAGCCTGGAAGGGGTCGCTTGTCGAAAGGCCCGCCCGGTTACCGTAAAGGCAAGTGGAGCTGGGGGGGATCGAACCCCCTACCTCTTGACTGCCAGTCAAGCGCTCTCCCAATTGAGCTACAGCCCCATCTTTCCACCATCAATCTCAAATCAAGCTAATGGCAGAGGCCCAATGCGTCAATCCTGTTTGGACGCTCGCCACGCGGCGCGGATGCGGATATTGACCCGGCGTCCGCGCGAAGCGAGACTCGCGGCATGAATTCCCTCTCCGCGAGGCGGTATCACTTCAGCGGCGTCGGCGGAAGCGG
>DASXQO010000040.1:0-8941 GCA_036507115.1 Candidatus Eiseniibacteriota bacterium | reverse complement strand
TCCACGACGAGAGCGCCTCCCGTTTCCAGCGTGTCCGACCAGAGCCGGGCCATCTCCCGCTGCCCCGGACGGTCCTCCCAGCCGCGCTCGCGGCGGCTCAGCCGCTCGAGGGCCGAGTCCAGCAACTCGTTGGAATGTCGTCCGGTAGTGGCCATGGGATTGGACCGCGGTCCGCTCCCAAGCTACGGGACTCAGAGCGATAAGTCAACGCGGGCGGGACTCGATGCGGGGGGCGGTTACGACGCGCTGGCAGAACTCGGCGCGCGGTCGGGCTCAGCGCGCGGCGGGCGCCACGCCGGCTTTCCGGAGCGCCGCCTTGAGCCGGGCCTCGTCCCAGACTTCGACGCCGAGCTTCAAGGCCTGGTCCAGCTTCGAGCCCGGATCCGAGCCCGCGACGACCGCGTCCGTCTTCGAGCTCACGGATGAAGTAACCTTGCCGCCCGCTTCCTGGATGAGACGGGCCGCGTCCTCGCGCGTCAGATCCGCAAGCGAACCGGTCAGCACGAACGTTTTCCCCACGAGGGGGCCCGTGGCGGCCGCGCGGCGCGGCGCTTTCGCCTCGGGTTTCACCCCCGCGTCGGTCAGACGCTGGATGAAGTTCCGACCGGCCTTCGAGGAGAAGAACGCGGCGACGCTCGATGCGATCTCGGGGCCGATCGTCTCGATCTCGAGGAGGGCTCCCTCGTCCGCCTCCGCCAGCGCCCGGAGCGAACCGGAGTGTTCCGCCAGGATCTGCGCGATCCGCGCTCCGACGTGGCGGATCCCGATCGCGAGGAGCAGCCGGTCGAGGGGGGCCGACTTGCTCCGCTCGATTCCCGCGAGGAGATTCGCGGCCGATTTCTCCCCCATGCCGGGCAGCTTCACGAGATCCTCGGCGCGAAGATGGTAGAGGTCGGCGGGATCGGATACGAGCTCCGCGTCCACGAGCCAATCGACCGTCTCCCGCCCGAGCCCCTCGATGTCGAGCGCGCCCCGGCTCGCGAAGTGGATGATCCGCCGCCTCACCTGGGCGGGGCAAAAGAGATTCTCGCACCGCACGGCGGCCATTTCCGGATCCCTCACGAGCGGCGAACCGCACTCCGGACACTTCGAGGGCATGACAAATCTAGTGCCGCGCCGTTTCGTCGTCGGCACGACGCGCAATACTTTGGGAATCACGTCTCCGCCCTTGTCGATGACGACGCGGTCACCCACCCGGAAATCCTTCCGCTCGATCTCGTCCTGGTTGTGGAGGGTCGCCCGCGCTACGACCGTTCCGAGGAGAGTGACCGGCTGCAAGATTGCGACCGGCGTCACCACGCCGGTCCGTCCTACTTGTAGAACGATGGCTTTCAGCGTCGTCTCCGCCTCGTGGGCGCCGAACTTGTACGCGATTCCCCAGCGCGGGCTCTTCGCCGTGAACCCGAGCCATTCCTGCTCGCGGAAGGAGTTCACCTTGATCACCAGCCCATCCGTGGCGTACGGGAGCTTCTCCCGTTGTGTCTCCCAGCGCTCACATTCGCGGCGCAGCTCCTTCCACCCGCGCGCGAGCGAGTTCAAGGGGTTGACGCGGAGTCCGAGCTTACGCAGGAACGCGATCGACTCGAGCTGGGTCTTCAGCCCGTGTCGCTCGGGGCGCACGAGCTGGAAGAGGAAGATCTGGAGCGGACGCTTCGCCACCTCGGACGTGTCGAGGGTCTTGAGGCTTCCGGTCGTCGCATTGCGGGGATTCATGAAGGCGTTCTGTCCCGCCGCGACCCGTCGCTCGTTCAGCTTCTCGAACGCGCGGGTCTCCATGTAGACCTCGCCGCGCATCTCCAGCTCCTCCGGAATATCGCGGCCCTGGATCCTCAGGGGAACGGAGCGAAGGGTCCTGAGATTGGCGGTGATGTCGTCCCCCTCCGTCCCGTCCCCCCTCGTCAACCCGAGCACGAAGCGTCCGTCCTGGTAGCGGAGCGCGACCGCAACGCCGTCCACCTTGGGCTCGATCGCGTACTCCACTTCTTCCTTTCCGAGGAGCCGCCTCACGCGCGCGTCGAACTGCTCGAGCTCCTCGAGCGAGTACGTGTTGTCCAGGCTCAGCATCGGGACGGAGTGCCGGGCCGTCTTGAACCCGGGCAGGAGCCCGTGGGCGACGCGCTGAGTGGGTGAGTCGGGGTGCCGGTATTCGGGATGCGCCTCCTCGAGATCGCCCAGCTCGCGCAGGAGCTCGTCGTACTCGCGGTCGGAGATCTCCGGCTCCCCCGCGACGTGATAGAGATGGTCGTGACGTTCGATCCGCCGGCGGAGGCTTTCGATTTTCCGGGCTAGGGTCTGGCTCACCAGTCGGTCGTGTAGCGAAGGTGTAGTTTGCTCTCCCGCAGCGGCGCGCCGGGTTCGAGCCCGAGCTGGATTCCGACGGTGCCCGCGCGGATGGGACTTCTGAGTCCGGCACCGTATCCGAACTCCCAGCCCGGGCTCAACTCCGTTCGGGCGAGCGAGGTCCCCAGGCCGGGAAGCCCCCGTGCGCTTCCCGCTTCGACCGGAACCCCGAGGTCGTGGCGGGCGGCATCGGCGAAGAGGAAGACGCGGCCGCCGCGCGGTCCCGTGACCCAGCGGTGCTCGAGCGTCATCGCGAGCACGCGGTCTCCCGCGAAGGCCCGGTCGCGGTGTCCCCGCAGTCCTTCGTTGCCTCCCAGGAACCGAAGCTCCTCGGCGGGAAGGGAGCTTCCGCCCAGGCTCACGCGCTCGGCGCGCATCGCGGCGTAGAGCGCGCGCGTCCTGCCCGTCGGATGGGCCGCTTCCCAAGCGATCGCCCCGCGCAGCATGCGGCGCGAGGCGCGGGCGTATCCCGGATAGGATTCGGTGCGCCGCCCCCCTTCCCCGGCGAGCGAAGCCGAGAAGCCGCGGATCGGATTCTCTTGCGGAGCGAGACCGCGCCACGAGAGACGCCCCTCCAGGGACCACGTCGCGCTCGTGCCGCGCCCCGCGCCGGTATAGGCGCTCCCGCTGCGGCGGAGCGTGGCCCCGGCCCGGGCTTTCGCGGCCGGGCGCCCCGAGAGCTCGAGCGACCACCGCGTCTGGGTGAACAGGGAGTCGGCAACCTGCGCCTCGAGCGAGACCGCGCCGTCGAGCGCGGTCCCGAGCAGAGAGGGCTCGCGGTAGCGCGCGGCGTATTCGGACCGGCCCGCGCCGTATCCGGCCCAGCGCGCGCCGGCGGAGCGTCCGCTGCCTCCGATGTTGCCGAGCGCCAGGTCGAAGAGTCCCGTGATGCCGCCGCCGTTCTGGACGCCGAGCGCGCCGTCGAAGCGGCTCAGCCGATTTTCCACGAGTGGAGCGAGCACCCGTGCGCGGCCGGGCTCCGAACCCGCCGTGACTTCGATGTTTCCGACCGACGCGAAGAGCTCGCTCGCCTGGAGACGGTCCCTCGCGTCGTCCAGAACCTCCGGGGTGAGCACGCGCCCCTTCGTGAGTCCGGAGATCGATCCGACGACCGAGGGTCGCACCGAGGCGCCTCCCAGATCGAGCGTGTCCACCGTCACGGGCGGACCCGGTTCCAGGCACACGTACACGCGCGCGGTCGCGGAGTCGGCGAGAACGACGGAATCGAGCGTCGCCTCGGCCCCGTAACGTCCGCGGGTTTGCGCCTCGGAGCGAAGCGCTTCGAGACCGGCCAGGATCGCCCGGGGCTCCGTACTTCCCCCGCACGCGCGATGGAACGTCCCGGCCCCGTCCGCCACCACGCCCTCGCCGCCGCGCACGACCGCCACGACACGCGCAGGGATAGCGCCGCGTTCGATCGAGAGCCTGGCCACGTCCACGCTGTCTCCGACAGAAGCGGGCAAGAGCGTGAGCCGCACGACGGCGCCGATCGAGCCCCGGGCCAGGAGCCGGTCGCGCGCGCGCGCGGCGAGGGCATGCAGCTCCACGCGCGTCCAGAGCGCCGAGGAGTCGACGACGAGCGAATCCGCGCCCGGAGCGATCTCGAGCCGGTAGCGATCCTTGGCATGCGCGCCCGGAGCGGCGCACGCGAGAAGCGCGATCCCGAGTATCGTGAATCCGGTAAGACGCAACGGGTGGCGGCTCATCAGAAGTAGCTCTTCAGTTCGAATCGTCCGGAGTACACGCCGCCCCGCCCACCCGCGACCTGTCCGTTCCAGGAAAGGCTCAGCGATACCTGGTCGCGCAGCCGGTAGTCGCCCAGGAGGTCGTAGTCGATGTGGTTTCCGAGGAGGGGCGGGCTGAAGAAAAGGCCCGGCCGATACGCGCTGCTCCGGCTCGTGCGCGCCCAGAGCGCCCTGCCGTCTACGCGAAGCTTCCCGCCGCCCGAGGCGCACCGGGCGGACGGCCCCGCCGCCACGGTCTCCTGCGATCCCGCGTGCGTCAGGTCCCGGTCCTGCCTGCCGCGCATCAGGAGCGAGAGCGACCACGCGGGACCAAGCGCCCGCGAGAGCTCGAGATCCAGGCCCCGACCCCGGATCCGCGAGCCGGAGCGTTCGCCCGTGTCGCTCCGGATCGCGGTCTCCGTCGTGCCGTCCGCCGTGGCGGAGCTGACGAGGCGGAGCCCGCCCCACAGCGGATTCCGTACGCGGAGAGTCGCGTCCATCGCGTCCCGCACGACTCTCAGATTCTCGAACTCGCCGGTCCGGTCGCGTCTCGCACCCGCTTCCGCGCGCAGGTCGAAGTGTCCGCCGCGCGGCGCGTATTCGAGAGTCTGACGCGCGTTCACGTTGCCGCGAATCGTGGCGGCTTCGTCCAGGTAGTCGCGGGGATCGAACGCGTGCCGGGGATTTCCGAGCGCGATCGAAGAAAGGGTTTCGACTCTCAGGAAGGTGCTCGCTCCCCAGGCCCGCCAGAACGAGGGCGCGTTTCCCGCGACCATGGCGCGGCCGGGATAGGCGTCGAGCCGCAGCTGCACGTTGGCGCGCGTCCTCGACTCCGGGAGCCCGGTTTCGGTGACGACTTGGTAATCCCCCTGGAAGCGTGGATTCCCGAACGCGTCATAGGAGCCCGTCCCCGGAGCGACCGAGATCACGCGGCGGACCACCTTGGGCTCGCGGAGTTGCGTGGCGTCGTAGCGAAGCTCCGATGTGAAGGCCGACCCCGGCGCGCCCGCCAGGACCGCGAGCTGTGCCAGGTCGCTCGCCGAGACGTTCCCCGGATCGGCCACGCGCCGCCGCGTCCAACCCATCTCCACGGAGAGCGAGGCACGGGAGCGAGCGGAGAGGCCCGCTTCCCACGTGGCGGCTCGGGTGGGAACGAGCCCCAGGGCCGGGTCTCCGCGCCGGTCCGAACGCTCGCCGTAGGAAGCGCGAAGGTTCACGCGGGATGCGGGAGCGACGCCCAGCCCCATCGACCATTCGCGGCTCCGCCGCTCGGGGATGGAGTCCCCCTCCTGCCCCGTGATGCGCTCGTCGACGAGGTGGACCCGGGGTGTCACGAACCCCTTCTGGCGGGCGAGGTCGAATAGGAGCCGCGTGCGCGCGCCCGACGCTTCGCCGAGCGTGTTGCGGGATCCCTCCCAGCGCAGCGCGCCTACGAGAGGGCCGCGCCAGTCGGCCGCGACCGCCGTGCGCCGGGAACGCGAGCCCCCCGTGAGATCGCGCTTTCCGACCTCTCCTCGGAACGAGAGTGCTGTGACCGGGTCGTACTGGAGGGCCAGTTCCCCCCGGGTCTCGCTCCCATCCCGTGCCGCCTGATTCCAGCGGTCGTTCTCGAAGACGTTGTCGAGACGGTCCATCGTCGTGAAGCGGTCGTCGCGCGAGCGGAAGGAACCGGACGCGCGGAGGAGTCCCAGCCCACGCCCCGCGACGGAGAGCGGACGCGGATCGAGCTGCGCGCCCACGCGCACCGCGTTTCCTCCGTTGTCGCCGTCGTCGAGGGAGGAGAGCGCGTTCCGGTCAAAGCCGGAGCGAGCCGCTTCCGCCTCGAGGCTCACCGCTTTGAAGAGACGCGCGGACGCTCCGAGATCCACGAGCCGGCGTTCGTCGGGCGAGGGGAGCGAGCGCCCCGGCGAGAAGGCCCCGAGGTTGCGCCCCATGTAGTGATAGAAGCGGGTGCTGTCCGCGGCGAGCGTGTCGGCGTAGGCGCCGCGCCCCGCGCCGACCGCGACGAACTCGACGAGGTAGTCTCCTCTTCCTGCCCCCAGGTGGAGCCAGTGGGGATTGGCCGGGTCCGACTGGTCCCACGCGTAAACGCCGTTTCCCGTCCCGACGTAGCGCGCGCCCGAGGGTGCCGCCGCCGAATCCCCGAGGCTCCCGAGGGCGCGCAGATCCTCCGGCGTGAGCGAGGCGTCGATCGGGCTCTTGGGATCGTCGCCGTCCTTGAGGTAGGTCGCGTACCAGCGCCCCCCGGAGGCGAACGTTCCCTGCGTGAAGGCGGCGTAGAGACTCCGACGAAAGTTGGTGCTGGCGCGCTCGAAGTCGAAGGCAAGCCGGCTTTCGGCCGTGATCGGATGCCGGGTGGTGAACGTGACCGTCGCCGCCCCGTAGTCGATCACGTAGTCCTGGTCCGCTCCCCGTTTCAGCTTGGCCCCGTCGAGCCAGATCGTCTCCGAACCGGCCACGACGCCAGGAGGGCTCTCGCCCGCGACACGCGGGACGAGATCGTAGGGGCCTTGCTTGCTTTCCTCTCCCTTGATCTCGAGCGAACCGCGTTCCCCCTTGGCGCTCGCGGCCGCGACGTCCCACTTGGAGCCCGCGACGCGGGCCTGTCCCCGGACGCCCTGGAGCTGCCGGCTCACGCGCGCGAACTCGCCGGCACCCCCGTCGAGCCTGAAGTCACCCATCGTGACCTCCCCCTGCGGCGCGCGCACCGACAGGAAGAGCCGATCCAAATCTTGTAACTCGCGCGTCGTTCCGTCCGGCTCGAACGGAAGTTGCTGATCGCTCAGGGTCGCCGCCAGCTCGACGTCTCCGGCCACCCGGCCGCGGACGGTGAGATCGAGGGTTTGGTGGAGCGAAGCGTCCCGCCCGCGTCCCATCTCGACGCTCAGCGATTTGGAGCCGGAGAAGAGCAGCGACGCGGCAGAGGGACCCGGCGCCGCGGCTGCCACCGGCGCCGGCGCGGCTGCCGTCCCGGCCGGGCCCTCGCGCCGCGCCAAGGTCGACGGCGCACGCGCGGCGGAATCGGCCGCGGATTCGCGGGCCGCCGTCACCGAAAACGGCGAGCGCGCTGCGAGCGAAAGGAGGGACGGCGACCGGATCGCGGGATACTCGAAGACGAGCGTATCGGGAGCCGAGGGAACACCGCCCGGATGGATCACGTCGGTCGGCCGGGCCCCTGCCGGCGGGCCATACACCGCCAGCGCTCCCAGGAGGAGCGCAGCCGAAAGTGCGCGCGCCGTCGCCTGGAGCGTCATTGCCGGAGGGTCCATTTTCTCCACACGGGAACGAGCACCTGGATCTCGTCTCTCTCGGGATCCGCCACCGCGACCTGACGGCGCGGACCGATCGCGAGCGCCCGAGGGCGCCAATGGATTCGATCGCCGCCAAGCGCGCGATTCACTTGTGGAGACCCGTCCGGCGCGAATACCAGCACGCGCTGACCCACCGGGTCGGCCGCGTAGAGGTACCCCGCGCGGTCCGCGGCGAGATCGGACACCGTCATCTCTTCGGGTTTCCGGGACATCACGGACGAGAACGCCCAACGGCCCGTCGCGGCGAACCGCCGCAGCGTTCCGCGCGTGGAGTCCCAGATCCAGACTTCGCCGCCGGGGGATGCGGCCGCCGCGATCGGAGCCCCGACGGAATCCTCGGGGACGAGGTAACGCGTCGCGCGTGCGGGCTTGAGCCGGTCGTCCAGCGGGATGAGATCGCGCGCGTGGGCCGAGAGCAGCCAGAGCGTTCCGAGACGGTCGAGAAGAATCCGGGCGCCCGCGCCGCGCGATTCCTCGGCCGCCGCCCCCTGGAACGGCCTCTGTCCCAGAAATCTTCCCGAGCGGTCGAACGCGACGAGGGCGCCGCGCCCCCGGTCCAGGACGAGAAGCGACTGGTCCCGGTCCACCACGATATCGACCGGCAGCTCGAGCGACGTTTCGTCGGAGCCGTAGCCTCCGACCTCGTAGAGAACGTGTCCGCGCGGATCCAGCTTCGTGACACGCCGAGTCTCCGCGTCGAGCACGTGCAGGTTTCCATCGGAGTCATACGAGAGACGTGTGGGACGCCGGATCCCGGCGGCTTCGAGCGTCTCCCGGTCCAGGATCGATTCGGTTCGAAGCTCGTAAAGAGAGGAGGTCGAGTCGGGCGTGCCGGAGGGCTCGGCCTTGGCGGTATCCGGCGCCTCCGCCGTATCCAGCGCCTCAGCGGTGTCCGGCGCCGCCGAGAGCTCCCCCGAGCGGTAGAGTCCGCCGCAGACCGAGAGAACGAGCGCGGCGAGGATGGCGTGGGTTGCTTGTCGTTTCGGACCGCTCATGGGTGTTCGGGGAGGAGGACCCTGGTCACCGTCGGCGCCCGGGGCGATCGTATGGCTAGAACGTCTGTCGGACCAGCACCTTTCCCCCGCCGTCGGCGGTCATCGTGGTGAGTATCTGAAATTGCCGGTCGATCTCCGAATGTTCGGCCTTCGTGTCCGCGCGGTGGAGTATCTGAGTATCGATCGCGCTGGCGAGCCGATTCAGGATCGCGAGCGCGAAGGAAAACTTCGCCCTGCTGAACGCGCGCGACGAGTTCTGCCGTGTCACCCGATAGTTCTCTTGTAAGGAGGCGCTCGTCCAGTTCCACGCGCGATTCCCCGTCGGCAGGCGCTCGGCCACCCAGGCGTCCTGCGCCGCCGGGTCTTCTGGGAATTCGTTTCGGGCGTCGCGCCGGAGGTCGTCCTCGTAGGAATCGGGCCCCGATCCGCTCGAGCGGGAGTAGATTCCCACGAGTCTCCAATAGTCGTCCGACTCCGAGTCGGTGCCTACGCCGGCGTTCAGCCGTGCCTGTTCGATGTAGTTGTCTCTCCGGAGATGCCCCGCGATCTGCCAGGCCGCGAAGTTGGCCCA
>DASXQO010000039.1:0-12492 GCA_036507115.1 Candidatus Eiseniibacteriota bacterium | reverse complement strand
TGAAAGGCTCCTTGTCTCCCATCGACGGGATCGGACCCGAGCAGCTCAAGCTGGGCGAGCTGATCGACCGCGTGAAGCCGGGGAAGGTGAGCGAGGTGATCGTCGCGACGAACCCGACCGCCCAGGGCGAAGCGACCGCGCTCTACATCGCGCGGCTCCTACAAAATATGGGCGCCGTGCGCGTCACGCGGATCGCGCGCGGCGTGCCGATGGGCTCCGATCTCGAATTCTCCGATCAGGTGACGCTCGCCCGCGCCCTGAGCGGCCGCAAAGAGATATAAGCCCCCCAATTCGAGCACATTGTGCTTGACCCCCGATCGGGAAGTGCTAGCGTTCCGCCCAATTCCCGGTAGAGCGTCGTTTTTGTGTGCGTAGCATGACGCGTGTGTGGGTGGATGGGGATCGGTCTCGGCACCGGCTGATTTGGAGGCCAGGGCAGGACACCCCTCCTTTGCAACCAGCCGGTCGGCGTCACACATGCCGCAAGGCCCAGGTGTGTCCAAGGAGTTGGGACCATGGTCAAGGGGAATTGGGCGCTCTTCGAGGAAGATTTCTGGTCCATCAATACGATTCTCCAGAATCTGATCCAGTCGTCGAGCGCGAAAAGCGTGATGCTGATCGACAAAACCGGCCAGCTCATCAGCTCGATCGGCGAGCCCCCCGGATTCGACGTGACCTCGTTTTCCTCTCTCGCGGCCGCGGACTTCGCAGCCAACCAGCAGCTGGCGGAGATGGTCGGCGAGCTCGATTTCGCCACGCTCGTCCACCAGGGCACGAACGAGAGCATGTACCTTTCCTTGATCGCGAACCGGGTCATCCTCGTCGTGCTCTTCGATCGAAAGACGTCGCTCGGTCTCGTGCGTCTCAAGGCGCGGCGGGGAGGGGAGGAACTGCTGTCGGTCCTGAACAAGCTCTTCGACAAGCTCCAGTACAAGAACGAGGATCTCAGCGCCACGACGCTGGGAGCCGAATTCACGGCCGAAGCGGAGAGCGAGATCGACAGCCTGTTCAAGGAATAGGGGAGCCAAGGAATGGGAGACCGATAGCTTCGTGTCGCTGATCAACTACTCGTCGCGCGAAATCAACTGCAAGATTGTCTATTACGGCCCCGGCCTCTGCGGCAAGACCACGAATCTTCAACACATCTACTCGCGTGTTCCCCAGGAAACCCGCGGCAAGATGATCTCGCTCGCCACCGAAATGGACCGGACGCTCTTTTTCGATTTTTTGCCGCTGGAGTTGGGGCAGATCCGGGGATTCCGCACCCGGTTTCATCTCTACACGGTTCCGGGGCAGGTCTACTACAACGCGAGCCGCAAACTGATTCTGAAAGGCGTGGACGGGATCGTCTTCGTGGCGGATTCGCAGATCGACCGCTTCGAGGCGAACGTCGAAAGCTACATGAACATGCTCGACAACCTGACCGAGCACGACCTGACGATCGAGAAGATTCCCTTTGTCATGCAGTACAACAAGCGGGACCTCCCCCGCGTGGTGCCGGTCGACGATCTGGAGCGGGAGCTCAATCCACGGAAAGCTCCGTATTTCGAGGCGGTCGCGCTGAGGGGAACCGGGGTCTTCGACACGCTCAAGGTGGCCTGCAAGCTCGTCTTGAAAACGCTGGGATAGCGGCCCATGCGGCGATTTGCCGTCCTGCTCGCGACCGGGTTCGGGCTGGGCTACCTCCCGCTCGCACCGGCGACGTGGACCAGTGCGGCCACCGCCCTCGTCCTTCTCGCGGTTCTGCCCCGGCTGAGCCTCCCCGCGTTCGCGGCGCTGACGCTGGCCGTGGCAGCGCTCGCGCTCCTCGTATGCGGCCCGGCCGAGAAGACGCTCGGGCACGACGCGCATCCCATCGTCCTGGACGAGGTCGCCGGGATGCTCGTCACCGTGTGCGGCGTTCCGGCGATCGGCAACGCGCACCCGCCGTACGCGCTCACGCTGCTCGCGGGGTTTCTGCTCTTTCGTGTCTTCGACATCTGGAAACCCCCTCCGGTGGGACGGGCGCAGCAGCTTCCCGGCGCTGTCGGGATCGTGATGGACGACGTGCTCGCGGGGGTTTACGCCAACGTGGCGCTTCAACTGGTCGCGCGGGTCGTGCCTACCACGTGAGCGCGTTCCGTTTCGAGGAATCGCCATGATCGCGGAAGTCATCACAATAGGAAGCGAGCTTCTCCACGGGCTCGTCGGGAACACCAACGTCGATCTGGTCTCCGGCATGCTCGCCGAGGCGGGGCTCTGGCCCTCCTACCACACGACCGTCGGGGACGAGGCCGACCGGCTCGGAGAGGCCTTCCGAACCGCCGTCCACCGCGCCGACGTGGTGATCGCGACGGGCGGTCTCGGCCCGACGTCGGACGACATCACGCGGAAGGTGATCGCGACGGTCTTCCGACGAAGGCTCATCCTCGACCGGGCCGTGCTGGACGGGATCCACGCGCGCTTCAAGGAGCGCGGGATGGACATGCCTCCCATCAACGAAACGCAGGCCCTGGTTCCCCGCGGCGCCGCCGTGATCCCGAACCCCCTCGGCACCGCCCCCGGCCTCCATTTCAACCACATGGAAACAGAATGTTTCGCGCTCCCCGGCGTGCCGTCCGAGGCGGAGGAGATGCTGCGCGGCTACGTGATCCCGTTTCTCAAGAGTCGGAACCCGGGGCTCGTCTCCGGCCTGCGGATCGTCCGCACGATCGGGATCGGCGAATCGGTGTTGGCGGAGAGGCTCCAGGGATTCGAGCTCGAGGAGCCCGACTTGACGCTCGGCACGATCGCGCGCGACTGCGGCGTGGATCTTCACCTGAGCGCTTCCTCGGTCGATGCGGTGTGGCTCCAGGGGGTCCTGGACCGGGGGGAGCGGAAGCTCGCCGAGCGCGCCGGCTCCCACGCGTACGCGCTCGGGAACCGGACGCTCTCGGAGGTGGCCGGCGAAGCGCTCCTCGAACGCGGATGGACGCTCGCGACCGCGGAGTCGTTCACCGGGGGGAACGTCGGCGCGGCGCTGGTCGCGACGGCCGGGAGCTCCCGGTACTACCGTGGGGGGGTCGTCGCGTACTCGGACGAGGCCAAGGAGGCGCTCCTGGGTGTTTCGGGCGAGACGCTCCGGCGCTCCGGCGCGGTGAGCGCCGAGGCGGCTAAGGAGATGGCCCGGGGAGCGCGCGAGCGGCTCCATACATCCTGCGCTGTGTCCACGACCGGGATCGCGGGCCCCGAGGGGGGGAGTGCCACGAAGCCGGTGGGGCTCGCGTTCGTGGGATACTCCTCGCCCGGTGGGGAGGTGAGCGAGCGGTACGCGTTCGGAGGCTCGCGGGCGGACATCATCGCGCGGGCGTCCTTCGTCGCGCTGGACCTGGTTCGACGGAGCCTCGGAGCAGGTATCGCATGGTCCGAACCTTCGTCGCGCTCGTGATTCCCCAGACATGGATGGATTGTCTCGCGCGGGTCGAGCGGGACCTCTCGGACCGCATGTCGGGACTCTCCTGGGTCAAGCCGGAAAATCTTCATGTCACGATCCGCTTCCTGGGGGATCTCGGGGACTCCGGGGTCCGGCGCGCCGGCGAATCGACCCGTCGGGGGGCGGATGCCCACCCCGCGTTCAGCGCGCGGCTCGGAGGATTGGGCGCCTTCCCGTCCAAAGACCGGCCGCGGGTCCTCTGGGTGGGCCTCGCGGAGGGGGCCGAGGAAGCGGTAGCGCTGGCGAGATCGATCAATCAAATCCTCCAGCGCGACGGGTTCGGGCCGCCCGACAAGCCCTTCCGGCCGCACATCACGCTCGCCCGCGTCCGCGAGCGGGCGCAGAGTGTGGAGGCGTTCCGCGATTACGCGCCGCCTCCTTCCCCGGAGGCCGCCCTCCTCGATCGGATCGTGGTGATGAAAAGTGACCTACACCCGACCGGAGCCCGCTATACTGCGCTCGAGGAGATTCGTCTTCGTAAGCCGGGGGCTTAGTTCTCCCTGAGTTCCCGTATCGGCGCCCATCCGAGCGCAAGAATCGAATCCAACATTTCGCCCCGACCCGTACCGGCGTCCCGGAGCGACGCCTACAAACTCGCAGGGGGAGAATCGGAGATGGTCATGAATCCGGGAGTGAGGGAGATGTCCAAGGAACGCGCCAAAGCGCTCGACCTGGCCGTGCAGCAGATCGAGCGTCAGTTCGGCAAGGGCGCGATCATGAAGTTGGGGGAGGAGTCGGCCCGGGTCCAGGTGGATTCGATTCCCAGTGGCTCGATCGCGCTCGACGCGGCGCTCGGCATCGGCGGCGTTCCGCGCGGCCGGGTGATCGAGATCTACGGTCCGGAATCCTCCGGAAAGACGACGCTCACCCTGAGCATCATCGCGCAGGCGCAGAAGGCGGGCGGGAACGCGGTGTTCATCGACGCGGAGCACGCCCTCGATGCCGCGTACGCGAAAAAGCTCGGGGTCGACATCGAGAACCTGCACGTGGCGCAGCCCGACACGGGGGAGGAAGCGCTCGAAATCGCCGAACACCTCGTGCGCAGCGGCGCGATCGACGTGATCGTGATCGACTCGGTGGCCGCGCTCGTGCCGAAGGCCGAGATCGAAGGGGAGATGGGGGACTCGCACATGGGGCTCCAGGCGCGTCTCATGTCGCAGGCCCTGCGAAAGCTCACCGGCACGATCTCCAAGTCGCGGACGACCGTCATCTTCATCAACCAGATCCGCATGCAGATCGGGGTCATGTTCGGAAATCCCGAGACGACGACCGGCGGCCGTGCGCTCAAGTTCTACGCCTCGGTGCGGATGGACATACGGCGCATCGGCGCGATCAAGGACGGGGAGAGCGTGATCGGGAGCCACGTCAAGGTGAAGGTCGTGAAGAACAAAGTGGCCGCCCCCTTCAAGGAGGCGGAATTCGACATCCTCTATAACGAAGGGATCTCGCGGGAAGGAGAGCTTCTGGATCTCGCGATCGAGCGAAACCTCGTCCAGAAGAGCGGCACCTGGTTTTCTTATGGAGAGGAGCGCATCGGGCAAGGGCGCGAGAACGCCAGACTCTGGCTCAAGGAACATCCCGACGCCGTGGCCGAGCTGGAAGTGAAGCTTCGCGAGGCGCTGGGGCTCACGAAAGCCCCGGCCGCGCCTCCGGAGGTCGCGGCGGCGGCGGCGGACGGCAAGGGAGAGCGCAGGGTCCGTATCTAAGCCGATGACGCTGAGCCCCGAGCGGGCGGGTTCCGAGGAGGCCGCGAAGGAGGCGGCTCTTCGGATTCTCGCCCGCGGGCCCCGCACCGAGCGCGAGGTCGAAGGCCGGCTCCGCGGGCGCGGGTATCATTCGGAAGCGGTGGAGCGCGCCATCGAGCGGCTCCGCCGCGTTTCGCTTCTGGACGACCGCGCGTTCGTGCGGTCTTTTTTGCGAACGGAGCTCTTCAAGGCGCCTCAGGGGAAGCGGCTCCTCGAATTGAAGCTCAGGCGGCGGGGAGTGCCGGACGCGCTGATCCGGGACCTGGACGCGCTCCTGGAAGAAGATCCCGATCTCGCCGGTCGCTCGCTCGCGAGCGAGGAAGGGCGCGCCGCTCTGGGATTTGCCCAGCTTCGGGGGCGCTACGCGAGACTTTCGCCCGAGGTCTACCGGCGGCGCATGCAGCAGGCCCTCGCCCGGCGCGGTTTCGGCTGGGACACGATCCGGGATCTCTTGGGAGAGGAGACGTAACACCACCCGATGCGAAAGACCAGCGACGAGCTGCGCCGCATCTTTCTCGAATTCTTCAAGGAGCGCGGGCATCGGCACCTGCCACAGGCTCCGCTCGTTCCTCTGGACGATCCGACGCTCCTGTTCACGTCGGCGGGCATGGTGCAGTTCAAACCCTACTTTTCCTCGCCCCTTCCGCCGCCTCACCGGCGCGCCGTGACGGTGCAGCGTTGTCTGAGGCTCACCGACGTCGAAAACGTCGGACTGACCATCCGGCACGCCACATTCTTCGAGATGCTCGGCAATTTCTCGTTCGGCGATTATTTCAAGAAGGAAGCGATCGAGTGGTCCTGGGAATTCACGACCGGTGTCCTCCGAATGCCCGCCGAACGGCTGCATCCCTCCGTGTACCAGGACGACCAGGAGGCATTCGACCTCTGGGCGAAACACATCGGTCTGGGAGCGAAGCGAGTCGTCCGGCTGGGGGAGAAGGATAATTTCTGGGGGCCCGCCGGCGGCTCGGGCGCGTGCGGTCCGTGCTCGGAGATCTACTGGGACCAGGGCCCGGGGGTCGGCTGCGGCCGGCCCGAATGCGCCCCGGGTTGTGATTGCGAGCGCTATCTCGAGTTCTGGAACCTGGTCTTCCCGGAATTCGATCAATTGCCCACGGGCGAGCGGCGGCCGCTCCCGAATCGCGGGATCGACACCGGCATGGGACTCGAGCGCTGTGCTCTGATCTTGCAGAGTGCGCCCTCGGTCTTCGAAACCGATCTCCTCCTTCCCATCGGGGACGCCGCGCGTCGTCTGGGCACGCCGAAGGCGGCCGCGAGCGACCGCGGCCGGCGCGCCGCCCGCGTGATCACCGACCACATCCGGGCACTCGTCTTCACCTGCGCCGAAGGCGTGCGTCCCTCGAACGAGGGACGCGGGTACGTCGTGCGAAGGCTCCTGCGCCGGGCCGCGCGCTTCGGGAGGGATCTCGGAATTGAGGGCGCCTTCCTCTCGAGGCTCGTGCCGGTAGTCGTGTCGCAGATGATCCGCTACGAGGAATACGAGTACTTGAAGCGCGAGGAGTCCTCGGTCGCGGCGGCAATCCTGGCAGAGGAGAGCCGGTTCGCGCGGACCCTCGAGCAGGGAGTCGCGCGCTTCGAGGAAACCGCGGCGACTCTGGAAAAGAAGAAGCAGACGCTCTTCCCCGGGACGGTGGCTTTCCAGCTCTACGACACCTATGGCTTTCCGATCGATCTCACGGCGGAGATGGCGGCGGAGCGCGGCTTCACGGTCGACATGCCAGGATACGAGGCTGCGATGAAGGAGCAGCGCGACCGCGCGCGCAAGGAGGCGCGCTTTACGGCCCGGCGCGCCTCGGGCACATGGAGCGCGCTTTCGAGCGGAGCCCACTCCGAGTTCGTGGGCTACGACCGCTGGGAAGTGGATGGGGTCAGGATCCGCGACGTCCGGGAGGTCCCGGCGGGCGACGGGGACGCGGCGCGCGACGGAGCGGCCACGGTCGAATTCACGCTCGACACGACGCCGTTCTACGCCGAGTCGGGAGGCCAGGTCGCGGACACGGGGATGTTGGAGTCGCTGGGGGACGCCGCGCGTATGAGGCTCCGGATCGTCGACGTCTATCGCGACGGAGACCGGATCGTCCATCGTGGCGAATTCTTGGAGGGAGGGTTCGGGGCTCTCGACGCCGGACCGTATCGGGCGGCCGTGGACGCGGCGGAGCGGGCGCCTACGGAGCGGAACCACACCGCGACCCATCTGCTCCACGCGGCGCTGAGGCTGCGCTTCGGAGCCCAGCTCAAGCAGGCGGGCTCGCTCGTCGCCCCCGATCGGCTACGGTTCGATTTCACCCATTCGAAGGCGCTCACGCCCGAGGAGCTCCATGCGATCGAGACGACGGTGAACGAGAAGATTCTCGAGGACCTTCCGGTCGAAACCGAGTGGACCTCGCTCAAGCAGGCCCAGGAGCAGGGAGCGATGGCGCTCTTCGGCGAAAAATACGGCGATCGGGTGCGTCAGGTGATCATTCCCGGATTCAGCCGCGAGCTTTGCGGCGGCTGCCACGTGCGCCGCACCGGCGAGATCGGTTATCTCCGGATCGAATCGGAGGCCGCGATCGCGTCGGGGACACGGCGCATCGAGGCCTTGACGGGCGCCCTCGCCTACCGGCGCGCCGAAGAGGACCGCTCGCTCCTCCGCGAGCTCGCCGCGCGCGTGGGCGCAGGGAAGGAGCAGCTTCCTGCGCGTATCGCGGCACTCCAAGACGAGGTTCGAAGGCTCGAGGGGGCGCAGGCGAAGAAGAGCCGGGAGGGGCTCAAGGCCGAAGTGGAGCGCCTGATCGAGGCAGCGCTTCGCTCGGAGGATCCGCCGATCCTCGTGGCCGAGGTCGTGGCACAGGGTGTGGAGGAACTGCGCGAGGCGGGGGATCTGATCCGTCGCAAACTCCCGCACGGGGGCGGGCTCCTGGCCGCGGCCGTCGAGGGAAAACTTTCGGTCGTGGCCTCCGTGGGATCCGCGCTCCAGGGAGCGCTTTCGGCGGCGGACTGGGCCCGGGATGCGGTCTCGGTCGCAGACGGCAAGGGGGGCGGAAAACCGGAGCAGGCCGTGGCGGGCGCAAAGGACCCCACCCGCATCAACGAGGTTCTCGAGCGCGGCCGCACGTTCGCGCGCGAGCGGTTGAAGGGCTCCGCCGCGGAGAAGCGCTCGCGATGAAAGCCCTCATCCTGAGCGGCGGCAAGGGGACGCGGCTTCGCCCCATCACGCACACGGGCGCGAAGCAGCTCATCCCGGTCGGGAACAAACCGATCCTCTTCTACGGCGTCGAGGCGATCCGGGACGCGGGCATCACCGACGTGGGAATCGTCGTCGGCGACACCGAGCCCGAAATCCGGGCGGCCCTGGGGGACGGCTCGGCCCTGGGGATCAAGACCACCTACATCCGGCAGGATGCGCCGCTGGGGCTCGCGCACGCCGTCAAGATCGCCCGCGACTTCATGCGGGACGACTCCTTCGTCATGTACCTGGGGGACAATCTCATTCTCGACGGGATCAAGCAGCTCGTCGGCGAGTTCGAGCGGGACCGTCCGAACAGTCAGATCTTGTTGGCGCACGTTCCGAACCCCCAGGAGTTCGGGGTCGCCGAGCTCGATGGAAACCGTGTGAAGCGGCTGACCGAGAAGCCGAAGGAGCCGCGGTCGGACCTCGCGCTCGTGGGCGTCTACATGTTCGACTCGAGCATCTTCGAGGCGGTCAACGCGATCAAGCCGTCCTTCCGGAACGAGCTCGAGATCACCGACGCGATCCAGTACCTCATCGATCACGGCAAGAACGTGGCCTGCCACATCATCTCGGGGTGGTGGAAGGACACCGGGAAGCTCGAGGACATGCTCGAGGCAAATCGCATGGTGCTCTCCCGGGCGAAGCGGCTCCTGCGCGGGAATCTGGACGCGGCGACCCGCACCGAGGGAGAGGTCATCGTGGGTCCGGGCACCGTGGTCGAGAACTCGATTCTCCGCGGCCCGCTCATCATCGGGGAGCGCTGCGTGATCAAGAACTCCTACATCGGCCCCTTCACCTCGGTCTACGACGACGTCACGATCCGGAACAGCGAGATCGAGCACTCGATCGTCCTCGAGCGCTGCATGATCCAGGACATCCCGGTGCGGATCGAAGCGTCCCTGATCGGCAAGGAAGTTCGGATCCAGCGCTCGCAGCTCAAGCCGACCGCGTACCGCTTCATGGTCGGCGACTCGAGCCTCGTGGATGTGCTCTAGGGAATCGCCATGCGAATCCTCGTAACCGGCGCCGAGGGCATCCTGGGACGGGCGATCCGCGAGTGGCTCGCCTCGGGGAACACCCTCTACCTCTGGGGCCGCGACGAAGTCGACGTGCGCGACCGGGAGCGAGTGTTCGCGGCGGCGAAGGGGATCGAGTTCGACGCAGTGATCCACGCCGCGGCCATGACCGCGGTGGACCGCTGCGAGACGGAATTCGAGCTCGCGATGGCCACGAACCGGGACGGCACGCGCCACGTCGCCTCGCTCGCCTCGGAGCGGAATGCTACGTTCGTCTACCTGAGCACCGACTACGTATTCGACGGCACGAAGGACGGCCCCTATCTGGAAGACGACCCACCCAAGCCCGTCAATGCCTACGGCCGGAGCAAGCTCGCCGGAGAGGAGGCCGCGCGCGAGGCGGCGAAGAAGCATCTCACGGTGCGCACTTCATGGGTCTTCGGGGAGGGAGGGGCGAACTTCGTGGACGCGATCGCGGAGAAGCTGAAGCGGGGTGAGGCGCCGGAGGTGGTCACCGATCAGCGCGGATCCCCGACCTACGCCCGCGATCTGGCGGGCGGGATCGAGAAGCTCCTGAGGCTCGGCGTGACCGGTACGGTGCACGTCACGAACTCGGGGAGCACGACCTGGCACGGGTTCGCCGTGGAGATCGCGCGTTTCCTGGGCTCGCCGCTGCCGGTCCGCGAAACCACGTCCGATAAATTCATACGCCCCGCGCCGCGGCCGAAGAACTCGGTGCTCTCCGGCGCGCGCTTCCGCGCGCTGACCGGCGAGTCGCTGCCGTCCTGGGAGCACGCGGTCCACGATTACCTCGGCCGGCGCTCGGCGCGGAAGGGCGCGGCCGCTTGAGCCCCGGCAGGAAGCGCCGCGACGGCACGCCGCGCCGCGCGCGCAAACCGGGCCCGACCACGCCCGCCTCGAGCCGCATTCGCCGTGTCTTCGCCGAGAGCACCGCCACCCTCATCGCCGTGTTCGCGCGCGAGCTCGACGTGATCGAGCGCATGGCGCGCGCTGTCGGAGCCACGGCGGCCGCGGGCCGCACGGTCTTCTTCTGCGGCAACGGCGGGAGCGCCGCGGAGGCCCAGCACCTTGCCGCGGAGCTCGTCGTGCGATTCGCCCGGGACCGCGGGGCGATGCCGGCCATTGCGCTCAACGCCGATAGTGCCGTGCTCACGGCCGCGGGGAACGACTACGGATTCGAGCGTGTCTTCGCGCGCCAGATCGAAGCGCTCGGACGCAGGGGGGATCTCCTGGTCGCGATGACGACGAGCGGGCGGTCGCCGAACATCCTCGAGGCCGTCCGCGCCGCGCGCGATCGCGGTCTCCGCGTAGTCGGCATGACGGGCGAAGGGGGGCGCGCGTTCGCGCGCCGCTGCGATATCGCGCTGGTAGTCCCCTCGCGCGACGTGGCGCGGATCCAGGAGGTGCATCTCCTGGTCGGTCACATCTGCTGCGAGCTCGCGGAGGAGCTGATGCCCGCCCGCGGAAAGCGCCGCCGGTGATCCGCTACGTCGTCGAGTCGATGCGGATCTACCAGTGGACGAAGAATCTCGTACTGTTCGCGGGGCTCATCTTCACGCTGAAGTTCCTCGACCCGCCCTACGTGCGCGACACCATTCTGGGATTCTTCCTCTTCTCGCTCGCCGTCTCCGGCATGTACATCCTGAACGACATCCTCGACGTCGAGCGCGACCGGCTCCACGCGACCAAACGCGACCGCCCGATCGCCGCGGGGAAGATCCCCATCGGCACGGCCGCGGCGTGGGCGGCCCTGTTTCTCGCGGTCGGCCTCGGAGGCTCGCTCCTCCTGGGGGTCCGTTTCGGGTGGACGACCGCGGCCTACGTGGCGCTCGCGCTCACCTACTCGCTCCTGTTCAAGCAGGTCGTCCTTCTCGACGTCATCACGATCGCGCTCGGATTCGTGCTGCGCGCGACCGCCGGGGTCGAGCTGATCCGCGACCGCGCGATCCGGGACGGCCAAGAGGTGCTCCTCTCCCCCTGGCTTCTGGTCTGCGCCTTCTTCCTCGCGCTCTTCCTCGCCATCGGCAAGCGACGGCACGAGCTCGCGACGCTCGAAGGGGCCGCGCGGCGCCACCGCGCGGCCCTGGGCGCGTACACGCCGCGGTTGCTCGACCAGCTCGTGGCGGTCGTGACCAGCGCGACGGTGCTCGCCTATTCGGTGTACACGATCGCCCCGGAGACGATCTCGAAGTTCGGGGGGCGTCCGCTCTTCCTCACGATTCCCTTTGTGCTGTACGGAATCTTCCGCTATCTCTACCTCATGTACGCGGAGGAGAAGGGGGGCAACCCCTCCGAGCATCTCTACCGCGACCGGCCCACGCTCGTGAACGTGATCCTCTGGGGTCTGGCACTCCTCGCGATCCTCTACTGGCCCGCGAGCTGAGCCGTGGCGGCTCCGCGCGCCCTCCGGGTCCGATGCCCCGCGAAGATCAACCTCGGACTCTGGATCCTGGGCCGCCGTCCGGACGGCTATCACGAGATCGACACGATCTTGCAGACGGTGACCCTCGAGGACGAGCTTCTCCTCGAGGAGACGCGCGAAGGATTCGAGCTCGAAACGCGCGGCATCCCGATTCCGAAGGACGGTCCCAATATCGTGGAGCGAGCGTGGTCCCTGATCGCGGAGTCGAGAGGCACGAGCCGCGGGGTGCGCGTCCGGCTCACGAAACGAATCCCGGTCGCGGCCGGTCTGGGAGGGGGCAGCAGCGACGGGGCCGGATTCCTCGCGGGTATCAATCGATTGCTCTCGCTCGAATTCACCGAAGTGGAAATTCAGCGGATCCTGGCGCGGCTCGGATCCGACGTTCCCTTCTTCTGGAAGGGCGGAACGGCCCGCGCGACGGGGCGCGGGGATGAGGTGAGACATCTTTGTCCCGCGCCAGAGGCCTGGATCGTGCTTGCGACGCCACCTCTTGCAATTTCAACAACTTGGGCCTACGGCCGGGTCAGAATTCCGTTGACACCTCGGGGAGGCGGCGCTAGTATCCTGGCCGCGGTGATCGAACGGCTGGACTGGCGCGCGAT
>DASXQO010000038.1:0-5429 GCA_036507115.1 Candidatus Eiseniibacteriota bacterium | reverse complement strand
GGTCCTCGTGCTCGGCTCGGCCGAGGTGACGTACAAGGAGCTGCGCCTGAACGCGGAGCAGGTGGCGTTCAACACCAAGACCGAGCGAATGCGCGCGGAAGGAAACCCGGTCTTGAACGACGGGAAGGACCGGATCGTCGGAAACACCATGACCTACGATCTCTCGATCCGGCGAGGCACGATCTTCGCCGGCAAGACGACCTACGAGAAGGGCTACTACTTCGGCGAGCAGATCCGGAAGGTCTCGGACGACGTCCTCGACGTGAGGAACGGGAGCTACACGACGTGCGAGCTGGACGAGCCGCACTATCACTTCGGCAGCAGCAAGATGAAGATCCTCCTCCGCGACAAGGTGGTGGCCAAGCCCGTCGTCTTCTACATCAAGCACATCCCGGTGCTCGCCCTTCCGTTTTATGTCTTTCCGATCCGGCCCGGCCGCCATTCCGGATTCCAGCTTCCTCAAGTTGAGTTCGGCTCTTCGAGCGCGGGGGGCAAGTTCATCCGGAACGTCGGGTACTACTGGGCGATCAACGACTATCTCGACGCGACCGGGTGGGGGGACTACTACCAGGATTTCCGGTGGATCGCCCACGCCCAGACGCGCTACCAGAAACGGTACAAGTGGTCGGGCGAAATCAATTCCTCCTTCGAGCACACGCTCCTGGGCGACAATCGGTGGGATCTCCTGGGAAGACACTTCCAGACGCTGGGAACGAATCTGACGCTTCGAGGGCAGGGCAACCTCACCAATTCGAGCCAGTATCGTAAAGACCAGTCGATCGGCCGTTCCGTCCTCTTGCGCGTGCAGCGCAACCTGAGCTCGAATCTCTCGCTGGACAAGCGCTGGAGCGGCGCGTCGCTCAACGTCGGATTGCTCCGGAACCAGGACCTGGACCCCGATCCCGGCGGTCTGCGCCTGCAGCAGCAGCTCCCGGCCGTGACTTTTTCCCTGTCCGCGCGGCCTCTCGGCCACCTGCCCCGCGGCAAGGAGCCGGCTCACCTCCCCTGGCTTTCCTCGACGTACGTCACCTTGCGCTCCACGTTCCTGAGCGAGCGGAGCCACTTCTTCGAGGCGCGGCCGGAGACGACCGTGGTGTTCGACAGCCTCGGCGCTCCGGTCGACACGACGGCGTTCCGATCGGACATCAAGACCACGCTGACCGCGGCGCGCCACGACGTCACGCTCGCCGATGTTCGCACGCTGCTCGGGTTCCTCAGGGTGAGCCCGAACATGAGCTATTCGGAGATCTTCTACAGCAAGGACGCCGCCGGAAACCGAAACCAACGCGCGGGCGTCTGGCGCGGCGGCCTGAACGCGAACACCGCGGTCTTCGGGACGTTTCGGCCCTCCCTCGGGCCGCTGCGCGGGGTGCGTCACGTCGTGACCCCCTCGGTCGGGATTTCCTACCAGCCCGCGTACCCGAAACTGAACTATCAGGACGCGAGCGGAGTCCTTCGACCGCGCTTCACCGGGGTTTCGGGGATCGCGCTCTCGGGATCGGAGTCGCGTTTCGTGACCTTCTCCCTCCGGAATGACGTGCACGTGAAATGGGGGAACCCGACCCAGCCCAAGGTGATCAACAACCTCATCCAGCTCAACACCTCCGGCAGCTACAACCTGCTCGCGTCGAGGACGGGAGCGAGACCTCTGTCCGACCTCTCGAGCTCGCTCCGGCTCCATCCCATCGACCGCAGCGCGATCGACATGAATTTCACGCACAATCCCTACGACGGAAAGCTCCTCAGCTTCGGGGTCTCGAGCGGGCTCTTCTTCCAGGGCTTGCGGCGCGCGCAATTGCAGGAAGAGAGGGTGCAGCTCGACCCCGCGGCGCAAGCGGTCGCCGCACCCACCGGCTGGACTCCCCCCGGGCTCATCGCCTCGGATCTTCCGTGGGCGCTGGGAATCTCGTTGAGCCACACCGGCTCGAGCAGCAGGCTTTCGACGGGCGGGTACTCACGCTGGGCGTCGAGGACGACGGGAAACGGATCCGTCGGAATCAACCCGACGAGCAACTGGCGCGTGGACTATTCCGCGCAATTCGATTTCAACAGCCGCAAGATGATTTCCCAGAATTATTCTGTGAAGCGCGAGCTCCATTGCTGGGAAGCCCAATTCACACGCAGCATTTCCGGAGGGATTACCGAGTACTACTTCAAGATCAACGTGAAGAATCTCTCGGAGGTCTATTACGAGCAAGGTTCGCGCGGCCTGCGCGGGTTCGGCGGAATTCAAGACAAGTTCTAGCGAAAAAACCGCGCGGGCATCAGGAATCCATTTGACACCTCCTGGGGTGCGTCGTACGTTGACGCGCGTCGTTCAGCGAAAGGAGGTGACAGCAAATGAACAAGACGGAACTCATCGCCACCGTAGCAAAGAAGACCGGTCTCTCGGCACGCGAAGCGCGCGCCGCCGTCGAAACGCTTTTCTCCCCAGGCAAGGAAGGATTGATCGCGGCCGCTCTCATGTCCGGGAAGAAGGTTCAGATCACGGGATTCGGAACCTTCGAGACCCGCAAGCGCAAGGCGCGCGAGGGACGCAATCCCCAGACCGGAGAGCGCATCAAGATCGCGGCATCCCGGTTCCCGGCATTCCACGCAGGAAAAGCGCTCAAGGATCGCATCAAGAAGTAAGCGCCTTCCCCATCGGCTTTGCGAAGGAGCGGGCAGGATCGCCTACCCGCTCCTTCTGCGTTTTTCGCCCCGGGGCGGGGCAGCCCAGCCCGCCGATACCTTGAACCCGGCGGCCGTTGCGGGGTATAGTTTTCCACGCTGGTGCCGATTTCCAGGATGGAGGTGAATCGACTGACCCGGTTCCGATCTCTGCTCTTTCTTCTTGTGGCGGCAGGGCTTGCGGCGCTGAGCCCGCGGCTCTTGGGAAAGGGCTCCCCTTGTGACCTCCTGATTCAGGTCACCACGGACGTTTACGGCGAACTGGCCCCCTGCGGCTGACACGCGAAACCGCTCGGCGGACTCGCCCGGAGGGCGAGTCAGTTCAAGGTAGGCGCCCTCAAGTTTCCCAACCACTTCCGCGTGGATTCGGGCGACTTCTTCGGCATGGCCGGCTCCCAGGATTCCCTGAAGAGCACGTTCCTGGTCCAGGTCATGGACAAGCTCGGCTACGACGTCGTGACCCTGGGCGAGCGCGAGTTCAATTTCGGCCAGGCCTTCCTGCTCGACAGCTTCAAGAAGACGAAGATCGACGTTGTCTCGTCGAATCTGGTGTATGCCGACTCGAAGAAACCCTTCGTCAAACCCTACGTGATCAAGAAGATGTGCTCGGCTCGGGTCGCCTTCTTCGGCCTCATCGGCACGGATCTGAAAATCCGCACGCTCCCGGGGGAGCGCGCGCTCGAAATCAAGGATCCGGTCGCGACCGCGAAGGCGCTCCTCCCCGAAATGCGCAAGAAAGCCGACATCGTTGTGCTCCTGTCCCACATCGGCCTCACGGAAGGCCAGCGCCTGACGCTGGAAGCGCCCGGGATCGACGTCATGGTCTTCGGGCATCAGCCCGGATTGTTCCGGGAGATCATCAAGACGAACGGAGTGATCAACACACGCGGCGGCGATCGCGGGCAGTACATCCCGGGCGTGCACCTGGTCGTCGAGGACGGCAAGATCTCCTCCTTCGACGGGGACGTCATCACACTCGACGACAAAGTCCCGGCGGACGATGAGATAAACCGCCTGGTGGACACGTTCAACGAGGAGATGAATCGCAGATTCGCGTCGAAGGACTCGAACCCTGCTCCCGCCCAGCCGGTGGCCACGCCGCTCGCCGGGGACCACTACCTGGGCGAGAAGAACTGCCGGCGCTGCCACGAGGCCGAGTACCAGATGTATTCCAGCCAGCCGCACGCGCACGCGTTCCAGACGCTGGTCAAGAACCAGCGCGACTCGAGCCCCGAATGCCTGCCATGCCACGTCGTGGGTTACGGCCAGGCGGGAGGGTTCGCCTCCAAGCAGGCCACCCCTGATCTCGTGAACGTGCAATGCGAAAACTGCCACGGCATGGGCACGAAGCACCCGGACCGGGGCGACGCCAACGTGGTCGTGGGCCCCGACGTATGCCTGTCCTGCCACACCCACGAACAGCACCCAAATTTCGATTACGAAGAGGCGCTGAAGCATATTGTGCACTGGCACCAATAGGCGCTACCTCTCCACGGTGCTCGCCGCGGCGGCGATTCTCCTCACAAGCGGCGGCTCCCGGGCCCAAAGTCTCAAACTGATCTCGCTTTCGCTGCCCGGTGACGTTCCCTCCGGAAGCTGGGTCTCCTACCAGGTGAATGTCGAATCCAAAAACCGTCCCCCCCACCGCTTCACCCAGCGGTTGGCGGTGGTGTCGCGCGAGGGGTCGGGAGAGGAGTCGGGCGCCTGGGTGGAGCTCAGCACGTTCGACCGCGGTAGGATCCGCTTCGAGCGCGGATTCTTCGTTCGCCAGCACGGCCGGGGAAACGGCCACGATTCGACTTCCGGCTCGGCGCCGGGGCTGACGCTCGCCCGCTACCAGGCGCTCACGCCGGATGGAACGCTCTATGAATATCCGGTCGGAGAGGAAGGGGCCCCGATAGCGGACGCGGACGTCTCCGCGATGGATCTCATCGAATTCGCCGGCGCTTCGACATCGGATTCCCTGCCGCCCGACACGCTCCGCATCGGTGGGAGGATCATCCCCTGCCAGGTCTCGAGAATCCGCAAGTACGGGACGCAGGACTGGAAAGGGGATGACACGACCTACGTGAACCGCGCCGTCATGACCCGGACCAACTGGAACAATTCGGGGATCCCGATGACCGGCTACGCCCGATCGACCATCGAGGTGTCGACGGAGCGCGTCCCGATCCGCTCGCCGTCATCCGGTGATTCCGCCGGCCTCGGCGCGCAGCCGGATTCGGCCGGCCTGGGAGATGCGGCGCAGGCCGCCCAGGAAACGAGGCAGGCGGGGCAGGGGTCCTTCTATCGCGCCGACGTCACGCTGGTGGACTCGGGACACGACGCCATTCCCGAAGTCACGCAACCTCCGGAGCCCACTCCAGCCGCGGACGCCCCGAGGCCGAGGAGGGTGATCCGGTAGCCGGCTCCCCTACGTAGCTTCCGCCGCTCCTCCGTATTCGCACGCCAGCCCGCGCTCCGCGGCCCCGCGCGTGCGCCGGGCCCCGCACGTCCGCCGGGCCCCGCACGTCCCGCCCCAAATCTCTCCAGATCAGCCGTCCCCAAGCCGATACCTGCGATGGACCCATGGATCGCGGATCCGGCATCCGGCCTTTTCCATTTCAGAATGGGAGATTGGAGCACCGTTGGCACCAGGTGGGCGAAAACCGCTCGGGCAAAGCCTCGTCGAGCAGGGGCATCTCTCCCGCGAGGGCCTCGCCCGCGCGCTCGAGGAGCAGCGGCGCACGGGGCAGGCGCTCCGCGAGGTGCTGCTCCGG
>DASXQO010000037.1:0-5409 GCA_036507115.1 Candidatus Eiseniibacteriota bacterium | reverse complement strand
CCGCACACATAGGTCACCTCCCGGCCGGGCGATGCCGGAAGGCTGATTTCGACCGCTTCGTTCAGCGGAAGCGGCTTTCGAATCCCCTGATCCGGGAACACGATCTCTTTCGCGCAGGTCTGATCGGTCTTCCGCGTCACGACGAGCGTGACCGGCTTGCCGGCGGGGACCGTGATCGTGCCCGGCACGAATCCGGCATCGGTGACGGCGATCTCGAACCGGGTCGGGGCGCTCGATTCCTGCCGCGCCTTGGGGGCGCAGCCCGCAGCCAGGACGACGACCACTGCCGCAGCAACAGTCCATTTCAACATTTCAGTCTCCCTTCTCCGCCCTCTCGGGCATGTGCCGGCCCTTCCACCACGCGAAGATCGCGGGGTAGACGGCCAATTCCAGGATGAACGACGTCACCACACCGCCCACCATCGGCGCCGCGATCCGCTTCATCACATCGGCGCCGCTTCCATGGCCGAATAGAATCGGCAGGAGTCCGAACAGGATCGCGCACACGGTCATCATCTTCGGACGGATCCGGTGCGCGGCTCCTTCCACGATGGCTTCCGTGAGATCCGCCCGATCGCGCATCGCCCCTCGCGCTTGACGGTCCCGGTACGCGAGCTTCAAGTAAAGGAGCATGACGACGCCGGTCTCGGCGTCGAGCCCCGCCAGCGCGATCATCCCGACCCAGACCGCGACGCTCAGGTGGTAGTTGAGGATCCAGAGAATCCATACCGCGCCCACCAGGGAGAACGGCACCGCGAGCATGACGATCCCGGCCTCGGGCACCGAGCGCAGGTTGAAATAAAGGAGCGCGAACACGAGAAGCAGGGTCAGCGGCACGACCAGGGAGAGGCGCGCCTTGGCGCGTTCGTAGTACTTGAACTGCCCCGTCCAATCGATCCGGTAGCCGGGCGGCAGCTCCACCTTGTTCGCGACGATGCGCTTCGCGTCCGAGACGTAGTCCGCGAGCGCGCGCCCGGTCACGTCCACGGAGACCAGCCCGACGAGCTGCCCGTCCTCTTCCTGGATCATCGGCGGGCCCGTTCGGAATTGGATGTCGGCGAGCTGAGCGAGAGGCACGGGCGCTCCGGATGGAGTCGGCACGAGAACCCGCTTCAAGGCCTCCGGATCCTCCCGGAACTGCCGCGCGTACCGGACGCTGATCGTGTAGCGTTCCCGACCTTCGATGGTCTGCGAGACGGGGAGGCCGCCGATCGCCAATTCGATCACATCTTGGACGTGCCCCACCGTGAGCCCGTACCGCGCCGCTTCTTCCCGGCGGATGTCGAAATCCAGAAAGTAACCGCCCGTCACCCGGTCCGCGAACGCGCTCCGGGTCCCGCGCAGATCCTTGAGCGCGTTCTCGATCTCGATCCCGATCCGCTCGATGGCCGCTAGATCCGGCCCGTACACCTTCACCCCGACGGCGCTCCGCACCCCCGTGGCGAGCATCTCGTTTCTCGTCTGGATCGGCATCCACCAGATGTTGGGCATCCCCGGAAAGCGCATCTTCGAATCCATATCGGCGATGAGCCTCTCCCAGGTCATGCCCTTCCGCCACTCCGATTCGGGCTTGAGCGTGACGACGGTCTCGGTCATCGAGAGCGGCGCCGGATCGGTAGCCGTTTTCGCGCGGCCCATCTTTCCGAAGACGGTCTCGACCTCGGGAATCGTCTTCAGTTTCCGATCCATCTGCTGGAGCACGGAACTGGCTTCCGTCTCGGAAATGCCCGGGGGCGCGGTCGGCATGTAGAGAACCGTGCCTTCGTTCAGGGGGGGCATGAACTCGCTCCCGAGCACCAGGAACACAGGAATTGTCGCCAGGACGAGCGCCCCGGCCCCGGCCACCACCGCGCGCTTGTGGCGCACCACGAATCGCACGATCGGAGCGTAGGCATCGATGAGGCGGCGTGAGATCGGGTGCTCGTGCTCCCCGCGGATCCTCCCCCGGATGAACCACGACGCGAGAGCGGGAGTCAGCGTCACCGCGAGCAGGGCCGCGAATGCCATGGAATAAGTCTTGGTGAAGGCGAGCGGCTTGAAGAGGCGTCCCTCCGTCGCTTCCAGCGTGAAGATCGGAAGGAACGAAACCGTGATCACGACGAGCGCGAAGAAGACCGGCCGTCCGACTTCTTGAAGCGCCGAGACCACCACCTCGTCGCGGCGCCCGGGGCGCCCCCCTGCTTCCCAGACCTCGAGCTTCTTGTGGACGTTCTCGACCATGATGATCGACGCATCCACCATCGCTCCGATCGCCACGGCGATGCCCCCCAGAGACATGATGTTCGCGGTGAGACCCTGGCCCGCCATCGGGAGGAACGCGAGGAGGACCGCGATCGGCAGGGTGAGAATCGGAATGAGCGCGCTCCGGAAGTGGTACAGGAAGAAGATGATCACGGCGCTCACGATGAGCATTTCTTGGAGCAGCTCGTGCCAGAGGGTGCGCACGGCGCGATGGATCAGCTCGGAACGGTCGTAGGTGACGACGAGCTTCACGCCGGGGGGAAAGGAACGCGTCACCTCGTCGAGACGTTTCTTCACGCCGTCGATGACGTGCAGCGCGTTCTGTTTCTGCCGCATGATCACGATTCCGCCGACGACTTCGCCGGTCCCGTTCAGCTCGGCGATGCCGCGCCGTTGCTCGGGCCCGAGATGGACCTCGCCGAGGTTTCGCAGATAGATGGGCACGCCTCCGGCGCCCACCTTGACCGGGATCGATTCGAGGTCGCTCAAGGAGCGGACGTAGCCGCGGCCCCGAACGAAGTGCTCGTGCTCGGCGATCTCGAGCACGCTTCCGCCGACTTCGTTGTTCGAGCGGCGGATCGCGGTCGCCACGTCATCGATGGAGACGCCGTAGGATTCGAGACGATCCGGGTCGAGGTCCACCTGGTACTGCTTCACGAACCCGCCCACGGAGGCGACCTCGGAGACGCCGTCCACGCTCTGGAGCCAGTAACGGAGATACCAGTCTTGAAAGGAGCGGATCTGCGCCAGGTCGTTTTGTCCTGTCGTATCGACCAGCGCGTACTCGAAGACCCAACCGACGCTCGTGGCGTCCGGTCCGAGTTTCGGCGTGACGCCTTCGGGGAGCCGTCCTTGAATGGCGGAAAGGTATTCGAGCACGCGGCTTCGTGCCCAGTAGAGATCGACGCCGTCCTTGAACACCACGTACACGAACGAATCGCCGATCATGCTGAGCCCGCGCACGTATTGCACACCTGGGGCCCCGCGCAGCGCGGTCACGATCGGGTAGGTGATCTGATCTTCGACCAGATCGGGGCTTCGGCCCATCCACTCGGTCGAGACGATGACCTGCGTATCGGAGAGGTCCGGGATCGCGTCGAGAGGCGCATTCCGCAACGCGCGGATGCCGAACGCGGTCGCGACCAGCACCGCGGCCACCGTGATCGCGCGGTTCCGGGCGCACCATGCGATGAGCGGTTCGATCATCGCCCCGCTACCACTTCTGAGCCGCCGATTTGAGCCGGCTCTCCGACGCGATGAGGAAGTTGCCCGAGGTGACGACGATTTCCCCGGTCTCGAGGCCGCCGGCCACCTCGTAGTAGTCCCCCGCCTTGGCGCCGAGCGTCACCGTCCGCGGGGCAAAACGGCCGTCCCCCAGGTCCACGAACACGATCCGCTTGTCTCCCGCGTAGAGCACGGCGCTTTCGGGAATCGCGAGACGTTTGCCGAGGGACGCGCTCAGGAGGACGTCGACGAACATGTCCGGCTTCAAATCCCCTCGCGCGTTGGGGACCACGACGCGGACCTGCGCCGTGCGCGCCTGGGGGTCGAGGTAGGGATCGATGTAGGAGACCTTCCCCGAGCGCGATCGCTCGGGGAGAAACGGGGAAAGGATCTTCGCGGCCATCCCCGTCCGGACGAAGGGAAGCTCGTAGGGATAGACGCTCGCGATGACCCATACGGGGTGAATGGGAGCTATTTTGTAGAGCGTCTGGCCCGCGGTGAAGGCGCTTCCCCGCACGATGCTCTTCTCGAGGACGACCCCGCTCGTCGGCGCGACGATCGGGAGCGCCTCGATCGGCTTCCCCGCGCGGGCGATCGCCTCGATCTGGGCCGGGCGAATATCCCAGCGGAGGAGGCGCTCTCGTGCCGCCGCGGCCAGTTCGGGGTCGGCGGGTGGGGCGGCGTCCGAGGGCCCCCGGTCGACCGTGCCCGCGTTCCCCCTCTCGCCCACCGCGCTCCCCCCGCCGGCGCCGAGCGCGGTGAGATATTCTTCCTGCGCGGACACGAGCTCGGGGCTGTACGCGGTGAAAAGAACCTCCCCGGCGCGTACCGGTTTCCCCGTGTAATCGACGCGGATGTCGCGCACCCAGCCGGAAAACTTGAGCGAGACCTCGGTACGCCGCGTCTCGTCGTAGGTCACCCGCCCGGCCGCGCGGATCGTCGTCGCGAGATCGCGGACCTGGACCGCCTCCGTCTTGACCCCGATCGCCTGGCGGCGCGCCGGGTCGATCCGGACCGCTCCCGTGACGTCTGCCGCGGAAGGCGCGCCCGAGCCAGCCGCGGCGCCGCCCGCGGGGGGCGTTCCTCCCGAAAACGTGAACCCCTTCAGGCTCGTGCTCAGGCGATAGGTCGCTTCGGCCGATCCGCTCGCATGCCGGATACGGATGCCGACGTCCCACTCCCCCGCCATCGAGATTCCGTATTTCACTTCGAACACGCCGGCCGCGGTCTCACGCACGCCGCCACGGCTTTCCATCCGCGGCATCGCGCCCATTGCCTCCATCCAGACCAGCGCCTCGACCTGCGCTCCACGGACCGGAGCGCCGGTCGTGTCCCTGATCGCGATCTCGAGCGTGTTGTCCCCCACGCTCGGAGTTGCCGGGCGATTCCGTACGGAGACCCGAAAGACGCCTACTGCGTCCGCGCCGGCGGCTCGAGCCGAAGACTCCTCCTTGCGTACGGTTTCCTTGCGGGCGCACCCCGCGAACGCCACACCGAGAACCACGGCCGCCAGGGCCAGATAGAAGGCTGCGACCTTGTGCCGGCTCATCGCGCGTCCTCCTCTCCGGGCGCCGCGCCCACCGCTCGGTCGAGATCGGCGAACGATTGGAGATAGCCGACCTTTACTCGATGGAGCGCCAGCCGCGCCCTTGCCAAATCCCGCTCCGCGTTCAGAAGCGTCGTGAACCCCGCGCGGCTGTTTTCGTAGCTCGCGCGGATCGACCGGAGCGCACGCTCCGTGGCCGGAACCACCCGGTCCTCGATGATGTGGATCTCATGCTCCGTTTCCTCAACGCCCGCGATGGCGGTCTCCACCTCGGAGCCGATTTGCGCCTCCGCGGCCTTCCGGCGGTATTCCACCTGCTCCACACCGGCGCGGGCCTCGCGTTCCGCGGCCCCCAGGCGGCCGAACTGGATCGGAAGATTGAGCGAGACTCCCGCGGA
>DASXQO010000036.1:0-20007 GCA_036507115.1 Candidatus Eiseniibacteriota bacterium | reverse complement strand
GCGCGGATCGCTCACCTCGCGGACCCCCACGCGGGAGCCGTTCCGGACGAACTCGTCGAGCTTCGCCTGCACGATCGTGTCGCCGAGGACGATGAGGAGCGGCGAGAACCCGGCGGCAACCTTCGCCTGAGCGACCGCGTGGCCCAGTCCCCGCGGCTCCGCCTGGACGACACATTCGATCTCGAGATCGCTCCGGGTCGCCGCGTATTCGCGGATCCGCTCGCCCTGGGGACCCGGCGAGACGACCAGGATCACCCGCTCGGGTAAGGCGGCCTTCAGCTGATCCAGGATGTGGCCCAGGATGGGTTTGCCGGCAACCAGGAGAAGCGCCTTGGGCGTGGTGTGGGTTTGCGGCCTCAGCCGCGTGCCGGCGCCCGCCACCGGGACGATGGCGACCGGCCTCACTTCCCCAGCGCCCGCTTGAGCGCGGTCACCCCGGGGAGCGAGCTCGGATCGGTGCCGTTCAGGAGCGCCAGGTAATAGCTCACATGGTCGCCGAGCGACACTCCTCCGAGAATCCTCTCCATCGGGTCGTCTCCCATGAGCTTCACGGTCTCCACGCGCATGTTTCGCTTCCGCAAATAGGCCGTGAGCCAGTCGAAGCGCCGCACGATTCTCGGATGGTCGCCCGGATCTCGCAGCAAAACCGCGGCGATACGGCCGATGACGCCGCGCGGGTTCACGAACCCGTCCACCTCGTTGTGGTTCATTTCGGGGAGCGCGGATACCCAGGCGAGGTTTTTCGAGTTCTCGTTGAATTGACCCTTCCAGCGCCAGGCGACAGGCTCGGCCGTCCTCTGATTTCCGACCAGCATGATGGGGTGGCCGTTCAGGCGTATCGCAAGTTGTTTCGCCGGGTTGCGGAATTGTAGCACATCCGGGGAGAAGGAGGTAGCGGCCTTCTCGACGCCTTTCGCCGCCGCCTCCAGACGGCGGTCCGCGTCCGCCAGGACGCCGAGATGGTGGGCGATCAGGGCGAGCGCCGAGAAGGAATACCCGAGCGCGGCCCGGGGAGGAAAGCCCGAGGGCAGGAGCGCGACCGGCAGACCCTCCTCCCGGGCGCGCTCGGCCAGGGCGCCGCCGGAGGCGAGCACCGCGGCGCGGCAACCGATCTTGCGCAAGGCACGATGGGCGCTCAGGGTCTCCTCGGTCTCCCCGGAATAAGAGGAGAACACGAGGAAATCCTCCGGAGCGATCCACGATGGAGGCTCGTAATGGCGCACCACGTGGACCGGAACGGTGCCCTCGCGATCGGCCAGAATCCGGAGCAGATCTCCGGCGATCGCCGAGCCTCCCATCCCGATCAGGACGAAGGCCCTCGGCGGGCGCGGCTCGATGCGGCGCAGCGCCTCCGCGGCGATGATCGCCCCGGCGCGGAGTTGGGCGGGAAATCCCCCGATCTTGGCGCCCATCCCCTCGGGGTCGAGCCGCTCCATGCGCGCCTCGGAATCGAGCGGCCGCGTGGCGGCGACGCGGGCGCGCGTCGCGCCCGCGCGGGAGGTGCTGACCCGGGCCTTCCGCCCGCGGCTCATGCCGGAACGAAAATCCCCGGATAACGGCGGCTCATGAATTCGGTCACCACGGTGCGCACCTCGCTGGGCGTGGCGAGACTCATGCATCGGTCGGCGAGCTCCCGCGCTTCGGCGGAGGTCGTGGCCCGGATGATGGTCTTGATTTCGGGGACGAGGTACGGGCTCACGCTGAATTCCTCGAGCCCGAGGCCCACCAGAACCACGGCGTAGAGCGGCTCCCCCGCCATCTCGCCGCAAATCCCCACGGAGATTCCTGCGCGATGCCCCGCGTCCACGACCGTCTTGATCGCGCGCAGCACAGCGGGGTGAAGCGGTTCGTAGATCTCCGAGATCGCTTCGTTGCCCCGGTCGACCGCGAGGGTGTACTGGATCAGATCGTTGGTCCCGATGCTCAGGAAATCCGCCTCCTGCACGAGCTGATCGATGCTGAAGACCGAGGCGGGGGTCTCGATCATGACCCCCAGGGGGACCTTCTTGGCCATTGGGACCCCTTCCTTGCGGAGCTGGAGCTTCACGCGCTCCACGATCTCGCGGGCGCGCCGCAAGTCCTCGAGTCCGATCACCATCGGGAACATGATCCGCACGTTGCCGTAGGTGGATGCGCGGTAGATCGCGCGGAGCTGGGTCCGGAAGATTTCCTCACGCCGCAGCGAAAACCGGAGACCGCGCATCCCGAGAAAGGGATTCTTCTCGATCGGGGTGCCGAGGTAGCTCGCGAACTTGTCCCCTCCCACATCGAGCGTGCGGATGATGACCGGTCTGGGATTCATCGCCTCGACGATGGACCGGTACGCGTTGAACTGCGATTCTTCGGTCGGGAGCTGCTTCCGCGCGAGGTAGAAGAATTCCGTGCGGTACAAGCCGATCCCGTCGGCGCCGTTCTCTAGAATGCCGGGGAGCTCCTCCGGGACCTCGAGGTTCGCGCCGAGCCCGAGGATCCGGCCGTCGGCGGTCATGCATCGCTGGTCCTTGAGCTCGGTCAGCTTCGCGGCGAGCTCGCGATAGCGCTCGCGCTTCCGTTCGTGCTCGGCGAGCGTCTCCGGGTCCGGATCGAAGATCGCGATCCCACGCGTGCCGTCCACGATCGCGGTCGCCCCCTGCTGGGCCGAATCGGTCGCCCCTTTGACCCCGACCACCGCAGGGATTCCTCGCGCCCGGGCCATGATCGCCGTGTGCGAGGTCCGGCCCCCCAGCTCGGTCGCGAAACCGAGCGCCATATTCCGCGGGAGGAGCGCCATCTCGCTCGGCGGGAGATCGTTCGCGACGATGAGCGAGGGCTCGGTGAGATCGCGCAGCGAGTGCGCCCGGATCCCCCCCAGGTGGGCGAGCACGCGCCGGCGCACGTCGCGCACGTCGATCGCGCGGCCGCGGTAGTACTCGCCGTCCGCCTCGTCGAGGCGCGCGGCGAAAGCGGTCAGGATCCTCCGGTAGGCGAACGCCGCGGGCTTCCGTTCCCGCTCGATCACGGCGAGCGTCTGCTCGGTGGCTTCGGGGTCCTCGAGAATTTCGATCTGCGTGTCGAGGATCCGCGCCTGCTCCTCGCCGGTCTCCAGCGCGATCTTCTCCCGGACCTCCCGGACTTCTGCGAGGCTTTGCCGGATAGCCTTACGGAAGCGCTCCTGTTCCGCGGCGGTGCCGTTTGCCGGGAGATCCCCGTCCTGAACCTCGATCTCCTCGGGATCCACGATGTGGATCGGGCCGATGCCGACCCCCGGCGACGCGGCGATTCCCTGTAGAACCGTCATTCCTCACCGAATTTGTTGTTCACCACCTGGACCAGCGCCTCCAGGGCTACCCGCTCGTCCTTGCCGTCCGCCTTGAGCGTGATCCGCGCTCCCATCTCGGCTGCGAGCATCATCACGCCCAGGATGCTCTTGCCGTTGACCTCGAGCCCGTCGCGCACCACATAGATGTGCGAGGCGAATTTCGCGGCCTCCTTCACGAAAACGGAGCAGGCCCGCGCGTGAAGCCCGAGGCGGTTTTGAATCGTGACGGTCTGCTCCACCATCTCCGGTCGTGGGCCCTCAGACGCGGGTCGAAAGAACCAGGGCCGCGAGGGCCGCCGCGAGCGCGATTTCGACGCCCCGTCCCGGCCACCGCCGGAGCCCCAGGGCGGTTCCGATCATGCCCAGGACGAACGGCGCCAGAACGTACGCCGTGTGCGCGACTCCGAGGCCTTCCGGATCCGCGCTCTCCGTCATGGGCCAGAGCATGAGGACGATCAACGATCCGAACGTGGCGCCGCTCGCGCCCTCGAGGAAGCGCGTCAGCTCCGCGAGCTTGAGCGAGTGGAGAAGCTTCGCCGGTTCCTCCGCCAGCGCGTAACCCCGAGGCACGCCCGCGACGCGAAATTTCAAAGCGACGGCATTGTACGTCAAAAGCGCGAGGAGCGGGCAGACCAGGACCCGGAGGTCCGGTCCGGGTGGATCGGCGAGTGGAAGGAGGGTCATGCCCAGGATGCCGACCAGCCCCGCGAGCGGCCGCAGCGTGACCCAGAAGAGCGGATCTCCGAGCGCCGCGAGTGGACTCGCGAGCGCGCGTTTTGAGTATTCGATCTGCGTGTCGTCGATCGGGGCTCCCTGCGCACGGCGCTCCTCGAGCCGCGCGACGACCCCCAGCACGTACCCGACGAGTACGGGGTGCGTGCCGAAAAATCCGAGGTGGCGGGCGAGCGCGTTGCCGCGCTCCGCGGCCCCGCCGTACAAGCGACGGATCACGGGAAGGAGCGCGAAGGCGAACCCGAGACCCTGCTGGCGCTCGGCGGAGAAAAGCGCCTGGAGGTAGAGCGAGCGCGAGGCCACCTTCGCGAGATCGAGGCCGCGGAGCGCGGGCGCCGCGCGAGGCGCGGCGATCGCCGGCTGGGGTTCGATCACGGCTCCGCCCCGCGCAGGCGCAGGAGAACGAAGATCGTCGCGAGCGCTCCGATCGCGGCCCAGCGGAGACCGTGGCGCGGTGTGCGGACGTGCGTGTGGAATCCGGCGCCAAGGGCGGCGCCCAGGAGCACGGCGAAGATCAAGCCCGCCCGCGGACCGGTGACGAAGCGGGCGAGCCGGGGCAGCGTGACCGCCGTGGCGGCGACGCCCGCGACGGTCGCCGCCGCGGACCAGGCCGCGCCGCGCAGGAACACGCGCGTGACCCCGCGCCAGTAGAGCGATTCGAATCCACGCAGGTTGCCCTGTTGAGCCAGCTCGTCCGCGCGCCGGGCGCTCGCCTGGTTCCTCGCGCGTAGCGGCGCCTCCATCCACCCACCGGCGACCGACGCCAGAAGCCCCGCGGTCGTCCCGATCAGGACCCAGAGGATGCCGCCCGTGCTGAGCGGCAGGAGCGGAGGAAACCGTTCCACACCGAGCAGCGCGACCGACGCCCCGATGACGCCGGCGGTCGCGGTGTCACGCGGGCGCTGCGCCGCGGGGAGCGACGGATCGGTCAGGAGAAGCTGGAGCAGGACGCCGACCCCGAGCGGGATCCGAAGCGCCCAGAGCTCCCACTGCGGGCCCGGGTTCAGGAGCGCACCCGCGAGGCAGGCGCCGACGAGCGGCTGCCCCAGCATCAAATTCCAGCCGGCCGACCGATCCATGGCCAGAATGCCCCCGAGGAGCGCAACGCGGAAGAGCTCAGAGAGCATCGCATTCCTCGACCCGGGCGCGGATTCGGATCGGCGCCGCAGGGCCGGCGCCGCGGAATCCCATGACGAAGGCCGTCCCCTGGTACACGCGCTCGGCACCCGCCTCGGAGAGCGATACCGTCTCGATCGGCGACCACTCCACGCGCGCATGCGGCTCGAAGACGAGGGTCAGCGCGACGTGGAGATACTGGGAGTCTTCGAGCCGCATCGAGGAGACGGAATCCTCTTCCCCGAAGGAGCCGGGGGCGAAACCAAGTTGGATTGTTCCCGCAGCGACGGGACGGCGCGGGGGAACGGTGAGAAGGAGGCGCCGGCCCGGGGCATCCCCGGTGAGGAGGCTCAGGTTCCATTCGCTCACGAGCCACCCGTCGGCGGGGACGCCGAAAAACAGGACTTCGAAATCGCGCTCGTCCGATCCGGCCGCGATCTCCTTCCGGATCGCCGGGAGCGATCCGCCCTGGGAGAAAAGCGTGATGCGCGGCGGCTGGGGATCCTCGGCGTGGGCGCCCGCGTGCGCGGACCTTGGGCTTCCCAAGAGCGCTTGCCCGGCCGCGGGGGCGAATACAAGCCCCACCGGTCCGCGCCCGATCGCATTGCGCAGACTTCCCGCGGCCTCGACCTCCGCCGCGGAGTAGAACCACTCCTGGGACGCGCACCGCGGCCGCTCGTCGTACTCGAGGAGCCGCTCCAGCCCGGGCTCCTTGACCGCAATCGAACCGTGGATCGTTTCGGGCTGCCCACCCCCCGCGTGCTCCGCGGCCGCGTCGCGAGGCCCGCCCCGAGCGTCCCCGGCGCGAGCCGTGCGGCGTGCGGCGTCCTCGACGCGGTGGTGGTAGGCCTCGCGGCGACGCGCGATCACGCACGCGAAATCGTAGGGACGGCGCCGTTCCGCGATCTCCACGATCGCGCCTCCCGCGTCCTTCGCCACGCCCACCGCGACCCGCGAGGACTTGAGCCTCAGCTCCTCTTCCCCCTCTTCGAGAATCCAACCGCCCGCCGCCCCCTGAAGCGCGTCGGTGAGCGCGTCGGCGCGGAGCATGTGCTCGCGGACCGATTCCCGCAAGTGGGGGAGGTAGAATCCGCCGAAGACGCCGTGCCAGTACGAACAGTTGCACTGCGCACGGTGCACTTCCCTCCTCGCCTCCTCGTACTGTTCCTGGGCGAGGCAGGAGCGGCCCGCCTGCTCGATCCGGGCGCTCAGCTCCGAGACACGCCGGTGGAGCCGCCGCGACTCGGGGTAGCGCGCGAGGAACTCGCGCCAGGTCCCGGTCGCGATCCGTCGCGCGAGTTCCGGCTTGCCCTGGCTCTCGAGCCAGCGCTGCTCCTCCTCGATCCGCACCTGCTCCTCCGGCGGAAGCGCCCACAGCATCATCTCGGGATAACTCGCGGCGGGGAGCGCGATGCTCCGCCGGGGCGGGCAGCGGTCCCACGCCTCTCCCAGCGGCAGCGCCTCGATCCCCCGGCGCGCTTCCAGCGCGTTGAGCCAGGCGTCCAGCCAGCCCTGGCCGTACACCCAATCGTGCGTGTGAGGCCAGATTCCAAATTTCTCGCCGTCGTCCCCGAACACCCGGACACCCTCGGACGACCCGGGGCTCGAGCGGAAGAACTCGAGCAGCTCCGGGACGGGCTGGAACGGGATCCGGTAGCGGAGCTCGCGCTCGATCGGAAACACCCCGACCTGCCCCATCGTCGATTCGACCCGGTACGGTTCGCGGAGGAGGCTGGGGTCCGCGCCGGCGAGCAGAAAATGGTGGTCGTCGAGGAGCGTGTACTCGATGCCGGCGCGCGAGAGCGCGCCGGGCAGGTCGGGTTCCCAGACACGCTCGGCGATCCAGGCTCCCCGCGCGGTCACCCCGAAGCGCGACTTGAGATAGCTGCTCATCCGCTCGAGCTGCCCCTGCTGATCCCAGGGAGGAATTACGGCGAGGATCGGCTCGTAGAAGGCGCCCGACAAGAGCTCCACCTGGCCGCGCGCCACGAGCGCTCCGAGCGCGTCGAGGATCGAAGCGTCGTGTCCTTCGAGCCATTCGAACAGGGGTCCCGACCAGTGCATCGAGAGACGCACGCCCGGATGGCGCGCGAGGGCGTCGAGGAACGGCCGGTACGCCCGCCGGACTGCATCCTCGAACACCGAATCGAAATTCCCGACCGGCTGGTGGTTGTGGATCGCGATCGCGAGCCGGGCCGGCGCTTCCGCGGATCGCGTCATGCGACTCCCGAAAGCAGAGGCTCGAGTCTCCGCGGAGGATTCGTCGGGAGATCCTGCGCCACGAGCCGGACCCCGAGCCGGGACAGAGCGAGGAGGAGATCCCGCTCCCTCACGTCCAGGTAGACGTACGGGAGCAGCGCGACCCTCCCGGCCGCGTGGTGGAGCCCGCCCACGTTCACCTCTTCCAGAGGGAATCCCCCCTCTTTCAATCGCAGCGGCTCCTCGGCGCCGGGAAAGAGGAGAAAGGCCCGCTGCGACCGGATGGTCTCCAGCGTCGACTCGTGTAGCGCTTCGGAAACCGAGAGCGTCTCCGCGCGCGCGCCTTCCGGCGCCGCAAAGAGATAGAGGCTTGCGCGGGCCGGGTCGGCGCGAAGCGAGTCGGAGACGATGCCGATCCAGGTTGGACGAAGTGGTCCGCCCCAACCGTGTGCGACCTGGCCGTGAAGGAGCCGGTCGTCGATGCGCGCGAGCAGAAGCGGCACGCTAGAGGACGGTGATGCCGGCTTTCCCCTTGGCTTCCAGGCGCGGCAGAAGCTCATCCAAGGGGAGCGTGTCGCGGTAGTGGAAGAATTCGAGGAGCATCGGGAGATTGACGCCGGTGACCTTCTTCACCACCCGCTCGCCGTGATCGGCCCGGCGCGACGCGATTCCACAACTTCCCGCCGCGAGGTCGGTGAAGACCACGACCGGCCGCTCGCCCGGCACGTCGCGGACACGCTCCTCGATGGCGCGGCTCAGCGCCTCGCCGGAGTAGCCGTCATTGCTGAGGACGAAGACGTCGGATTGGGCGCCCAGGATCCCCTCGACCGTGCGGAGGAGCTCCGAGCCCAGCGCGGCGTGCGTCACGAGGAACCCTACCGGCCTATGGGGTACCGGACTGGGGTTCATACCGGCTCACTCGGTGTCATCTCGGACCAGCGGATTCGCGAGAAACTTGGAACGCATGCTCTCGATGAGACGCTCGTTCAGCGCCCGGGCCGGATGGTATCCGTACACTTTGACCAGATGATTGAGCGAGATCACTTCGGCGATCACCGTGATGTTCTTTCCGGGAAGGATCGGCACCGTCACGAGCGGGATCTCCACGTCGAGATAGCGGGCGTTGTTGTCGTCCAGCCCCAGGCGCTCGTAATCCGCCTTGCTGTCCCACTCCGTGAGATGCACCTCGACCTCCACCCGTTTCTGCCCCCGGATCGCGCGGATGCCGAAAATGGCCTGGACGTCGATGACTCCGAGTCCCCGGATCTCCATCGTATGTTTCAGCACTTCGTTGCACGCGCCGATCAGGATGTCGCCGTGCCGCCGCGTGATCCGGACCACGTCGTCGGCCACGAGCCGGTGGCCGCGTTCGACCAGGTCGAGCGCCGTTTCGCTCTTGCCGATGCCGCTCCTGCCGGTGAAGAGGAGCCCGACTCCGTAGACGTCGACGAGCGACGCGTGGACCGTCACCGAGGGCGCGAAGACCCAGTCCAGGTAGGCGGTGAGGTGGTGGATGAACGGAGTCGTATCCTGAGGCGTCCGGAGCAGCGGCACCTGATGCCGGTTCGCGCGCTCGAGGAGCCCCTCCGGGAGCTGGAGCCCCTTGGTCACGATGATGCCCGGCATCGCGAATTGGAAGAGGCGGTCCAGCGCTTCGGACCGTCCCTTCGGGCTCAGGGTGCCGAGGTAGGCGATCTCGGTGCGGCCCAGGATCTGGATGCGTTCGAAGAGGAAGTTCTCCGGATAGCCCATCAGGGCCATGCCCGGGCGGTTGATGTCGCTGATGATGATGGGAACTTTGGCCTCGAGCCCCTTCGTGAGGACCTCGAGCGACAGGGGCTCGCGCTGCTGTTCGTAGAGCTGCGCGATCGTGATTTGCGTGGTGCTAATCGAGCTCAAGCAATCCTACCTGCCCATCCTCCAGGCGATAGGCGATCCGCATGCCTCCCCCGTCCGGCTCCGAGAAGGCAAGCACGGGCTGGCGGGTCTTGAGCAGCATCCGGACCGCCTGCTCCACCGTCAGCGTGCGCTGCTTGGGTTTCACGCGGACGATCTCGACCCCGTCCCGCTTCCGCGCCACTTCCTCCGGCGGGAGCACCGGGATGGCCGCCTTGCGGAGACTCTTGCCCCGCTTCCTCGAGTCCTTCAGCCGTTCCTTGCGGCGCTTCAGCGCGCGCTCCTGCTTCTCGAGCACGGCGTCCAGCGCTACGCGCGGATCCGGATCCTGCGCGCGTCCTGTCAAGTCCACACCGTTTCCGAATATGCGGAGCTCCGCCAGATGGCGGTAGCCCTCCTCGGTCACGGTCAGCTGCGCGCTGATCAGGTGCGAGAAGTAACGCTGCAACTTCTCGATCCTCCGCTCCGCGTACTCGCGGAAGTCGGGAGTCACCTTCCAGTGCCGCCCCTTGATCGTGATCTGCATCGCGTCCCCCTGAGTGGGTCATGTTCACTTCTCGATCCGTGACGCATAGCGGCGGCGCGCACGGGCCGGCAATATGCGCAGGGCCTCCCGATACTTGGCCACCGTCCTCCGCGCGATCTTGAGACCTTGCTCGTGCAGAAGCTCCGCGATCCGCTGGTCGCTCAGCGGCTCGCGCTTGTCCTCACCCTGGATCAACTGCGAGATCTTCCCTTTCGCCACCTTGGCGGAGACGTCGTCCCCGTCCTCGGTCTGAAGACCGCTCGAGAAGAAATACTTCAGCTCGAAGACGCCGCGCGGCGTCTGGACGTACTTGTTCGTGGTCACCCGGCTCACGGTCGACTCGTGCATGCCGATCTGGTTGGCGATCTGCTGGAGGGTGAGCGGCCTCAGGCCCTCGACCCCCTTCTCGAAGAACTCCCGCTGCTCCTCGACGATCCGGCGCATCACCTTGATCATGGTCTTGCGGCGCTGCTCGATCGTCTGGATGAGCCACTTCGCCGAGTTGAGCTTTTCGGTGATGTATTTGCGGGTGGTGTCCCCGACGGAGTTCTTGTTCCGGAGCATCTGCTGGTAGGCGTTGCTGATCCGGAGCCGCGGGACGTTCCGGTCGTTGAGCGCGACCACGAAATCCTCGCCGACGCGCTCCACGATGAGGTCCGGCACGACGTACCGGGTCTCCTCGGCCGCAATCTCCTGCGCGGGTCGCGGGTCCAGCGTCCCGATCGTGTCGCTCGCCCCCTGGACGTCCTCGACCGTGCACTTGAGATTGCGAGCGATCTCGGAGAACCGCTTGCTGAGCAGGTTATCGAACTGCTCCTGGATGATCCGGCCCGCGAGCGTCCCCTCCATCTTCTTCTGGACGATCTGGATCCAGAGGCACTCTTGCAGATTCCGCGCGCCGATCCCGGCGGGCTCGAAGGTCTGGATCACGGCGAGAACTTCTTCGACACGCTCGGGACTGACCTGGAAGGTCTCGCCGACTTCCTCGACCGTCGTTTGTAAATAACCGTTCTCGTCGATCGAGCCGACCAGGAACTCCCCGATCTCCATCGCCTGCTCGTCCAGGTTGCTCAGGCGGAGCTGCTCCAGCAAATGGTCGCCCAGGCTCTTCACCGTGACCGGCACGCGCTCATAGAACTCCGCGTCTCCGTCGTCGGTGCGCGGTGCCGAGATCGTCTCGAACTGATCGGGCCACATCTCGCCCCAATCGACCTCCTGCTCCGCCTTGACCTCGGTTTCGGCCGGTTGCTCGGTCTCCGCCGGCTGCTCGGTTTCCTCCTGGCCGACCTCCTTCTTGACCTCCTCGATCTCCTGCACCTCTTCGACCTCGTCGACCTCCTCCAGGAGCGGATTCCGCTCCAGCTCCATCTTGAGCGCCTGCTGGAGCTCGAGGGTCGGCATCTGGAGCAGCTTGAGCGCATGCTGGAGACGCTGCGTCATGATCAGCGTCGGCTTCTGCTGCATGCTCAGGCTGTGTTTCATTTCCATGGCGCGATGTCCCTCAATCCAGCCGGAAACGCTCGCCGAGATAGATCTGGCGGGCGATCGGATCTTCCGCGAGCTCCTGGCTCGTACCCTCCAGGAGGATCTTCCCTTCGAACATGATGTACGCGCGGTCGGTCGTGCTCAAGGTCTCGCGCACGTTGTGATCCGTGATCAGAATGCCGAGTCCGCGTTGCCGCAGCCTGCCGACGATGTCCTGAATCTCCGCGACCGCGATCGGATCGATGCCCACAAAGGGCTCGTCGAGCAGGAGGAACTTCGGGTGCGTCACGAGCGCCCGCGTGATCTCCACGCGGCGGCGTTCCCCTCCCGAGAGGTTGTACCCCTTCCGGTTCGCCAGGTGCGCGATGTTCAGCTCCTCCAGGAGCGCGGCGAGCCGTTCCGCCCGCTCCGTCTTGCTCATCGGCAGCGTTTCCAGGATGGCCAGGATGTTCTCCCGGACCGTCAGCTTGCGGAAGATCGACGGCTCCTGGGCCAGATATCCGATCCCCATGCGCGCCCGTTCGTGCATCGGCATCCGCGTGATGTCCTTGCCGTCGACGAGGATCTGTCCTCCATCCACGCGCAGGAGGCCGACGATCAGATAGAAGGTCGTCGTCTTCCCCGCGCCGTTCGGCCCCAGGAGACCGACCACTTCTCCGCGCTGCACCTCGATCGAAACCTGGTTCACGACCTTCCAATGGCCGTAGAACCGCTCCAAATTCCGACCCTCGAGACCCGTCATGGCTAGAGCGAGTCCCTTCCATGGCTCTCGTCAGAGACCTCCGCCCGGACTTCGCGCTTGAGATGGAAATGATCCAGGTTGGGATCGCTCTCGAAGCCATAGCCCGTGACGACGTCCCGGTTCCGGGTCACCCGCACGAAGGCGTCCGACATGATCTTCTCCGCGCGGTTGACCCAGCGCAGCGAGTCGGTCTCCATGCGGACGCCGGTCTCGGTGACGATGCGCACATTACCCACGGCGTCCAGGTCGTTCGTCCGCTGATCCACGAGCCCCCGGTCGGCGACCAGGGTCGAGTATCGCTTTCCTTTCGAGTCGAAGAACTCGATCTGGATGGTTCGGGCATCCACGAGGTTTCGGTCGTTGTACATCGCCGCGTACGACGCCCAGAGGGTCCAATTCTTCTTACCCTCCGAGGTCTCTGTGAGGGTGAAGTCGCGCGCCTCCTGATCCGGGATGCGGACGTTCGCGGCGCCGGGGGTCGGGGCGGTCCGCGATTGGCAGCCCGCGCCCGCGATCGCCACGACCAGCGTCAGAACTTGCGGGGCGATCCATCGTATCACGCCCTCCCGAGGCCCGGCAAACAGGGCACGCATGGCTCACCCGATCCGCCCGCCGGCCCCAAGACAGTCGTGCAAGTGGATGACGCCTCGCGGCGCTCCGCTCGCATCCACGACCACGAGCGACGTGATCGCGCCTCCTTCGTTCTCCTCCATGCGGCGCACCGCCTGCGCGATCAAGGCCTCCTCCTCGATCGTGCGCGGAGTCGTGGACATGACTTTGGAGACGGGCTGGCCCAGGTCCGCGGCTCCTTTGAGTAATATTCGCTTGAGATCCCCGTCCGTCAGGACGCCGAGCAGCGTTCCACGGTCGTCCACGACCGTCGTCATGCCGAGGCGCTTATTCAAGATTTCGAGCAGCGCTTCGTGGAGCGTCGCGTCCGACCGCACCGCCGGCAGCGCGTCCCCGCGGTGCATCAGTTCCGAAACGCGGAGCATCGCCGTCCGTCCGAGAACGCCCCCCGGGTGGAGAAACACGAAATCCTCCCGGGAGAATCCCTTCATGCGAAGCAGCACGATGGCGAGTGCGTCCCCCAGGGCGAGGGCGGCCGTCGTGGTCGTCGTCGGCACCAGATCCTCGGGACACGCCTCCCGCATCCGGCCCAGATCGAGGACACAGTCCGAACCGCGCGCGAGCGAGGATTCCGGCTGGCAGGTGATCGTGAGCAGAGGAACGCCGCGCCTCCGGAACGCCGGAAGGAGGCCCAGAAGCTCGGGAGTCTCTCCGCTCTTCGAAAGCAGGATGGCCGCGTCGCGGTCGGTGACGATTCCGAGATCTCCGTGAATCGCGTCGACGGGATGGACGAAGTTGGCCGGAGTGCCGGTGCTGGTGAGGGTAGCGGCGATCTTCTTCGCGACGAGGCCGGATTTGCCGACCCCCGAGGTGAGCACCTGCCCCTGCACTTCGAGCAGAAGCTGAACCGCCCGCTCGAAGTCCGCGCCTATGCGCTCCTTGAGGTCAAGGATTGCCCGCCCCTCGGTCTCGAGGATTTCCCGCGCCCAGGTGCCGATCCGCGACCGATCCGCCCGTTCGGGTGCCAGAATCTCGCCCGTCCCCGAACTCGCCCCGGGGCGAGTTGGTTGTGACGTCCTCGGATTCACGCCGGTCGTGCCCCCACAAGTCTCTCATCGGCAATTGATTGCCTGATCTTCACCCAGGACTGGAGCAGCCCGCGGAGCTCCGAGAGCGGCCACTGGCTCTCCTGGTCGGACCGGGCCCGGGACGGATCCGGATGGGTCTCGATGAAGATGCCGTCCACCCCGGCCGCCACCGCCGCGCGACCCAGCACCGGGATGAACTCTCGCTCCCCTCCGGTCTCGACCCCTCCCGGTCTCTGGACCGAGTGGGTGGCGTCGAAGAAGACCGGACAGCCGAACCGCTTCATGATCTCGATCCCGCGAAAGTCCACGACGAGGTCTCCGTAGCCGAACATGGTTCCCCGTTCCGTAACGAGGACGCCCTGCGCCCCGGCCGCGCGCGCCTTCTCCACCGCGCGCGCCATCGATCCCGGATCGAGGAACTGCCCCTTCTTGAGATGCACCGGCTTCCCCGTCCGCGCCGCCGCTTCGATGAGCGCGGTCTGACGGCAAAGAAAAGCGGGCACCTGGATCATGTCCAGGACCTGGGCCGCCTCGGCTACTTCGGAGGTCTCGTGCACATCGCTCGACACGGGAACCCCGACCGCCTCGCGAATGCGGGCCAGCTCGCGAAGGCCGTCCCGGACGCCGGGCCCACGATAGCTCTCTCTGGTAGAACGGTTCGCCTTGGCATAGGACGCTTTGAACACGAAGGGAAGCTTCAAGTCCGAAGCGATCCGCTTCACCTCGCGCGCCACCTCCTCCGCCATGCCGGAGTCCTCGAGGGCGCACGGTCCCGCGATCAGGGCGAGCCGGCCCTGCTCGATGCGCGCCGTTCCGACTGTGATGGCGTTCCAGGTCCGGGCCACCTTGGTATCCTACTTGAGGGGCGCTCCGGTCGCGCTCTTGCTCGCGGCCGAAGCCCCTTCACGCCGGCGGCGCTCCTCCACGGCGGCGCGCACGAATCCACGGAAGAGCGGATGCGGATCGGAGGGCCGTGAACGAAGCTCCGGATGGAATTGGACTCCCACGAACCAGGGGTGGTCGGGAAGCTCGACGATTTCGACCAGGTTCAGGTCCTTGGTGACGCCGGTCACGCGCATTCCGCCCTTTTCGAGGTTCTCGCGGTACCGATTGTTGAATTCGTAGCGATGGCGATGCCGCTCGGCCACTTGCGACCTGGCGTATTCCTCGGCGGCGTGGCTGCCGGGTTCGAGATCGCAATCGTAGGCGCCGAGCCGCATCGTGCCTCCCTTCTTGGAAACCCCTTGCTGGGATTCCAGGAGATCGATCACGGGATGCGGCGTGTCCGCGCGGAATTCGGAGGAATCGGCGCCGTCCAGCCCCGCTACGTCGCGCGCGAACTCGATCACCGCGCACTGCATGCCGAGGCAAATTCCGAAGAACGGCGTCTTCCGTTCGCGCGCGAAGCGCGCCGCCTGGATCATCCCCTCCGTGCCGCGGTCTCCGAAGCCGCCGGGGATCAGAACCCCATGGACCTGGCCCAGGAGCGCCACGGGTCCGTCCATCTCGACCCGCTCGGAATCCACCCACTCGACGCGGACCGAAACGTCGTTCGCCGCGGCCCCGTGCGCGATCGCCTCGTTGATGCTCTTGTAGGCGTCACGGAGGTGCGTGTACTTCCCCACGACCGCGATCGTGACCTGCTCCTTCGCGGCGCGCACCCGTTCCGAGAATGTCTCCCAGGCCTCGAGGTCGGGCGGCCGCGCGTCCAGGTGCATGTACTCGACGATGAGATCGTCGAGCCCGCCGCGGTGGAACATGAGCGGGATCTCGTAGATCGAGGAGACGTCGATCGCCTCGATGACCGATTCCTTGGGAACGTTGCAGAAGAGCGCGATCTTTTCCTTCACGTCGCTCGGCAGCGGGACCTCACTCCGACAGAGGAGAATGTCGGGCTGGATACCGATCGCGCGCAGCTCCTTGACCGAATGCTGGGTGGGCTTCGTCTTGATCTCGCGCGCCGCGCCCAGGTGCGGGACGAGCGTGACGTGGACGAAGAGGGTGTTCTCCCGCTTGAGCTCGAGCCGCAATTGTCGGATTGCCTCGAGGAACGGAAGGCTCTCGATGTCCCCCACCGTGCCGCCGATCTCCACGATGGCGACGTCCACCTGGCCTTGCCGGGTGATTCCGAGCATCCGCGACTTGATCTCGTCGGTGACGTGCGGGATCACCTGGACCGTGCGACCCAGATAGTCCCCCCGGCGCTCCTTCTGGATGATGGAGTCGTAGATCTGCCCCGCCGTCACGTTGTTCTCGCGGTGCATCGAGACACCGAGGAAGCGCTCGTAGTGACCGACGTCCAGGTCGGTCTCCGCGCCGTCGTCGGTCACGTAGACCTCTCCGTGCTGGTACGGACTCATCGTGCCCGGATCCACGTTCAGGTAGGGATCGAACTTCTGGATCGTCACCTCGAGGCCTCTGCTCTTGAGGAGCGAGCCGATGGAGGATGCCGCGATCCCCTTGCCCAGCGACGAGACGACCCCGCCTGTCACGAACACGAACTTGGTCATGGCCTACTCCCTCCCGTCCCCGAAAAGATGCCTCGCTCGCTCCAGATCCTCGGGCGTGTCGATGCCCAGGGACCCGTAGTCACCCACCGCCACGTGGATGGGAATGCCGTTCCAAAGGGCCCGAAGCTGCTCGAGACGCTCCGCGCGCTCGAGCGGACAGGGGCCCAGGCGCGCGAGCTCGAAGAGCGTCTCGCGCCTGTACGCGTATACGCCGACGTGAAGGAGGGCGGCCGGACCTGCGCCGATCCCGGCGGCATCCCCGGCAACCGTGCCGTGCGGGATCGGCGACCGCGAGAAGTAGAGCGCCCTGCCCATACGATCCACCACGACCTTGACCCGATTCGGATCGTTCACTTCTTCGTTTGCGGGAAAGGGCGCCGCCAGCGTGCCCATGATCACGTTTGAGTTCCGGAAGAGAGAGACGAGATGATCGAGGCCTCTGGGGCTCACGAAGGGCTCGTCCCCCTGGATGTTCACGATGACGTCGTCTTCGAGGTCGCGCGCCGCGGCCGCGACCCGATCGAGCCCCGAGGGAAGCGCCTCGGAGGTCATGACCGCCTGGCCTCCCGCCCCCCGGACCGCATCGGCGATTCGCTCGCTGTCGGTCGCGACGAGCACCGCGCGAAAGGAGGCGGACCGGCGCACCCGCTCCAGCACCCGCGCGATGAGCGGAGCGCCGCCTAGGTCTTGTAATGGCTTTTCGGGGAGACGGGTCGACTGAAGCCGGGCGGGGATGATCCCCACGGCCGTGGGAGGCTGAAGCTCCAGGGCTTCACGCTCCGCTGAAGGGGAGGCAGAACGGTGCACGAGCCATGCTAGCAATCGCCGGGCCGGGCGTCAAGCGCGGGTGTAAGTAATTGTGACGACTCGGCTTACTCAAGCGGACTCCGCACCGCGGCTTCATTGAGCCCCGTCACGCCCTTGATGACTCGACCGAGTGTGAGTCCGCGAAAGGCTACACAGGAGGAAACACGTTCTTCAGGAGCGGGCCGTTCAGCCGGATCGGCACCACCCGTGCTGGTGTCTGGAATTCCGCAGAGAGTTGCCGGGCTGCATGCAGTGCGTCTCGACGATCGACATACAAACCACTCATGATCGAGTAGGTGGTTCTCCCCGCCACCCGACTAGTCACGACAAAGAGTGTCGGACGGTCCGAATCTCCTACGTTGCAATCTTTGTGGACCCAGTCCAGGGCCAGGCTGGATTGCGACGCCTTCTCTGTCCTTCGCTCGGCAAGAGTTCGGAGCTTTCGGAGCAGCATTTCCTTTTCCGGACCACGGACCGACCGCGCCATCTTGACGCTGTACAGGGAGACTTCAGAGGCTTGTCGCGGCTTCAAGTCGCTGACCAAGGATCGAAGGGAATCGCGGAGCGACTGCGTCATCCGGTCGGGCGCGGACACGATCTCGATCGAGCCGTTGGGAGACATCTGAAGACTGACCGGCGCCTCGGATAATATCGCCCGAAGGTTGCGGTTCTTTTCGATCTGTCGCTGGATTCGCGCCGCGGTGGCAAGCGCCAGGGCCATCCGGTCCCACATGAGGGCGATCTTCCGTTTGTGTGTGGGCCCGATTGGAGCGGGTTTGGTGTCCCAATAGACGAGGGAGAACTGGCGAGATCTGGCCTCGAGGCCGTTCTCGCACGACGCCGAAGCGACGCCGGCGAGCAGAACGATCGCAAGGAACGTCGCCGTGATGGCGGTGCCCATTCCTCTCCGCTGGGGAACGTTGCGCATCGGTGAGGAGTGTAACGCGGCCGCAACCGAATAGATGCGGCGCTTCGGGTAAGCTCGTGGTCGGCGCGCGTCAGCGCGCGGCGGGCTCCAGCTCGAGATCGGCGATGCCCTTTTTCACCTCGTCCGCGGACTTCGCGAGCGCCGCCTTCTCGTCCGGCGTCAGCTCCAACTCGACGATCTTCTCGAGCCCCCTCGATCCCAGGATCGCCGGCACTCCGAGGTAGATGTCGCGGAATCCGTATTCGCCGTTGAGATAGGCGGCCACGGGGAGAAGCCTCTTCTTGTCTCGAAGGATCGACTCGGCCATCTGCACGGCGGACGCGGCGGGCGCGTAGAAGGCGCTCCCCGTCTGCAAGAGCTTCACGATCTCGGCGCCGCCGTCGCGGGTACGCTGGACGATCTCGGCGAGACGCTCCTTTGCGATGAACTTCTCGATCGGGATGCCTCCGACGGTGGAGTAGCGCACGAGCGGCACCATCGTGTCGCCGTGACCGCCCAGCACCATCGCCTGGATGTCCTCGATCGAGACGCCGATCTCGGCCGCCAGGAAGGAGCGGAAGCGCGTGGAATCGAGCACCCCGGCCATCCCGATCACCCGCTCGCGCGGGAAGCCGGTCAGCCGGTGGAGCAGATAGGTCATGACGTCGAGCGGGTTCGTGATCACGATCACGAACGCTTTCGGAGCGTGGTCGCGGATCGCCTGCGCGATACCGCGGATGATGTCCGCGTTCGCCTTCAACAGATCCGTGCGCGACATCCCGGGCTTCCGCGGCAATCCGGCCGTCACGATGATGAGATCGCTCCCCGCGACCGAGCGCATGTCGCCGCTCCCTTCGATCATCGTATCGTAACCGCGGACGGGACCCGCCTGGAGGAGATCGAGCGCCTTGCCCTTGGCGACCCCCTCGACGATGTCGACGAGGGTGACGTCCCCCATCTCGGCTTCGGCGAGATAGAGCGCGGCCGAAGCCCCGACCTTTCCCGCGCCGACGACGCTGAGCTTAGGCACGCGCGCCCTCGGCCGAGTCCTCGGCCGGCGACCCGGCAGGATGCGTCCTCGGATCGATGGAGACCTGCATCCCCCGCTTTCCGCGCCGCGCGAACACGACGATACCGTCCTTGAGCGCGAACAGCGTGTCGTCCTTGCCTCGGCCCACGTGGAGCCCCGGAGCGACCGCGGTGCCCCGCTGACGCACGAGAATGTTCCCCGCACGGACCCATTGTCCGCCGAACCGCTTCACCCCGAGCCGCTGCGACGCCGAGTCGCGGCCGTTCTTCGAACTGGATACGCCCTTCTTATGAGCCATGCTTTCCTCTTTTTTCCTCTTTGGGCAGATCGATGCCCAGGATCTTGACACGCGTCAGCGTGTCCCGGTATCCAATCTTGCGGCGATACTTCTTCCGCCGCTTGTACGTCCCGACGGTGATCTTCTCACCCTTCTCGCCGCCGACGACCTGCATCACGACCACGGCGCCCTCCACGAGCGGCCGCCCCACCTGGACGTCTCCTCCGTCGGAGACCAGCAGGACGCGCTCGACCCGGATCTCCTCCCCGGGCTCCTTCCCCAGATGGGGCAGGATGTGTTCCTCGTCCTGCGCGACCCGAAACTGACGCCCTTGGGCTTCGATGACGGCGAAGCGCGACTCGCCCCGGGATTTCGCCTTGGGCTCCGCCTCCGTCTTCGCTCCCGCTTTGGGTTTCGCCTTTGCTTCCGCCTTGGATTTCGCCTTGGGTCTCGCCTTGGCTTCTACCTCGTCGGCTTCGGCCCTGGCCTTGGCTTTGGATTTCACGATGACTTCCCTTTCCGTCCGGTATTCCCGGAGCTTCGACTACTTCTCGAACTGCTTCGTGATCTCTTCGAACGTGCGGCCGCGGAACAGTCTGATTTCGTCCCGCCGCAGCGAGGGATCATCCCGGATCTCGATGCGGAAACGGTAGCTCCGCTCGAGATCTTCCAGGAGATCCGGATTCTGCTCCACCAGATGCACCGCGAGGTCCGGGTGGACGCGCAGGAGGAGCAGCTTCTCCTTCGCCCGGAGCCCCACCCGCCGCAGCATCCGCTCGATCCGCAGCGTCGCCGACGCGAGAGAAAGCACCTTTCCGGTGCCG